>NZ_UAPU01000006.1:105000-187500 GCF_900445255.1 Anaerobiospirillum thomasii
TCTACAATTAAAACATCTATAGTTAACTTATTGTTTTCATTATATTTTGATTTACTGCTGCGCGGCATGACACCAATTAATGAGTGTATGGTGCAGGCCTCGGTTGGAATCTTGTCTATAAGAGTCAAAAGTGCACTGTCATCTTTAAAACTGTATTTTAAATAATTAAGACCTAAGACAATAGACTCTTTCATTCGTCCTGCTGCCTTGCCTGTAGGCGCACACAGACGTATATCAAGGTTCTGTCCCTGATTTAGATAAAGATGTAAAAATAAAAGTTTTAATACAGTTGTGGTTTTGCCGGTACCAGGTCCGCCTGAGATTATAGAAAAACCCTGATATATAGATAAAAGAGCACACAAAAGCTGATAGTTAAGCTCGCCTTCTCTTATATTAAAAAGCTTTGGCAGAATACCCTGAATTTTAGCTTCATCTATATATCTGTTTTTTTTCTTGGTGGCAATATACTGTGCAATATAGCTTTCATACAGATAATTGCGTCTTATATACAGGCGATTAAGACTTAAAATCAGAGGACATTCCTTATCTGTGCTGCTGTTATTATCCTCACAATCACGATCAACTGCTTTGAGGGCACTATCTTGTGTATCAGTGATGGCTTGTGTAGCTGCCATCTCTTTTATATTATCAGCAGCAGATGCAAAGCTTGCACTGTCTATAAGATTACTGTCTTTATATTCAATGCACTCAAGTAAAGAGTGACTTATTCTTTGTATATATCCCTCAAAGAGCTTTTTATCAAAATGCACAGCTCTAAAGTGTTTTTTATCCTGCGGGTAGGAGAGAGCGTAAAGTCTTATACTCTCCTTTTCATAGGCTTTGTAGGTATCAAGCACACCACCTGGTGTAAAAATGCTTTCAAGATTTAAACATACATCCTTGTTATCAAGATTGTGACAGAGCATTAAAATAAGGTAGATGGTATACAGACAGTCAAGCTCACGATCGCAAGCTACATGCTGCAACTTATTGTTATCAATAAGTTTTACATCGCAAAAGTACTTTTCATAGATAAAAGAGGCAATACATTTGGCACTGCCTGAGGCATAGCCAAAGTGTTTTTCTATCTGCTGTACATAATATAGTGTATTGTGCATTGTCTCTACTCCTTAGGATACAGCAGCTGTTCAATCTGCAGCACAAGATCATAATCAACTTTAGTATGAAAGACACCATGCTCATTATCATGGCCCATGCCTCTGACAAAGAGATATAAAACGCCTCCCATATGCCTGTCATAGTCATAATCCTTAAGGCGCAGCTTTAAATAACGATGCAAAACTACAGTATAGATAAGATACTGCACATCATAGCGATGATGTTCATTAAACATGACTCTGCCAATATTCTGCGCTCTGTAGTCAGACAAAGATGAGCCAAGATAATTTGACTTGTAGTCAAGCACAAAGTATTTGTATTCATTATCAATTTTAAAGCGCAGCACAAGATCCAGTGATCCGTTTAAATAACCGTCTATTATCTGTTTTTGCAAAGCCATGCCCTCAATAAAGGACTTGTCAGGGCAATCTTTGAATACCCTTAAGGCTTCCTTTTGACACAATCTGTTAAAATCCTCAATATCAAAGGCACTGCAGGGCATCAAAAACTGCATTTCTGCTATATAATCCATCTCTTTAAGATCACAAAGAGCATAGCTTTTATCAGTGCGACACAGAAGATCCTGACGTATGGCCCTGTCAAACCATGTACTTATTGCCATAAGGCTATTGTGTGCATAAAAACGATAGTCCTCATCAGGACAGCCATAAAGCCAGCTTTTTTTTAGCTTTATGGCATTGCTGTCTCCCTCTTTTAACACAATATCAGCTACAGCCTGAGCTAAAGCTCCGCCATCTAATCTGTCAAAGGCCGTTTTTTCAAAAATATTGTGCATAATGGTGCCAAAGACAGCGCCTTTTGGATAGTTTAAATTATTAAAACACTGCTGCACATCAAGCCCAGAGTGCGCAAGAGATGGCAGAATGACACTTACATCTTTATCTGCCATTTCATCTGTAAACTCATCTGCCACATAGTTTTCATCATTTTTTAAAAGAGCAGCCCTGTAGCTCTCAGCAAGCATGGCATTTTTGGTAATAGCAGAGTATGAGGTAAAGACAAAACGTCTGTCTATGGATTCAGGAAAAAAGATGCCTAACTCAAACTCATCATAATCATGTATCTCGCGCCTGTAGGTGTACTCTCTCTCACCAGTGTGCAGCACCTGTCCATCTTTTACTGTCAGTTCATGCAGGTGCATAGAGTCAGAGACAGAGCTAAAGGCATGTAAATTGTCATTTGTTATCTCAAATGAGCCTTTGCGTTCACTGCGCCCTGAGAGCAGAGCATTGACAGGACTTTGTTCATAGCCACGCACATGCTGTGTATCTACAGCATACATATAATTGGCATAGCGTGCCCTGGTCACAGCCACATATAAAAGACGTCTGTTTTCACAGCCTGAAGCCAGATCGCGGCTGTTTTTTGAAGCTGTGGCATTAAAGCCAATGACATAGGCGCCCTCATTTTCATCATAATAAGGAATAACTCTCTGATCGGCCATCTCCTTTTTTTGCGCCTTGAACCATAAAAATGGCATGATAACAATTGGAAACTCTAAACCCTTGGATTTGTGGATGGTTAAAACCTTGACCTGATCTCTTTGTGTATCAAGTCTTTTTTCAAAGGTACTGTCATCGGCAATTAGTGTACTATCCTGCGATTCAATAAGATCTATAAAATAACGCAGCTGTGCCATAACACCGCTTATGGAGTTGTGCACACCCTGTATGAGCTCTGCAATCTGATAGAGATTGGATATGCGCCTTAAGCCACCATGCTCTGACAGGCGGCGTCTTAGACAGTCATGGCTACCATCAAGATACCAGGTGGCAAAGGCTGATAAAAAGCCGTCTCTCTCCCAGACAAGACGGCATTTATTTAAAAGCTCAATTTCATGCTCATAGTGCTCATCAGAGCGCAGTGCATCAAACTCTTTGCCATTAAGACCTAAAAGTCTGCTGCCCAAAAGACGGTTTAGAGTAGATCTGCGTGTAGGCTCCATCATAGCCTGCATCAGATAGATGATGTTTTTGGCATCCTCACTTGGTTTTTCACCAGAGGCATCCTTTAGTACCGACTGTCTGTCAGAGTAATAGACAGATGGGATATTAAGCTTTTCAAGCTCCTCTGCTATATACTCATTTTCACTGCCAGAGCTTACTAAAACAGCTATGTCACCTGGACGTATTTCACACTCCACCCCATCCTTGACAATGCGTCCATGACTTAAAAGATGCACAATATCAAGCGCAGCTCTGCGTGCCACCATAAGCCTAAGTTCGGCTGCCTTATATTTATTAATTGTGTCGATGATGCTCACAGTAGTGCCGTTTTGGGCAAGAGATAATGAGTCTGTATCCTTTAAATAACTGTCCTTTGTAACATGACCTACCTTAAGATATTTTATATTGTCACTAATAAAGGCATTTTTATCGCTTTTGCCAATATCTGAGCTGAACATGGCATTGACAGACTCAATAATGGTCCTATCCGATCTGTAATTGGTATCTAAGGTTAAAATACCGACGCCGCCGGCTCTTTGCTGCAGCTTTTCAATAAGATTGCGGGCCTTTAGATAGGAGTTGATATCAGAGCCACGAAATTCATAGATTGACTGTTTTGGATCGCCAATTAGATAACAGGCAGCGCCGTTATCCTGAGCCTCTTCATTTAAATACAGCTTTTTAAAGATATTAAACTGTATAGGATCGGTATCCTGAAACTCATCAATCATGGCTACTCTGTAGCGCTGACGCAAAAGTCTGGCCAGAGCATCGCCACTCTCTTTGGTATTTAAAATATAAAAGAGTCTGGTTAAAACATCATTGGAGTAGATAACCTTATCTCTTTTACACAACAGCTCCACGCGCTCTCTGATGCAGATAACTGTCACCAGATTTATCAAAAGCACTATATCTGTAAATTCATTTAAAAGCTCACTACACTCAAGGGCAAATTCATAAAAGTATTTGCAGCTCTCTGCAAGCAGATTTGAATCAGCCACACTTGCAGACGTCAGTGAGCGTATACGCGAGCCATCTACAAAGTATTTATAAGGCTCATCAAAATCATTGCCAACAATGGCATCCACTGCCTCCTGCACCTGCGTAAGATCAAGGTTATCAATATCATCAATGGCCTGGTTTACAAGCTTTAAAAATAATAGACCGCGCTTTTGTGACAGCAGAGATTTATCGCTGCTTTTAAAGGCAAAGCCGTTGCCATTGCCTGACTTTGGATTATACAGAGCATAGAGTCTGTTCTTTATGCAATTGACACTGTCCTGGTCACAAAGACGTCTTTTAAAGATATCCCCAAGACTTGTTAAAGAATCATGTATTTTTACATAGGCTACAAGCTCATCTAAAGCCTCAACAGCGCTGGTAGCTTTTAGCTTTAGAGGCAGATTTATAATGTTATAGCCTAAAAAGCCTTGCTTTTTATCAGGCAGCACCACCTTTTCAAGATAACTGTTGTATTTATTAAAGAGTGTATAGCCATCTGTGCTTTCAAGATAATTGTCCTCAATGAGTTTTAATCTGTCAGATTCAGGGTAGAAAAGATAGCGCCACATGCTCTGTGCCGCCTCTTTTTGATATTTGCCAATATCTATGACAAATTCATTTTCAAAAGCCTCACCTGTCTCAAAGGCATAAATACGGTTCAATGCCTTGTTGCAAAAAGAATGTATAGTGTAGATGGATGCAGTATCCACAGATCTTTCAGCTCTTTTTAAAATCTGCAGCGCCCCAGAGAGAGTTTTTAGATTGTCATCCTCAAACTCTTCAATAATCTCAACTAGCTGTGTCTCATATTGAGTTTTATCAAAGTGTTCCCTGTCCTTTAAATATTTTTCAAAGCCAAGGCGCGCATAACGTATTTTCTCTCTGACCCTAGCCTTTAAATCAGCTGTGGCCTTTTCTGTAAAGGTTACAATAAGAATATTCTCAAGATTTAAAGGTCCATCCTTATGCGCTGTATTGTTATGCATGCCAGAGCCTAAAAGCAGTCTTATAACAAGATAGCTTATAGTATAGGTCTTGCCCGTGCCGGCACTGGCCTCAATAAGTGATGAGAGTTTAAGATCAAAGTTTTTGATTACAAGTGTATTTGAGCTCATAACTTCTACTCACTCCCTGCACCAAAGTGCTGTAAAATATATTCTGTATAAAACTCAAAAAAATCATGTAAATTGGACAATAATATCCCATGCTCAAGTACAGTAGGCACATCATTGAACACATAGTCAAAAGAGGCATTGCCACTTTCTTTTAGCTGTATACTTGCAATAAATTCCTCAAAGTCATGCTCTTTACCAAAATCAAGTGTGCCTATAAGTCTGTCACACCATGGCTGCGGCCGTCTTAGACCAAAGATCATAAAACTTAAAACCTCATTCATAAAACTCTCTGCCTCATCGTGGGTAAACCCATTAAAGCACAAGGTGCTGCCAACAGAGTCAATGGCATAGAAAGTTGAGTCAAAACCATTTAGAGCATTAAAGGCACTGTACAGAGCACAGCTTACAGCCACCTTATATGGCACCTTACCCATCTCAAAGGTGTTAAAGGCAAAGATTTTATAATTACACTGCCTGTGCGCACTTCTTAGCTCTATCTTATGCATCATACGCCCCGATGGTGCATACTCATCCACCATAAACTCAAAAACACTGCTGCTATCTTTATCAAAAACCTCAAGTGTGTCTTTGGCTATAGCGCATATAGCCTTACACAAAGCGCAGAATTTTAATTTAAGCTCAGCTATGACCTCCTGTGCAAAAACACCATAAGGTATACTGCCATCACGTCTTTTATCTTCAATAAAGCTCTCTAATGCCTTGTAGACAGATGGGGGCAGATTATAACTTGTGCCCTGCACCGTAACTCTTACCAATGAGTTTTCATCAGTTACACCAAAGAGATCATCTATAAGATTTTTACCCACAAAGAGCGATTCAATCAAATCATTAAACAGCAGATTTATATCAAAAGATCCCAAGGCAAAACTTTCATGATCGGCAAGTGACATGGCCCTTACATCAGAGACATAGATATCAAGCACTCTTTTTAAAAAGAAGCGGCAGGGACATCTTAAAAAATCCTCAACCTCCGACAGATCAAAAAACAGATTCTGTGCAATTTCATTGGAAAAGCTCTCAAAACCAAGATATGGCATATAGTCAAGTTCCTTGACTTCATAGATACACTGATAAAAATAGTCACGGTTAAATGAAGGATGATAGAGTACATGCTGCTGACCATTATCCTCTAAAAAATTATCTGCATCATAACCATGCAGTCTCTCCTCTTTTATAAGGCGTGACAATATGGACTTTTCATCACAGCTACCGTTTTCAAGTACAAGACTGTCTGACAGATAATCTAAAAGCTCAGAGAGTACAATTGATGGATTACGCACTGAATTGTCAACAGCATCACGGCCTATATAGGATAAATACAGTGACTGTCTTGCTGAAATTATGGCCTCTAAAAATAAAAATCTGTCCTCAGCTGATGCAGATCTGTCACCGCGACGTATAAGATCTGGCACTGACATTAAATTAAAGTTTAAAAGCACATCCTGACGCGGAAATTCACCATCATTAAGGCCCAGCACAAAAACATGCTCAAAAGGTACTGCTCGCATTGGCACTAGTGAGCAGAAGTTAATCTTGTCACGCAAAAATGGCGAGAACTCATTGCTCTTGCTAAATTCACTCTCAAGCATGGATCTGAATGTGGCAAGAGTGATTTTAGGCTTTTGCTTTAAATCGCCAATTATAGCTGCAATATCATCAAGAGCAGCAGCAATAATAGCTATAACCTCCTGACAGGCGACATCCTGCGTATCAAAAAAGTCGGCTATAAGCTTATTTATCATGCTCTGCCAGCTGCTGTTGTGCTCATCCTTGATCTCAAGAGCAAGACTTGGAATAAAGGTCTGCTTTAAATTGGCCACTTTATAGATAAAGCTGTACACAGATGAGAGTGTTTTTAAATCAGAGCCCTCAATATCAAGATAGACATCATCCTTTACAGAGCTACCAAGCAGTGTACCCTCCACCATGCGCTTTAACCCATGACCAAAGGTAAAAGGCAGATGCTCACCAAGCTCTAGTGCCTCATTACCATCACAGTCAAATAAAAAGGCTGTATCATCAATACCCCAGAGCACATTGTTGTCATTAAACCAGCGCCCTATAAGCTCAAGATCATCTGAGCTAATATCAAATTTAGAGGCAATGGCAGGAATGGTAAGCATATCTAAAATAAAATTGCTTGTTATTCTTTTTTTATCTATGCTAAGCAGACTTATAAGCGCATCAGCCACAGCATTTTCCTGACCTGATGATCTGTCTGATATGGCATAGGGCAAAGATATCTCATCTTTAATATCAGGGGAGAAGACACTTTGAATATATGGAGCATAGGCATTGATGGCAGGAACCATAACCACAATATCACGCGGTCTTAATTTTTGTCCCCTGATCCTGTAGGAGTTAAAGAGCTCTAAAATTTTGTCCTTTAAAACCTCAACCTCACGCATCTTTGTATGACAGGAGTGAATCTCAAGCGATCTGTCATTATTCCGTAGCACATATCTTGTCTCATCTGTACTCTCATCAAGCTCTAAAAGACGTCTTTTTATTTCAGATAAAAGGCAGGTGCCCTCAATGTCGGCAAAGGCTGAGATGAAGTTTACACTCTCGTCATACTCCATGAGCAAGGATAGATTATCCCTACCCTGCCTGCCAAGAGATAAAAGCAGAGCATTACCCTCCTGTCTTATGCCATCTGTATAATCCTCACTTGCATAGTTAAAATTCTTAACCTCATAGTTTTTACGCTGATAAGGCAGGGAGAGCATATTATCTTTGGCATATTTTCTTGCAAGCAGCTTTTTAAAATCCTCAAACTTTTCTACATAGCTGTCTTTAATATCTCCCCAGTAATGCGCGCAGGGATTTAAAAGCATGATAAAAACCTGACTTATGGTGGAGAGTGCCTGCAGTATTTCAATAACAGCCACAGGTAGTGAGGATACACCAAAAACAAAGATACGCTGTGGTACAAGATCACTAAGTTCCCTGTTGTTTTTAAGCGCTCTCTTTAGCGCATCTAGCATCTGCGCTCTGTCAGCCATAACACTTAAACAGGCTGTATCATAATCCTCACTTTGTGTCTCAACGGCCTTTAAATCAAGATTTTCACGCAAAAGACACCACAGCCTTATCTGCCAGATATTCTCCTCAAGATTGGTTTTAATGCGCAGATAGGCACTATTTGAACGCACCCTGCCGCCTGCTGTATACTTAGCCACCCTCTCAATCCAGGCACCAATGGCTCCTGACTCAGAGCTGTCTGTCATATAGTAGGCAAAATCATCTTTTGTGAACTTATTCCACTCAAGAATATAATCAGTTCTGTACATCTGATACTGATCAAAGATATCGGCAATCCTGCCTGAGAGCTCATAAGCCTTATCGCCTGTCACATCATATTGTGTATAGTCTGCAAGTTTATGAAAGTAAAAGGCATACTCACCCTCATCCTGCTCCCATATATGGCGCAAAGAGAAAATATTAAGTCTTAAATAATCAGAGGAAAATGGATTTCTGGTTTCTGTAAGATTATGAATGGATTTGTAAATCTCCCATATAATCTGCCAGACATGTACATAGCGACAGTTAGCCTGTACGCCTGAGTAATTGGCAAGCTCCTGACTTAAATAGGTTTTCATACCACTGTTCATAACCAGTATGCTCTCACGCATAAATGGATCAGGCAGCGGGTTTTCACTAATAATACGGGCACAGATCTGAGATAGAACCTGCAGATCATTGGAATTGACAATATTGAGGGTATCAGTATGCATAGGCCTGCTTCTTTTTTTAAGACTACTTATGCCTATACAATAGCAAAAATCTATTCCACATTTCAGAAAAAGCACAAAATAATTTGTACTTTTTTAAACACGCTCTGATATAAGCCATAAGAGGCATAAAAGCTATATTGACCCATTAGAGGATAATCTTGTAAATAATGTTTTATAAAGGCTTTGAGTAACAATAATGCAGCCAGCTTGGGTTAAATGCACCAAGATTATAAGCTTTAGTGAATGGAGCTGACCTGAGCAAGTAAAACAGATCTGAGATTTTAGTGTAGAAAAATAATATGGTGTACAGATGAAAAGAGCCGGATATCCGGCCCTTTTCATGGTTATAAGAAGAATTACTTCTTGTAACGACGAGCCAGGTTGTCAAGACGCTCGTTAGCACGGGCGGCATCTGACTTAACGAAAGCAACATCGTTAGCCAGCTTTGACTGCTGGGTCTTTAAAGCATCAACGTCGGCAGCAATAGCGTCAACCTTTGCATTTAACTGGTCTAAAGCTGGTGATGTGCAGCCTACTAATGCAGTTGCGCCGAGTGCTAAAGCACCTAATAATGCTGAATACTTAGTCATGTTATTCTCCAATACTGTTTAAACAGACAAAATACAACTTTAAGTTGTTATAGCCATTCTAATACACTTTTGCAAAAGTGGCGCATTTTTGAGTAAAAATTTTTATTAATTTTTATAAAGCCAGTTGATGTATTGCTCTAAAGCGTGATCTATAGTAGATAATCCGCTTTCATGCTGAAAGCCCTGCCTGATTGCCGATCCGCTGAGTGTTACCTCGTTGACCATCTGATAGGACATGGCATCATACATGCTAAGTTTGACCACAATATTCTGACTCTCAAAAGTCTTCTCTGCCCAGTATATAATCTGTGGATGCACTAAAATATTACAGCCTTTTGCCTGCACTTCGGCCCTGGCTGAATGTTCATCATAGCTCTGCAGCAGATAGGTGGCCGGCGAGTGCTGGGCAAATTTGTCATAGGTTATCTTCTGAATATAGGCACCTGACTGTCTGTAAAGTATATTGCCATTGCGCTCATCATAGGCCTTTATCACACATATACTGTCGGAGACTCTGACAAAGCGGTTGTGTTTGGTCATGGCAATGTGCTTTGAGCCTACACTTGCAGGAATCTGATTTTTATAACTGTCAGACTGTGTCTGAGACGGAGGCATCTGACAGCCTGCAAACAGCAAAGCTGAGGTTAGTGTTCCAAGGAGAAAAAGCAGTTTTATTTTTATCATGGTTAAAATCCCTTATACTCTTTTACTACTGCAACTAAATCATCAAAGACTTCTATATTGTCTATCTTGCCCTGCTCCTCTTGTATATGCTCTCCTACAAGCAACAGTTTTTTGACGCCGGCCCTACGCGCTGCAATAAGATCGCCTGCATGATCGCCAATCATAATTGAGGCGCTAAGATTGAGGTTAAGATCCTCCTTGGCCTGCAAAAACATGCCTGGCTTTGGCTTTCTGCACTCACAGTCACATCTGTAGCTCTCAAGCGTGGCCTCAGGATGATGCGGGCAGAAATAAATGGCATCAAACAAAGCATAATTATACTCAAGGCTCTCCTGCATATAATCGCAAAGCTCCCAGAAATCATCCTCTGAATAATAACCCCTGCCAATACCTGACTGATTGGTGACTAAAATCAGTCTATAGCCTTTCATGCGTATGGCATATAAAGCCTCAGGCACACCCTCTATAAAATGAAAATCTTCAATTTTTCCAACATAGCCGCTATCTACATTGATAACGCCGTCTCTGTCAAAAAAGACTGCCTTGTCCATAGTTAACATAATCAGTATAAATTACACTTTAAAAGCTGCTGTTTATAATTGTCAGACATTCTTTTGACACTCTGTGCAATACGCAGCAGAGAATCCTTGCCCTTGTAGCTGCCGCTGGCATAGCCACCCCAGCCTTCATGATAGTTTAAATACTGTCTGTAGGCATCGGTCAGAGGTACATTGTTGATCTTTTTACTCTTGGTCATGTACCAGCCAATAAAATCAAGGGCATCATCAAAGTCATCACGATCAGAAAAATAGGAGCCCTGCTCTTCAAGATATTCGCTCCATACTGCATCCTGAGCCTGCGCATAGCCATAGGCTGATGAGCCTCTACCATAAGGTATGAATAAAAACCAGCGCATAGGAGGCTTGGCATCGTCCACAAAGCCCGATTCATGAAACATTATGGACATAGCCACATTTATAGGCACACCATATTTCTTATGTACTTTATGAGCTGCCACATACCAGCTGTCCTTTTCCTGAAATATAGAGCACAGATCGCGTGGATTTGCTGGTGGTGTAGTGGAGCAGGCACTTAAAACAAAGGCACTTATTCCAAGGCACAGGGCTGTAACTTTAGTCCACGTCTTTTTTTGCATTGCTCTCTCCTGATATAAAAAAGGTACAGCTATATTTTAACAGCTGTACCTTCAAAAAAGTATACGCACGTTTTATTTAGATGGCGTCCTCGCCTTCCTCGCCAGTACGGATTCTGATTACACGCTCAACATTTGACACAAAGATCTTGCCATCGCCGATTTTACCGGTGTGCGCACCTTTTATGATAGCCTCAATGCATGCATCTACATCATCATCTTTTACAACAAGTTCAAGTTTGGCCTTAGGTAGAAAATCCACTACATATTCGGCACCACGATAGAGCTCGGTATGACCTTTCTGACGGCCAAAGCCTTTTACCTCAGACACTGTCATACCTGAAATACCCTTGGAGCTTAGTGCTTCGCGCACATCATCTAATTTAAAAGGTTTAATGATAGCTACAATCTTTTTCATGTACTTTTTCCGTTTTAAATACGGTCCTCTATAATATTCTTGTACAGTTTCTGCGCTGCACTGCTTTATAGCAGACAGCATCTGCTGATATGTGCCTATTATAAACACAATTTACTTTAATTAAGCACTTTGACTCTGTCACAATTCTGACATCATTTATTGATTTTATATTTAGTTTTTTGTCACATGGCTCTGAAAACAGCATTAACAAGCCATTTGTAAAATATGGCACACAATTTGCTCATAGGTGTTTATCCAAATTTAAAACATGATTTTTTTTACAGGAGCCTAAAAATGGATAGAAATTATTCACCTTTTGCATCATATTGGAGCTTAACCACTTTCATGGTCTGGTTATTTAGCATGACTGTTTTACTGCTTGTTCTTCCATTTGAGTTTGTATCACCGGATCTTGCAGCAAGCATTGACAGCCACAGACAGTTCCTGTACCTGGCGCTTATAGTGGAAATTTCAAACTTCATTGCCATTGGTGTACTTAAAGTGTACAACTCAGTACGCTCCAAGAAATACGCCAAGTATGTAGAAGAGAGCGTCAACACCGCCGTAGAAAGACTGGACTTTGCCGAGCGTGCTCTTTTGCGTGAATTTGTTCTGCAAAGAAAGTCAGTATTAAATCTGCCTCTGAGTGAGCCTACTGTAAGTTCACTTCTTGACAGCCATATTTTAGTTCAGACCTCAGGTGAGGATGGTTCTGGCCGTGCAGGTATCTGCATCTCCAAGGTAGCAAGACCACTTATCACCTACAAGGTAATAGGTCTGTCACGTACCAAGATGTCAGAGCAGATGTTAGATCAGATTATGTCAGCCCGCCCTGCCTTTGCCCGTGATGAGAACGAGCAGCCAAGAGCCTACAGAGGTATGCGCGCAGCTTAAAGATTTACAAACAAGGCTCGTTAAGGTGGCTTCGGCCACCTTTGCCGACACACAGCACCCAAACCTTTATCTACTCTTTATCTCCACCTAAACTGCCCTTTTACACAATCTTTTTTCCACTATATCCGCACAGATCTTTATATTAAGTATACCTGCCTAAAATACAGATCTATAATAGCTATAAATTTCATGCAAGCGGAGAGGCTATGTCATCACATTTAACCGATAAAAATATTGCACTTGATCTGGTACGCGTCACTGAGGCAGGAGCCCTGGCCGCCGCCAGATTTTTTGGAAGAGGCGACAAAAATGGCGCAGATGGCGCTGCTGTAAATGCCATGGCACAGGCCTTTGCCTCACTTAACATCAAAGGTACAGTGGTAATTGGCGAGGGTGAAAAAGATAAGGCGCCAATGTTTTATCATGGTCAGGAAGTCGGCACAGGCAGCGGTGTGGCCTTTGATATTGCCATTGATCCGGTTGAGGGTACCAATGCTGTAGCCTTTGGCAGACAAAATGCGCTGGCTGTTGTAGGTATCAGCCCAAGAGGCACTATGTTCAATCCAGGCAAGAGTTTTTACTGTAAAAAAATCTGTGCCGGCGCCGAGGCTGCCCAAGTCCTGGATATTGACGCACCAATTGAAGATACACTACAGAAAGTGGCTTTAGCTCTTGGCAAAGATATACGTGATGTCAATGTCTTTGTACTGGACAAACCGCGTCACAATGAACTTATAGAGCGTATACGCCTGGCAGGTGCCCGTGTACATCTGCACAGTGACGGCGATGTGGCTGGCTCACTTATGGCCGTAGATCCAAGATCGCCAATTGATCTTATGGTAGGCACAGGCGGTACTCCAGAGGGTATTATCTCAGCCTGCGCCATCAAAGGCTCTGGCGGTCAGATGCTTACCAAATTGGACCCTCAATCAGAAGGTGAGTACAAGGCTATTATTGATCAGGGCATTGATGTAAATATGGTGCGCTCTATTGACGATCTTATTACCTCAGATGAGTGCTACTTTGCAGCCACAGGCATATCTGAAGGTGAAATTTTAAGAGGCGTGCAGTATGAAGGTCTATATGCAGTAACCTCATCTCTGACCACACGTGGCAGAACGGGCACCATACGTTATATAGAAGCCTGGCACAACCGCGCTAAACTGGCCCGTATGTCAGGTCTTGATATCTAATTTATAAGCAGCTTTGGCTATTGCCCTAAAGTACATAGGCCATGATGGCAGCTAGCATGGCCTTTTGTTTATGTATCTTAAAAGAGTATGCAAGATCCTAAATTTAATCACCCGTATATAAAGATAATATAATAGGATGTAGAACTGATATTACCAATAAAACCCTTACAAACAATAAGTTATACAAGGTAATAGACTTTAGATCTCATAGCTTGCATTAGATTAAGTATATATTTGGTACAAAGGAAAATCTTTGGACTTTTTCATCTCTACAGTATTTTTGCCTTCATGCATCAAGATTTTTTAGGCATTGGCAAAGGCAATAGACTTACCCCTCAATGATTGGCAAAGCAACCCTTAATGGCGTGTCATTGACGGATCCTGCAACCTGTTTTAGCTTTTGCTCTCTTTTTTTAAAAGTGTCTGCTATTTGCCTCAATCTGCGTGGTACTGTGTCGTTTTTTTGGTGTATCAGAAGCGCCTACAGAGCTAACTTGCCGTGACTTTAGAGCAACATTCTCATCTAAGTCATTGTTTTTATGAATATTGTTCTGATACATTTCAGGCACAATGGGTTTAAACTTAAGTGTATCAGGCATATTTATACTCTAAGAAAGGTAGTATTGAGTGTTGCAAACTTACAGTCATCGGCAGTGGCTTTAGAGCTGCTATTCTCACTGTCAGAATAAAGCTGAGCCTCACCTATAATACAGTAGCTCCTTTTAGCGCCTGCAACCAATAACATAGGATTTTTAGCCTCGCTGGTCCTTATAGGAACGTAATTTATTTATTGCTATAGCCTACATAATTTGCAAAGCCGCGTTTAGAGACTGTCCTATGTTATTAAACTGCACTTTATCGCCACTTATTTGCTTATACCCTGCAATGATACTGCCTATGGTGCTGTCTAGGATGCAGTCTGCATGATTATTATCAGACACTGTCTAATCGTAGATGTGCAAATCTTTAAATTAGTCAGTCAAATACTGATGCTTATGCGGTTACGTAAAGATACAAAGCTTAAGATTAATGAAAACTTTATTACACAAAAAACTAGAAACATAATTTATGACAAAGAGTACAGCAGCTTTTATGAAATAAGCTTTGCTGGTCTTAGTACACATGATTATAGAGAAATAATTGAAGATAAGGTCATGATTTTAAGTTAACGCTTTAAAGAGCCTTTTAAAGGCTAATGCTATAGTCAGATATCTAGAGCTTTAAATATTGCAGACAATGCAGATCTGCTATAAATAAACGACCAAAATACTTAAGATTTTTAAAAAAGATCAAAAAAAACGATGCACTCTAAAGCCATTATAAGGTCATTTACAAATCAAGATAGCTTGCCTGAAAATGTACAAACTGTGTGCTCATAAATGCAAAAGGTCCGGATAAATCCGGACCTTTTTATTGAATATTAAACTTTTAAAAGTTTAAATTACTCAATGATCTCGCCTACAACGCCAGCACCTACAGTACGGCCACCCTCACGGATAGCGAAGCGCTCGCCCTTGGCCATAGCAACTGGGTGGATCAGAGAAACGATCATCTTGGTGTTGTCACCTGGCATAACCATCTCTACGCCCTCACCGAGGTCGATAGTGCCGGTGATGTCAGTTGTACGGAAGAAGAACTGTGGACGGTAGCCCTTGAAGAATGGGGTGTGACGGCCGCCTTCATCCTTTGACAGAACGTAAACCTCAGCATCGAACTTGGTGTGAGGAGTGATGGTGCCTGGCTGAGCCAGAACCTGACCACGCTCAACCTCATCACGCTTGGTACCACGGAGGAGAACACCAACGTTATCACCAGCCTGACCCTGGTCAAGTAACTTACGGAACATTTCAACGCCAGTAACGGTGGTCTTGGTTGTTGGACGGATACCAACGATTTCAACTTCATCACCAACAGTAACGATACCACGCTCAACACGGCCAGTTACTACAGTACCACGGCCTGAAATTGAGAATACGTCCTCGATTGGGAGGAGGAATGGGTGATCGATGTCACGCTTTGGCTCTGGGATGTATGAATCAAGAGCTGCTGCTAACTCGAGGATCTTCTCTTCCCACTTAGCTTCGCCATTTAAAGCGCCTAAAGCTGAACCACGGATAACTGGAGTGTCATCACCTGGGAAGTCGTACTGTGAAAGAAGCTCACGTACGTCCATCTCTACTAACTCTAAGAGCTCCTCGTCGTCAACCATGTCGCACTTGTTTAAGAATACAATGATGTATGGTACGCCTACCTGACGAGCAAGAAGGATGTGCTCACGGGTCTGTGGCATTGGGCCGTCAGTAGCGGCACAAACTAAGATAGCGCCGTCCATCTGAGCAGCACCGGTAATCATGTTCTTAACGTAGTCAGCGTGGCCTGGGCAGTCAACGTGAGCGTAGTGACGGGTCTCGGTGTCGTACTCTACGTGTGAAGAGTTAATGGTAATACCACGTGCCTTCTCTTCTGGAGCGTTATCGATCTGATCGAAAGCTCTAACCTCACCGCCAAACTTCTCTGACAGAACCTTGGTCAGAGCTGCAGTTAAGGTGGTCTTACCGTGGTCAACGTGGCCGATAGTACCTACGTTTACGTGTGGTTTAGAACGTACAAACTTTTCCTTTGCCATTTTTAATATTCCTATTTTAAGGTGTGGCAGGCTTAGTGCCTGTCACACGTTTGAAACAAAATTACTTGGTTTGACGAGCAGCGATAACTGCATCGGCAATATTCTTTGGAGCCTCAGCGTAATGGCCAAATTCCATTACATATGAAGCACGGCCTTGGGTCTGAGAACGCAGGTCAGTTGCATAACCAAACATCTCAGCAAGAGGTACCATAGCACGAACAATCTTGCCAGTTGGACCATCTTCCATGCCCTCAACGATGCCACGACGACGGTTTAAGTCACCGATAACATCACCCATGTACTCCTCAGGAGTATCTACCTCAACCTTCATTAAAGGCTCAAGCAGAACTGGGGTTGCCTTCATGAAGCCTGCCTTAAAGGCCATAGAAGCTGCAATCTTGAAGGCCATTTCTGATGAGTCAACTTCGTGGTAAGAACCGTCATATACGGTTACCTTTACGTCGACGATAGGATAGCCGGCCAGAACACCGTTGGCGATCTGCTCCTGAACACCCTTGTCAACTGCAGGGATATATTCCTTAGGAATAACACCACCTACAACCTCGTTGCCGAACTCATAGCCCTTGCCAGGCTCTAAAGGCTCAATACGTAACCAGCAGTGACCGAACTGACCGCGACCACCTGACTGACGTACGAATTTGCCTTCCTGCTCAACCTGTGAACGAATTGTCTCACGATATGCTACCTGTGGCTTG
The DNA here is from genome assembly GCF_900445255.1 of Anaerobiospirillum thomasii. Lineage (NCBI taxonomy): Bacteria > Pseudomonadati > Pseudomonadota > Gammaproteobacteria > Aeromonadales > Succinivibrionaceae > Anaerobiospirillum > Anaerobiospirillum thomasii. Next base: position 122,236 of record NZ_UAPU01000006.1, read on the forward strand.
CCGACATTGCAGTCAACAGAGAACTCACGACGCATACGGTCAACAATAATGTCAAGGTGAAGCTCACCCATGCCAGAGATAATAGTCTGGCCAGACTCTTCATCAGTGTGAACACGGAATGAAGGATCTTCCTGAGCTAAGCGGTTAAGAGCAATACCCATCTTCTCCTGATCGGACTTGGTCTTTGGCTCTACCGCAACAGAAATAACTGGATCTGGGAACTCCATACGCTCAAGGATGATTGGAGCTGACTCAACACACAGAGTATCACCAGTGGTGGTCTCCTTTAAGCCGATGGCAGCTACGATATCGCCGGCGTAGATTTCCTTAATTTCATTTCTTGAGTTAGCGTGCATCTGAACCAGACGTCCAAAACGCTCACGCTTCTGCTTAACTGAGTTTAATACAGTGTCACCAGAGTTAATTACACCTGAATATGAACGCAGGAAGGTTAAGTTACCTACGAATGGATCAGTTGCAATCTTGAATGCTAAAGCTGAGAATGGCTCCTTATCAGAGGCTTTACGCTCATCTGGAGTACCATCAAGCTTCTCACCCTTAACAGGTGGAATATCAATTGGTGAAGGCAGGTACATAACAACAGCGTCAAGCATAGCCTGAACACCCTTGTTCTTGAAAGCACTGCCGCAGCACATTGGAATAATTTCGTTGCGAAGTGTACGGGCACGGATACCTTTAATGATTTCCTCTTCGGTGAGCTCTTCACCACCGAAGTATTTATCCATTAAAGTCTCATCGGCCTCAGCAGCGGCTTCAACAAGCTTTGAACGCCACTCTTCAACTTCTTCAACCATATCAGCTGGAATATCTGTGTACTCAAAGGTTAAACCCTGATCTTTCTCATTCCAGTCAATGGCTTTGCGCTTTAATAAGTCAACGATACCAACAAATGAATCTTCCTTACCGATTGGAAGCATGAGTGGAACAGGGTTGCCCTTTAAGCGGGTTCTGATCTGCTCTACTACACGTAGGAAGTTAGCACCGGTACGGTCCATCTTGTTTACGAAGGCGATACGTGGTACCTGGTACTTGTTGGCCTGACGCCATACAGTCTCTGACTGTGGCTGTACACCACCTACTGCACAGTAAACCATAACGGCACCGTCAAGAACACGCATTGAACGCTCTACCTCGATGGTAAAGTCTACGTGTCCTGGGGTGTCAATAATGTTAAAACGGTACTGCTTAGGGAACTGACCTGCCATACCCTTCCAGAAACAGGTGGTGGCTGCAGAGGTAATGGTAATACCACGCTCCTGCTCTTGGGCCATCCAGTCCATGGTGGCGGCGCCATCATGTACTTCACCTAACTTGTGGCTTTTACCGGTATAGAACAGAATACGCTCGGTAGTAGTGGTCTTACCTGCATCAATGTGTGCACTGATACCGATATTGCGGTATAACTCAATTGGAGTAGTACGTGCCATTTATATAAAACCTCTTTATTACCAGCGGAAGTGAGCAAAGGCCTTGTTAGCCTCAGCCATACGGTGAACGTCTTCACGCTTCTTAACTGCTGAGCCCTTGTTCTCTGAGGCATCCATCATCTCACCGGCTAAGCGGAGAGCCATGGTCTTCTCATGACGTGAACGGGCAGCGTCAACTAACCAGCGCATTGCTAAAGCATTGCCACGGGCAGGACGAACCTCAACAGGAACCTGATAGGTGGAACCACCTACACGGCGAGACTTAACCTCTACTGCTGGACGAATGTGCTCCAGAGCCTCCTCGAACAGGGCGAGGTGCTCCTTGCCGCTCTTCTGGGAAATGGTGTCTAATGCGCCATATACAATGCTCTCTGCAATTGATTTCTTACCATCAAGCATAACAACATTGATGAATTTTGCTAACAGTTCTGAACCGAACTTTGGATCAGGTAAAATCTTACGCTGACCTACAACACGACGTCTTGGCATTTATAAATCCTCGTTACTTCAGGGTTATCCAAAACTAAAATTTTAAAACTAGCACTACTGCTGTTTGGCCTTACTCTAGCGGGGATGTCTATTAAGCCTTAGGCTTCTTGACACCATACTTTGAGCGACCCTGCTTGCGATCTTTAACACCTGAGCAGTCCAGTGAACCGCGAACAGTGTGATAACGAACACCTGGTAAATCCTTAACACGACCGCCACGGATCATTACAACAGAGTGTTCCTGCAGATTGTGTCCTTCACCGCCAATGTATGAAGTTACTTCAAAACCATTGGTTAAGCGAACACGGCAAACCTTACGCATAGCTGAGTTTGGCTTTTTAGGCGTAGTTGCGTAAACGCGAGTACATACACCACGCTTCTGTGGGCAGGCTTCCAAGGCTGGAACCTTGTTCTTAGCAACTACCTTAACACGTGGCTTACGTACTAACTGATTAATAGTAGCCATTAAATAAAATCTCCTGTTAGTCCTTAATGGACAGACTTTACTCTCCCTTGAATATTCAAGGGGCACCGTATTTTATAACTTTTATTTGCTCTTTTGCAACAAAAATAAAGGCAAGTGATAAATTATTTTTTTGGTCGCATTATCACAAAGTAGGTGTTTTCTTATAATACAGGTATTGACTATGTCATAAATCACTTAAAATCAAGCACATGTGTTAATTTTTGCTTTCTAGCCTATTCGTATTCATCAAAAAAATCTGTATCTATTTTTTTGATAAAATATGTTTTCTCCACCGAAACTCCAAAATTGTACTCAATCATTAGCTTTGCAAGCTTCCTTCCATCTATAAGAACCATCTTTTTACCTGTTTTTTCTAGCGAACTTGCAAACTCAACAGCATCAGCTGTAAATTCAGATGTAGTTATAAAAATCATTTTTGCATCGTTGTTGTAGCACGCTCCTAAAAAACTCTGTAACACTGGTCTGCCTATCTTATTGTTACTGTGCCATTTTTTAACCTGTATGTATATTCTATCGAGTCCAAGCTTGTCAGATGAAATGATGCCGTCAATGCCTGCGTCTTTTGATTTTTGTGTGACTGCGTTTTTATTGTACTGAAATTCTCCATATCCCATATGTATAAGCAGTCTTATAGCAAGCTTTTCAAATTCATAATCTGATACTTTCTTCTGTATCATTTCAAGCAACCTGGTAGCAAGTTCATCATTAAGCGTTGTGACTGCTCGTTCAAGCTGCTCTGTAGGAGTGAACTCCAATATTTCGACTTCTTTAGTGTTGATTTCTGATGACCCGCAGCCATTCTTTCTATTTAGAAAACTTTGAAATGCTGGATACTCAAGCAAATCTTTTGGGCTAATTTCTTTTTTAGTGGATATTAAATCTGATCCTTCATCAGTTATCTGATAAATACCACGTCTTTTACTTTTAATTATACCAGCCTGTTTTAAATATGTTCTTGCCCATCCCACTCGGTCTTTCAAACGACTAGAGCCACTTGTCAGTTTCTCATTTATGTCATCTTCACTTAAAGCATAATATCTAATACAGTACTCTATGGTCTCTTTTATAGAATACTCTTTACCATCACTAAGACACAGGAGAACTGGAGTTAAAAACTTATCGAATTTAGGAACTGCCATTTACCCCCCTTTACCTGTTTCTTTGCACAATCGTTCTAATTAGATTAATCACAGCCAACATTTAATAATTCTTTTTATTAATTAAAAGTTTCCCAAAAATCTGTACTATTAAACGGCTTCAATATTTGACGCTATCATAAAGGAAAGTTGTTCCACTCAAGAAGCCGTTTAAATAATAGCATATTTAAGTGTCTATGAACTCTTTTTGGGCCTGCCAACCGGTCTTTTAATCTTGTCAGTTTTTTCAATTTTAGGTCTGCCAGGTTTTCTTTTGGGTCCAATAAATTCAGGCTTTTTCTTTGGTCTTCCTCTTGGTTTGGGCTCAGATGTAACTCCTTGCGAGTCCACTTCTTTTTTCTCTTTATGAGGTCGACCAGCTTTAGCTTTTCTAAGTTTTTCAGGTGCCTGCTTATTGGTACAAAGTCCAAGTTTAATTAATGCCTCAAAGCTCGATTTAACCCCCACTTCCCAGTATCCATCATCTAAATCAGGTATGCCTTCAATAGGTGGATCAGTTCTTCTCCATACGGCATTGAGATCTTCCATAAGCTCTCCATATGTTATGCCGTTTAGTACATTATTTTCCTCAAGCTTGTTTAGAATCCTTGATGTAATCAAGGTTGATATGAAGTTTATAAACTCAAGACCCTGCACAGAAAAGTCATTGTGAACTCTTGTCTCATCAAAGTACTCTTCATTTTTATAGCGATTAAACATAAGCTCAAGAAGCCATCGCTCCTTGAATGTCTTATATACAGAAGATGGTTCTAGATCTAAATCTGACTCAAAAACAATCAATCCGGACTTTTCTTCTCTAGATTTATACTCCTGAGCGTCAAATGAGTTGTTTTTTATCGTTCTCATTATGTAGTTTGTATTTTCTTTTGCATAGCCTGATATATCTCTGAAAGAATACAGATAAAGACCGTCTTTTGTTACAACTTTCCTGCAAACTACTGCTTTTTCCTCATATCTGATGGCACTGTCAAACTCTAAAAGAGAATACTCACTGATTCGTACATCATTGCGCCTTATTGGGGTTATATAGTGAAGATCTTTGTGCTCAGCGAGCTCCTGTCTAATTTTATTTGGTGGAAAGCCTTTGTCGGTTACTATAATTCCTTTTTCTATATTATTGTTCCTAATAAAGGCTCTATAAGCAGAGGCATCTATAATGTTTCCAGGTAAAATCATAGAGCATAATGGCTCCATGGTTTCTATTACATAAGCATAGATAATAGAGACATCTCTGCAACCTTTGACACGAGACTTCCTTGAAAAGTTAGACAAATCGTTAACTATACTTGTATTCTGCTTAAGAGTTCCATCTATAGCAATATGACAAGAAGGCAGGAGTCTGTCTATACGTCTTGCATAAAAATCATGCATCAATTGAGAATTTGAGCCAAGGTGGTAGATGAACTTTGCTACTGTATTCTTGCTAAGGCCCACATAAGGTATAAATTTTGAAATAAAACAATGCTCATAGGCGGACTTCAATCTTGTATTTGTAACTCTAGGTCTTATTACCCTTAGCAAGGCCATAGCGAGAATTGTATCCACATCCCCGCACTCATACACGGCCCTCAAATCGTCTTTTATATCGCCGACTACCGAGAAAGCAAGAGCACTGGCTCCATAAGACAATTTATCTGGCATTACTCCCTGAGATACAATTTTAGTCTCTTTGGCAACATAACGACCATCAATAATATGACCAATAATAGCTCCATTGATAGGCTGGGCCTTTCCTTTGGCATCATACTTAGTACCAGATCTTTGACGAACAGCGTACCTATATCTGCCAGTTCCAGATAGAACTACGACAGTATTTGTAGGTCTTGGGACGGCTCTTATATTCTCAGGTATAGACATAACTAAAACCCTCAAAATATTATCTATTAATTAAGATATAACTGTACATATTATATCATATATGTACAGTTAAAATAATATATTTATAGTATTTTTTTATGGATTTTATTAATAATGTCACAATAATAGAGCAAAGAAGAATCTGTTGTTAACAAAGGATTTATGTAATTATTTGGTAAGATTAGGGAGATAGTGAATATGATATAATGAGCTTAAAGTAAATCCCCATTAGTACAGTTTATGGGGAATCTTTTAATTAATGTCGTAGTTCTTTAAAATTTGCGATTTTTTACATAGATATTTTGACACATGATCTTGAATATTACATCGCATGATCGGGTAGCCCTTTCGGGCTCCCACACCACCCACCGTACCGTTCGGTAGTAGGGCGGTTCCTAACAAGCGCTAGAGATCCTTGAATGCAGGGTCTCTAGCTCCGCGGTTATAGTTGTCCAGCCCTCGTTTATCAGTATCTGATTGTTAAGTGCTCTGTGGATCCCTTGGTTTTTCGATAATTTCCAATAACTGTTTGAGCTGTATGCCATAGTGCCATCTCCGATGGCGGGGGCTTTTGACCATCTCAGCTTGAACTGTCTGTAGCGGTTTTGTGGGGTCTTCCATTGTTTCCATAGGAGTTGCCTGACGCGTCTTCTGATCCAAGCATCGATTTTCCTTGCCCATGATGTTGGTATGGCTTCACCAAAGTAGTTTACCCACCCTCTGAGTAGATACTTCAGCTTAGCTTTGACGACAGCAATGCCGCCTTTACACCTTCTATCTAGTATGAGCTTTACCTTTTCCTTGAGTTTCTTCCTCTTTTTGTCGTGCACAGTTGTGAAATATTGATCCTTTGGCTTTGCCTGCTTTCTTGTCTTTGAGACACATCTAGCGCTTAGAAATGCAAAACCTAGGAATTGCATATCCTTGCCGACATGCACTATTTTGGTTTTCTCTCTGTTCACCTTGAGGAATAGCTTGTCCTCTATATACCGTGTTACCCACTCTAAAACTCTCTCTGCACTTTTCCTGCTACTGCAGAATATGCACATGTCGTCGGCGTATCTGACAAATTTCCTGTCTCTGGCGTCCAACAGTTGATCAAGTTCGTTGAGGAGTATGTTTGCAAGTACCGGACTACACACAGCCCCTTATGTAGATATAGATATTATGCCAAGTTAGTATAGTTTTTAAATTGATTTTTATAAACTTTCATTTTTTTAACTTGGCATAAATATTATTATTTAAGAGAGTTCAAAAATTGCATTAGATCTTGATCTTTATTCCAGTCTTGATATGTTGCTGACTCTGTAATAAGAGGTGCCAGCTTGCTAATTGCCTCATTTTTAAGCCTATTGTCAGCTCTGACGTATATCATTGTTGTTGAAATATCTTCATGACCTAAAAAATCTCTAATATAGACTATATTAATGCCAGCCTCCAACATGTGCATAGCTTTTGAATGTCTAAACATATGACAATGAACATGCTTAGGAAAAGAAGCATCTTGTCTACTAATAATACCAGCATATTTTTTAACAATATACGATATTCCATCTCGATTTATAGAATGGTTAAATCTGTTTGTAATCAAAAAATCAGTTCCTATAGCGTATTGGCGGTATCTTTTGATGTAATTGCGTATAATAGATGCAGTTTCATCAGATATTACTACTGTTCGAATTTTATTTCCTTTTCCATGCAGTGTAACTGTAGAAATTGGCTCCAAAGATATATCTGCAATTTTAATATTGCAAAGTTCCTGTACCCTGCAGCCACTGTCATACATCAGTGCTAAGATCATTCTATGTCTTAAACCTACGGCTGTATTAACATCTGGACTGTTTATAAGTTTAGCCATTTGCTCAGTGTTTAGGTAGGATATATCTTTCTGTGCAGATTTTTTAGATTTAATTCCTGCGATATTTTGTAAAGGCTCAATGTATTCAATTTTTTCAAGCTGTGCGAAATCACTAAATGCTTTTATAGCGGCAAGACGTTGATTGGCTGCAGATATGCTTGCTCCGGTACCTCTGTACCACTCTAAAAAATTTATTACGAGATCACGATTAAAATCCTTCATATAAAAAGAGTTGACCGACATATTTTTTTCTTCCTTGATGAATTTTAAAAACAGTTTTAGAGTGTCTCTATAGCTTAGGATTGTATTTTTAGAATAACATCTATGGCATGGTAGATACTCTGTTAAAAATTTTGTAACAATCTTTGCAAAATCAGTAGAATTCGCCATCATCTGCATCTACCTCCCTAATTAAATCTGGAAATGATTGTTTCATTCTGTCTTTGATATAAGGAAACCTTTCTGATGTTAACTTAACGTAGTACGCAGTTTCATGAAAAGTTTCATGCCCAAGCATTGTGCGCAAATACGGCAGGTAGGCCATTAGATCTTTTCCTTCATTAACCCATTTTCTCAAAATATTTACGCAATATGTATGACGAAAATCATGAACACGAGGGCCTTCGCCTGTATGGGGTATACCTGCCTTCTCTAAGTACCGCCGAAAATTATGGTATACATTAACCAAAGACATTGCGACTCCTGGTCGTATCATAAAAAAATACTCTTCGTCGTTTGAGTTGGTATGGATCTTTGCTTTTAAATCTCTGCATTTCTCTAAAAGCTTTGGATGGATTGGCACTAATCTTTCTTTTTTATTTTTTGCATTTAAAATAGTTAAGACTCCGTCCTGTAAATTTATATTTTTTATTTTTATTAGCCGTAACTCTGAGACACGCAAACCACTTGTATATAGAACTCTAAAAAAATAGGCATTACATCTTTACGGAAAGGGCATATGTCTTGTACAGAGTTACTTTGATCAACGTAGAAAAAGAATTTCTTAATTTCTTCATCTGAATAAATATGTGGCTCATATTTTTTCACTTTGCTCATTTTAACTTTTGGAGAAATATATGCCTTTATACCAATATCATTTAGATACTTACAAAATACGCGCAGACAACTAATTCTTTTTAATTGGTTTGAAACTTTTTCATAATCTCTTTTCTTAGACCAAAGGTCACTTAACTCCTTTGTTATAACTTTGTCAGATAGATTATTTTCAATAAAAAAAGCATCAAGTTGTAAAAATGCTTCTTCATTATGGTTATATAAATAGCCAGAAGCTCTCTTTAATTCAACAAGATCTGCAAACTCTTGTTTAAAAACGCTTTTATAGGATTTTTTATTCATTTCTAAAATCCTCCGGCTCTAGAGTACATTCAGCAAGTTTTTTTATATCTGTTTTAAGATATATAGCTGTAACATCTGGATCGGTGTGCCCAAGTATTTGTGTTATTACTGGCAAAGGTGTTTCAATCTCTAGCAGCAGAGAGCCAACGGAGTGCCGTAGAGAATGAAATCCAGATCTTTTTTTGGAGCGACTATCAATTTTAGCCTTGCGCATATATTTAGTGACTATGTTTTGTAAATGACTATCATCGCTAAAAGGATCAAATGGTGGCATATGTTTTATAAAAACTACATCTGATTTATATGCTTTTGGCCTCGCATTTTTTATATAATCTATCACCGCCCATCCAATATAATCTGGGATTGGTAAGGATAGAGGCTTTTTTGTTTTATGTTGTATAATTGAGAGCTTTTTTTCTTCCCAATTAAAATTATTAAAGCGCAGTCTTTTTATATCACCAACTCTTAACCCCAGAGTACAGGCAATTAAGATCATTGCATAATCTCTCTTACCTATAGGATTATTTCTATCTATGGCGGATAGCATCTTTTTAAGATCGTCTAAATCCCAGGAAGATGGAATATTTGCAGTCTTTGAAATATTTGGCACGTGTATCTTGTCAATGAAGTTTTCAACAATCATTCCAGATGAATGAAGAAAGCGTAAAAAGTGCCTTATACCACAGACTTGTTGCTCAACTGTTTTAAATTGAAAACCCGCAAATGTTTTAATGAAGTCGTGGCATGTTTTTGTCGTAATATCTTGTATACCGGCAACTTTCCGTTGGGTAATGAAATCTAAAAAAACTTGCGATGTTTTTTTATAATGATTTATAGTCGATACAGACAGATCTGTATTTGACAAGAAAGAAGAGTATTTAGAAAATATATCTGACATGCTGTCATTTAATTTAATTGGATTTTTTGAGGCATAATATCTTCTAGTAAGAACCCTATGAAGTCTGTAATCCTCTAACATATGGACAACACGTAGAAGTTGAACTCTTTGCTGAGAAAGTACTTTATTTTCATATTTCTGAATAAAACTGTATTTGACCTCAAGATATTTTAGCCCTCTCTCCATATTGTATTCGGTGCTACCATATTCTTGTTTTAGAAAGTCATTTATTTTTCTCCACTCTTTTTTATAGAATTCAATAGTTCCTGATGAATAGTGATTTTCTGTAAGAAGTTGGTTTAAGCCTTCTGTAATCATTTCTAGTTTCATAGTGATAACTCCTATGTAGTGAAATGATTTCAGATTAGCAAATGGTCAATAATATAAAATTATGTAGAGTTGAAAAAATTAAAATTTATATAATTCAATTTGATAAATATGCTAACTTGGCATAATATCTATATCTACATAAGGGGCTTTATGCCGAGCTCGGCATAAAGCCCCCTGAGGGGTGCCCTTTGTGGTCTTATGACCAACTTTGCCGTTTTCACTGATTGGGGCTCTCATGAACCTATGTATCAGCGATATGACTCTTCCGTCCTTGATATTATTGCTTAAGACTTGGAGAAGCTTGCTGTGGTTCACAGTATCAAAGAATTTGCTTAGATCCAAATCGATTACCCATTCTAGACCTTGGTTTACATACTCGCTTGCTTTCGCAATCGCGTCTTTGCAACCTCTGCCCGGGCGGAATCCGAAGCTATTGTCTGAGAATACCTTTTCATACTCCTCGCTTAGTACTTGCGCTATAGCCTGCTGTACAAAGCGATCTCGTACTGTTGGTATTCCCAAGGGTCGCTTCTCTCCATTATCTTTTGGAATGTAGACTCTCAGAATTGGTTGTGGTCTGTATTTGCCGTTCCTAATCGCCTCAGTGATTTCACCTGGGTGTGATTGTAAATACTCACAGAGTTCATCTGTGCGCATTCTATCGACGCCCGCACTGCCTTTGTTTCTCAGCACACTGTGCAGAGCTCTTTTAAGGTTAGTGTAGTCGAGCACTCTCTCTAAGGTTATAGGTTCAATTTGCGATATATTACTCATAGGTCTATATTATCCGGCAGAACTCTTCCTACCCTCCGCAACTTGATTTACGTCCAAGCCTTGGCCAGTAGCTACAGTCAATTGCCTGCTTTTGCAGAAGACTGCTTTTTCAGAGCCATTTTTTTTTAACCGGCTAATTCCTCCGATTTTCATATCTGTTAGGTTCTGTCCTTCCCTTGTGCTCTCAAGGTACTATGACGTCTGCTGACTTCCGTATATTCGTTGTTACTACGGTTTCCCGCTATACGGATCTCCCCCGGTAAGTACGGTTTCTTTCTCTCCATATAACGCTCAGTCTTTACATATACCGCTACGACTAGATTTCGGACTTCGTCATATTTAGCAGACTTATCCGCGGTACATGCCTATAAACTGTTTCTGTTCGTAGGTCCGGAGATTTGCCTTCAGCTTCCTTCAGCCATAGTGTTACCACTATAACCTTGCTTTTAGCTATACACTTCCCTCTAGTGGGGCGTGTTGGGGACTTTCACCCGTTAGAAACGCGCACATGCAGGGCGCACTAAAAACAAAGATGGACTTTGCCATCTTTGTTTATGTGTGATTTAAATATTAAATACCGGGACTTCTATCTGCTTTTGACCAAGGTATGTTGCAATCTGATTGGTCAGATACTGATGATCTCTTAAATGAGGCAGTCCTGATACCAAGGCTATGCCTCTGAACAGGCCGTTTACAACAATAGGGAAGCCACCGCCTACTAAAGCATAGTGATCCTCATCATCATGCCATGGCTCATCTTCAATCATTTTAAGATGACGCAGTACAGCTACATGCAGTGAGGCCATCTGAGTTCTTTTAACAGTATTGGTCTTGCGCATCAGCCATCTGTTGTTGACCTCGTTGGTGCCCTGCTTGAAGCAGGCAAAAACCTCAAGATCATCAAAAATAATTTTGGTAGCTATAGGTCTATCCAGATCTTTTGAGTTTTCAATGATTAAACTGCCAAGTTCAATAGCAGCAGTATGATCAAAGGTCTTGAATTTATAAAGTTGTTCCTGCTCTACAATAGCATCAAGTGTTTCCTGTCTGTACATACAATCTCCTAAAGCAATGTCCTGCTATATAATACAATGATTTGCCAAAAAAAGAATAATGCTTTGCTCTCTTACAAAGGCAGGTCACAAAATTACAGCAGTGAAACTACTTGGCCTTTATAGTTACTTATAAAGATAGCAGCTTCCCTTGCTTTTACTCTGTAACATATCAATTTAGAAGATATAGCGCTGTTCTCTTCTCCTTTATTGTTTTTTTTCCTCTCAATGAAGAAGTTACTGTCAACAATTCTTATGCTCTCACACTTGTCACATAGACTCAGCACTATACTTTCGTCTATATCCTCTTCTTTAAAAACAACCACACTGTCTGTTCTTTCTATAATCTCTCGACATTGTAGTAAAGATGAGTTTGAATTTAACATGTATAACATTAAAATGTTACCACCTTTTCTGACTGCTCAATACATTTACGAAACTCAGTTTTATCTATCATCTTTATAAACATATATTCATCTTTTAATGAACCATTTCCTAAAGCGTATGTAGGTACATTAAATAACTCTAGTTGTCTTATTTTTTTTACTCTATCTAAACTGCTATTCTTAATTGTATCTAGAATCTCTGGCATAATCATAAACATGCATTCAATGTCCATATCAGCCATTGTCAAAGTCAATTCTAGAGCGTGCTCAAAGTCGTTTGTTTCTATACTACTGTTTAAGATAATTAAAATCATTTAAAAACTTATAACCTTTTCTGCCTGTGCTATACAAATAGCTAGTTCTGTATATCCAGATATCTCTACTCCAACCAATTGCTCTTTTTCTATGTTCTGCTCTTCAGTAGCTCTGCCGCATACCAAGAGTCTTACATCATAGATATCAGCTTTATTTTTATATTGTTTCAACAGGTCTGCATTTATATTCTTAAACAATGAAGCAGAGTTACCTGTAAAAAATATAACATCAAGTTCGAATTGATAAGATTCCATCAACTCAAGAATAGTTTGATGTATATTTTCTTTATCCGCATCCTGTTTAACTATTATCATATACTTCATCGTTGATAGACTCTTCTATAAGCTTTCAGATATTTTTGCGCTAGCAGCGTTTAACTTTCTAATTAAACTATCACGTTGTACTCCTTTTATTTCTATGGAGTTGCCATATATGCCGATAGCTCCAATTGGATAGTGCATAGAATCATATACTCCTACGGCTATATCCATAATATTTTCACAAAAGGTCCCATCACAGACAGCAACATTTTTATCCCTAATCTGCTCTATTTTCTTTTCAAGAACACTCCAAGAAACAATAGTATCATCTGTGACTTTTGAGAGCTCACTTCCCTTTATTGTCTGCAGTTCTGAATCAGACATATGTGCCAAAATACACTGTCCAATTGCTAGGCTATGTGCTGGTACTATCAATCCTGCACTAATATTATTTACAACACTTTTTATCTCTCTACAAGCAGTAGTATAAATGATAATTATTTCTTGCTCACGATCAGAAGATAAGAAAGGAATGGCTAGATAAAAACTTTGTTTAAAATACTCACTTAGTGGTGATAGCGCTTTTTGAGCAGCTACGCAAAGAGGGAGACGCGACTGAACCTCTGCACCCACAAAATAAAACTTAAGACCTAGCCCATACGCTTTAGTTTGAGAATTCTGAAAGATAAAGCCCCTATCTTTTAAGGTATTGAGAATTCTGAATGTCCCGCTTTTAACAAGATTAAGTCTTCTACTTATCTCTGTTACGCCCATTTCACGCTTTTCATTGGTAAGAAGCTCAATGATGTCCATGGCTTTATGTAGCAGATTTATATTTGAAGAGTCTTTCATGCTTTGTGCATATCCCTCTTTTTTGTTTTTTTTATTTTATTACAAAAACAACATTTTCAACAAAAATACTTCATGTTCCACAGAATAGAACAAAATCAGACAAATACTAAAAATAGGCCAAAAATTATTTGTGACACATAACTCATTTTTTGTTTTTTCAATTTGTAAACCTTTCTTTCAAGACTAATATTAATATTGTTCCACTGAGTAGAACAATATTAGGAGTTTTGAATTATGAATAGTTTTTTTAAGCGCACCTTAGTTGGTGCAGGACTCATGGCTAGTGCAACAATGTTTTCTTGTGCTTTTGCCCTGCAGGCTCCAACATTTACCCAGAACAAAGCACCGGCTCAAGCTACAAATGCCGAATTTACTATGAATATTGGTCACGTAGCAGGTGCTGAACATCCTGTAAATATTTCACTCAAACAGTTTAAAACCAATGTTGAACAAAGAACTGGTGGCAAGCTTGCAATTAACATATATGACAGCGGATCTTTAGGCGGAGAGCTCGAAATGCTCGAGCAAATGAATATAGGCACTCTAGAGTCATCTGTAATCATGTCAGGATCTTTTTGGGAACGTTATGATACTGCCGCAAATGTTTCTTTAATTCCATTCCTATTTGATACTTTAGAAGGAGCAAGAAAGGCCTGGAATGGAGAGTTTGGTGCAAAATTTGCTAAAGATATTATCGAACCAAACGGAGCCTACGTTTTATCCTATTGGGAGTCTGGATATAGACACCTTTCCTGCAACGAAAAACCTATAAATGTGCCTGCAGATATGAAAGGAATTAAATTTAGAACATCAGAAAATGACATGAAGGTACAGATGTTCAAGGCTCTTGACTCAAATGTTGTGATGCTCCCATTCTCTGAATTATTTACAGCATTACAGCAAGGAACTGTTTCTGGTCAAGAGAACCCTGCTGCTAACATTCTTGCCTCATCATTATTTGAGGTTCAAAAGTATATGTCATTAACTGGACATATGTATGATAACTGCGTCTTTGGTGTAAACAAACAATGGTTTGACAAACTTCCTGAAGATTTTAAAGTAATCGTAAAAGAAGAAGCCGCTAAAGCCCGCCTACTTGATCTTGAATTATCTGATGAAGCTAAGTTCATTGCTAAGCTGAAAGAGAAAGGCATGATCATTAATGAAGTAGATAAGGAAGCCTTTAGAAAGCAGATCAAGCCTATCTGGGACAAATTCACAAAAGAACACGGTCCAGAGTGGATTGAGCTTGCCATTAAATCTCAGAAATAAATTTAAGGGGTAAGCGCTATGAAATTGATTGATATTGTAAAAAAACTTGTAACCTGGGCCTGCAGTTTTGCTTTGGCACTTATGGCTACTATAGTTTTTATTCAAGTTATAAATCGCAATATTTTTGGTGGTTCATTTAAGTGGGTTGAAGAGATGGCATCCATGTGTATGGTTTGGATTACATTTTTTGGTGCAGCCCTTGCTACAACCTTAAATGCTCATACTCGCATCGAGTTATTCGTGTCACTTCTACCAAAGCGCTTATCCAGAACAATTTTTGCTTTAGGAGATTTAGTATGCGCCGCCTTTTCAACAGCTTTATGTTGCTACAGCTATCCTCTTATTATGGCAAATCTGCATACTATGTCTCCTGCAATGAAGCTTCCTCTTGCTATTAACTATATAGTTTTCTTTATCGCAGCTCTTTTAATTACTTTCTTTATGATATTAAGAGCGGTAGAAGATTTTAAAGACAAAGAGCAGAAAAAGGAGAATTAAGATATGGATCCTATTGCACTTATTTTTATTGCTCTTGCTGTATGCCTAATTCTTGGTATACCTGTGGCCTTTTCAATAGGTATCAGTGTTCTCTCTTTTTTACTATATCAGGGATACCCTTCTCCTATTGTGATGGCTCAAAGAATGGTAGATGGTGCCCGTTCATATACTATGATGGCCCTTCCTATGTTTATTTTCGCAGGCGCCCTTATGGCATACGGCAGCACTCCAAGACTAATGAGACTTGCCAATATGTTAGTTAGCAAAGTTCCAGGCGGTCTCGGCGCTGCAACTCTTGTAACCTGTGGCTTCTTTGGAGCAGTGTCAGGATCCGGAGTTGCATCCACAGCTGCAATAGGCGGAATTGTAGGCAAAGAAATGCTAAAACAAGGCTATGGGCTTGGAATCACTGCAGGCATTTTAGCCGGTGGCGGTGTAATGGCTACTCTCATTCCCCCATCTCTTGTAATGGTCATATATGCAGCAAGCACAGGCGTATCCGTAGGAGATATGTTTGTTGCAGGTATTGGTCCTGGCGTATTTATCATTCTGCTTCTTATATTAATGAACTGTATAATTGCCAAAAGACGCAATATTGGCAGTGGTGAAATTATCACTTATACAGCTGGTGATAGAATAAAAATAATAGCAGATGCACTTCTCCCTCTTTTTTTACCAGTGCTTATTATTGGTGGCGTGATATCTGGAGTTCTTACACCGACAGAGTCATCAGTAATAGCTACTGTTTATGCTCTATTCCTCGCTGTTTTTGTTTATAAAGAGTTAACCTTTGCTAAATTTATAAAAGCAACATCTGAGTCAGTAATTACATCTGCAATTATCCTCTTTATTATCTCATCAGCCACTCCTTTTGGCTGGTTGATGGCGACTCAGAATGTCCCACAGATATTTACTCAATCAATAATAAATATAACGACAAATCCATACATGATAATGGCAATTTTCTTCTGCCTGCTATGGGTTCTCGGCTGTTTCATGGAGACTATATGCATAATTATTCTAATTACGCCAATACTGTTCCCTATAGTAACCTCTATGGGAGTTGATCCTATTCATTTTGGTGTAGGAATGATGGCTAACCTTGCTGTAGGCGGCATTACACCTCCTCTATCAGTCGGACTATTTACAGCTTGTCGTATTTTAAACTGCAAAATTGAGCAAACATTCCCAGATGTTCTCTATATTGTTGCTGTAATTACTGTAGGTGCCATAATCACATTCATGGTCCCAGAGTTCTCTCTTTTCCTTGTAGATTTGCTAAAGTAGGTTTAAATTATGAGTATTGAACAACTATCACAAGAAATAATTTCAGTTTGTAGGCTCTTAAGACAAAACAAGCTTGTTAATGCCACACATGGAAATATCTCCGCAAGATATGGCGATATTATGCTTATAACTCCAACTGGTAGTGACTTTTATACAATTGAACAGGAAGACCTTGTTCAAATGAATATCATATCAGGAGAAATTATTTCAAAAGGACACCCTTCAAAAGAATACGATTTACACCTTCTGGCATACAGAAAACGCCCCGATATAAATGCTGTTATTCATGCTCATAGTCCAAACTCTGTGGCAGTAAGCTGTCACAAAGAAGTTACTAATTTGGATAGTATTGTCCCAGCATACACTCTTTCTTTTGCTATTTATACAAAACACCTGCCAATGGTGGGTTACTTTAAAGCAGGCTCTATGGAGCTAGCAGAAAAAGCGACTGACAAATTAATAGGCAATAATGCTGTAGTTCTGCAGCATCACGGCATAATAGTTGTATCTGACTCTGTTATGAAAGGTCTTTATAGACTTGAGGAAATTGAAGAGAACAGCGAAATTGCACTAAAAATAGGTTTTGACAGCAAGTCCATGGATCCTGACTCTTTATAGTTTAAATAAAGTTAAGAGAGTTTATTGTGAATAAAACTATATACAAAGATCTGCTTCTTGGAATAGATATTGGAACTACAGGAACCAAGTGTACTTTTTACAACTTCAAGGGGCAGAAGGTATCCTCAGGATATCAAGAATACAGAATGATTCATCCACAAGATGGGTGGACAGAACAAGATCCTAGCAGGTGGTGGAGAGCTGTAAAGGAAAATATTCAGCTTTGCATCGATGTAGATAATATTGATACTGGTCGTGTTGCATGCATAGCTGTAAGCTCTACAAATGCAGTGATGCTAATGGGAAAATCTAAAATTATCTATAATGGAGTAGGTCTTCATGATCAAAGAGCTACTCAACAAGAGCAATGGCTAAAACAAAATGTTGGTGATGATTATATATTTAATATAACCGGAAATAACATTGTAAAAGGCTCTTTTGCCTTGCCGACTCTTAGATGGTTTATAGATAATAGACCAGATTTAATAGAGGAAACAGAAAAGTTCTTAATACCAAATGGCTTTATTATAAAGAAACTGACAGATGAGTATTCTGTAGACAAACCTCGTAGTGGTCTAACATTAATGAACGACTTGAAAAAAGGATGTTGGTCAGATGAAATTATAAATAAAGCACAGATCCCTTCATCTATTCTTCCCCCTATTTTTAAATCTACAGATATTGTGGGCGAGGTTACAAAAAAAGCAGCAAAATCAACGGGACTTAAAGAAGGAACTCCTGTTTGTGCTGGAGCTATCGATACTATATCAGCTACTTTGGCCACCGGAGCAATTAATCCTCAGGATATTGCTATTACCATTGGCAGTAGTGGTCGAGTATGTCAAATTGACAATGAGCCATTTTTTAAACCTCATGTTCTTTCTACACCTTATGCCTTTGATAATATTTTTGCATCGGTTCAAACAACAGATAATGCAGGAATTTCATTAAAATGGTTTAGAGACACATTTGGTAAAGTAGTTTTTCAAGATGCTCTTAATGCAGGTATCAGCATATATGAGCAAATGAACAGACTCTGTTCTAAATCACAGCCAAACTCGTCTCTTATTTTTTTACCTTATTTATCAGGCGAAAAAAGCCCTATATGGGATCCAAGTGCTAGAGGAGTTTTCTTTGGCGTCGGCTTAAACTCAAACTACAGTGATTTTATAAGAGCGATTATGGAAGGCGTTGCTTTTTCTATAAAGCACTGCATTCACAATCTTTTACAAGGAAAGGCTAATTCATCATCTGCTCCTATTCCTATAGGAGGTGGCATAGCCAACAGTGATATTTGGTGTCAGATTTTTGCGGATATACTACAAAGACCAATAATTCAACTGTGCTATGAGGAAACCGAAACTCTCGGAGATATCATTATTGCAGCACAAGCAGTTGGTATAAATGATATAACGCCAGATTTTGGAAAAAAACTTACAGCAAAGGGGAAAATTAAGGCACCATCAAAAGATCTGAGTGACTTATATAACGAAAAGTTTGAAAAATATCTTAAGCTATATAATTCTGTAAAAGAGCTATATTAAAATTATATTTAACAGCTGCTATTTATAACATAGCAGCTGTAAGTGATCTATTTACGTAAATCAACAACCACTTCAATCTCGCACAGTGCTCCTTTTGGAAGTTCGGCTACTGCCACGCATGATCTGGCAGGATATGGTGCTTTTAAATAGGAGGCGTAGATTTCATTAAAAACTGCAAAATCAGACATATTCTTTAAAAAACATGTGGTCTTTACAATCTTTGAGACATCAGCACCTGCTGCCTCAACTAAAGCCACTACATTCTGCATGGCCTGATGAGTCTGTTCACTGATATCGCCTTTAAGCTCTCCTGTCTTTGGATTTATAGCAACCTGACCTGAGGCAAAAAGTAAATTTCCAACAATACGTCCCTGTGAATATGGGCCAATAGCCTGTGGGGCTTTGTCTGTTGATAAGACCTGTGACATAAATATCTCCTTTAAAACAATAAAATTTATTGTAGCAAAATTATAGGGCTCATACAGATCTGGCCATAACAGTGCACAAGGCGCCCTTTTAAGAGCTCTTTTGATGCTAATAACAAGGCTCTTTACAGTAAAAAGGGCCTTTAGCACTTAAGACTTAGACAAAGCCTATACGCATAAGCCTTTGAGTGCATTTTATTTTTTTATCCCTTAAAGATTTAACACACCCCACATACCCTGATTTATAAAGACCGTGTACCAGCACTTTGTATGGCACCTGAAGAAAGAGCAGCCTCAGGCTGCTCTTTATATGTCAATGGAGTTTATATTACTTTAATAGATTTGGCAGAAGCATTGAGATCTGCGGGATGAAGGTTATCATCATCAGTGTGGTAATCATTACCAGGATGAATGGCAAGATACCCTTTAATACAACCTCAAGCTTTGAGTTGGACACTCGCGCCGCCACAAACAGAGCCATACCCAGAGGCGGTGTGATAAAGCCAATGGCAAGGTTTGCAACCATGATAATGCCAAAGTGTACAGGATCGACACCAATTGATTTGGCTACAGGCAGAAGAATTGGAGATAAAATCAATATTGCAGGAGTCTGATCCATTACACAGCCAATAATAAGCAGCAGAATATTGATTAAAATCAGCAGCAGTATCTTGTTTTGTGTAATGTCCATCAGAGTCTCTGTAACAAGTACAGGGATCTGCTGAATGGTCAGTACCTTGGAGAAGGCAGTAGCACAGGCTAAAATTACCATTACAGTACCTGTAGTACAGCATGATGTGGCAATAGCCTCTACTAGCTTTTTAAAGTTGAGCTCTTTGTGGATAAATGAGCCACAGATAAAAGCATAGATAGCAGCTACAGCCGCAGCCTCGGTTGGAGTAAAGATACCTGCATAGATACCGCCTAAAATAATGACTGGGTTGATTAAGGCCCACTTGGCCTCCCAGATGGCGCCCCAGGCCTTTGACCACTCAAAAGGATCGGTCTGCACCTGGAATTTATTTATCCTGCAGTAAAAATATGAGTATGCAATCAAGGCTGCACCAATTAAAAAGCCTGGCAGAATACCGCCCATAAACAATGAGGTAACAGAGGCACCTGTGGAGACGCCATAGAGCACCATAGGAATTGACGGAGGAATAATTACGCCAATGGTACCTGCAGTGGCTACCAGTGCCAGGGCAAATGATCTTTTATAGCCAAGCTCAATCATGGTAGGAATAACCATTGAGCCTACAGCTGCCACAGTGGCAGGACCTGAGCCTGAGACAGCAGCAAAGAACATACATACAAGCACAGTTACAATAGCTACACCGCCTGTAATACGGCCAAAGAAGATATTGCAGACATTTAAAATACGGCGCGATACACCGCCAGCTCCCATCAGATCGCCTGCCAGAATGAACAGTGGCACAGCAAGAATAGGAAATGAGTCACAGGCAACAACCATTGCCTGAGGAATAGATGTCAATGTAAGACCTGCACCTGAGAGCAGTGCTGCCAGTGTGGACAAACCAATGGCTATACCTACAGGCACATTGAGAATTAAAAAAACTATAAGTGATATGAGTAAAACTATTGATGCCATATAACCACTTCCTACTGCTGCTCTTCATCCTGAGTCTCTTTACCTATGTTCTTTATATAGTAGGTAATAGACTGTACAAGACGGATAGAGGTTAATGAAAAGCCAACTAGTGGTGCTGAATAGACCAGCCACATTGGAATACGCATTGCAGGTGAAAGCTGACCTATCATCATCTGTTTTTTAACCAGCTGCCAATCAAGATAAATTACAGTCAGAGCAAAGGCTAAAAATAATAATTCACCTAAAATTACTACATATGGTCTCAAGGCTTTTGGAAAGCAGTATAGACCTGCATCAATCTTGATATGACGCATCATGCGGGCACCGTAGCTTATGCCCATAAAAACCAGCCACACAAAAATGTAACGTGAAAGTTCCTCTGACCAGCCAAGAGAAGCATGCATCACATAACGCATAAATACCTGTGTACCTAATATCAGCGCTAAAGCCGACATCAATACCACACAGATAGACATTTCAAGCTTGTCATCTAAAAATTTCAATATGCTCATGTCACTTTCCTATATGCGGCAGGTGCACCCTGCCGCCACATTAAAGTATGTATTAATATTTCTTGTTTAAAACAGCATCAAGATACTCTGGGTGATCCATCTTCTCTTTAACAAGATCGTACACACCGCCGTCTACTGCCATCTTTTTCCACTGATCTCTGTCAGCATCGCTAAGCTCGATAACCTCGCAGCCTGCCTGCTTGAACTTCTCTACAGCGGCAGCATCAAGCTCTTTAGATCTCTGAACCTGAGTCTCAACAAAGGCCTTAACTGCCTTATCAAGAGCCTTTTGCAGATCTGGGCCTAATGACTCATACTTCTCCTGATTCATAATGAGGATCTGTGGGCTATACTGATGGCCTGTCAGTGAAATGTAGTGCTGAACTTCATAAAGCTTGTTGGCATCAATAATAGCTACAGGGTTTTCCTGTGCATCAATAGTGCCCTGCTGCAGAGCTGGCAGCACCTCGGCAAATGCCATAGGTGTTGGGTTGGCACCCCATGCCTGCCACTGAGCCATCTGAATCTCTGACTCAATTACACGTACCTTGGCGCCTTTAACATCGGCAGGAACCTTAACTGCAACCTTGTTGTTAGTGTAGTTTCTAAAGCCGTTGCCAACCATAGCCAGATACTTAAGGCCCTTGCTCTCAACCTGTGAATTTACCTTGTTGGCAATCTCGCCGTTAAAACAGGCACGGGCATCCTCAGCTGAGCTGAATAAGAATGGAGCATCCCAGATAAAGAAGTCAGAAACCATTGAGGTTAATACTGATGGCTGAGTCAGTACCAGATCTATATCACCCATAATGGTTGACTCGGTGGCAACACGGTCATCACCTAACATGTTGTCAGGGAAATGTTTGATATCAAGAACGCCGCCTGACTCTTTGGCAGCTACATCAATCATAACCAGGGCAGCATCTTTGGCAGCCTGATTGGTAGCATTGGAAAATCTCAGTTCAATCTTGTCTGCAGCCTGAGCAGATACGCTAACTGCACTTAATACGGCCACAGCCATAACACTTTTAACAAATGATTTAAGTTTCATAACAAACTCCTAAAAAATGAACTTAATTTAAATTGTCTGCAACAGTTTTAACAATATCGTCGGCGCTTAGGTGATACAGCTCAAAGAGCTCTTTGGCGCTGCCTGAACGGCCAAAGCTGTCATCAACACCCATACGAATGACACGGCATGGGCTCTTTTCACAGCACACTTCACACACTGCAGCTCCAAGACCACCTGCTCTTTGATGATCCTCGCATGTCACTATAAGTCCGGTCATAGCTGCTCTGACAATGGCCTCTTCATCAATTGGCTTGATGCTGTACATGTCAATAACACCAACATTGATGTTTCTCTCAGCCTTTAGTTTCTCTGCTGCCTCTAAAGCTGCATGCACACGGCTGCCACAGGCTATGATATAGGCATCAGTGCCTTCCTTTAGAGTATGGCTGCCACCAAGCTTAAACTTGGTTGTATCGCTGTAAAGATCTGGCATCTTGTCACGGCCCACGCGCATATAGGCAGGACCGTCATGCTCTGCCATAAGATAGACAAGCTCTCTTGTTGCAACAGGATCGGCTGGCACTAAAACAACATTGCCAGGCATGGTGCGCATAACTGCAAGATCCTCAAGTGCCTGATGGGTGGCACCGTCAGCTCCGCACTCTATGCCGGCATGAGTTGCCACAACCTTGACATTAAGGTGTGGATAGCACACTGAATTTCTAAACTGCTCTGAGGCTCTTAAACTTGCAAATACAGCAAAGGTACTTACAAATGGAACAAGACCAGTAGTGGCTAGACCTGCAGCCACACCCATCATGTTCTGCTCGGCAATACCGCAGTCGATAAATCTGTCACCATGCGCCTTTCTAAAGGTATCTGTAAAGGTGGCCTTGGCCAGATCGGCATCAAGCACTACAATGTTTTTATTCTTCTCATATAAAGAAACAAGAGCCAGGCCGTAAGCTTCACGATTTGCTATCATATTAAACTCCCAATTCCTCTTTTGCCTGTAGAAGCTCCTGCTCACTTGGAGCCTTGCCATGCCATCCAACCTGATTTTCCATAAATGAAACACCCTTGCCCTTTATAGTGTTGGCAAGAATTACTGTAGGTCTGTTCTCGCACTCACGCGCTCTGGCAAAAGCCTGTAAAATCTGCTCATAGTCATGACCGTCAATCTCAATTGTGTTAAGGTCAAATGCTTCAAGCTTTGCCTTGATATTCTTTAAAGACATAACCTCATCATTGCTGCCGTCGATCTGCAGACCGTTGTGATCAACAATGACAGTAAGATTGGAAAGGCTGTTGTGGCTTGCAAACATTAAAGCCTCCCAGACCTCACCCTCATTCATCTCACCATCACCAAGTACGGTATAGACTCTGTAGTTAGAAGCTGTAAGTTTAGCTGCCATGGCCATACCGCAGGCTGCTGATATGCCCTGACCTAATGAACCTGTTGACATATCCACACCTGCTGTGTGCTTCATATCAGGATGGCCCTGCAGGAAACTGTCAACATGACGCAGTTTTAAAAGCTCATTTCTGTCAAAAAAGCCCTTTTTGGCTAAAGCTGCATATAAAATAGGACTGGCATGGCCTTTAGAGAGCACAAAACGATCTCTGTCTGCCTTTTTTGGATCTTTAGGATCAACCTGCATGACATCAAAATAGAGAACAGACATAATATCTGCCAGTGACAATGAACCGCCAGGATGGCCTGAGCCACCTTTGACAATAGCCTCAAGGGCCATATAGCGTAATTCATCAGCAATTTGCTTTAATTGAGAAGCGCTTTGCATATAAACCTCAGGTAAAATATTTAAATATGATAATAATTATTTGATTTAACTTTATTATATTTACACAAACGTTTGATTAATGTGTTTGAGTTCACATAAATCAAAGTATTTGTTAATTTTGCGTTAAAAACACGCATCTTACTGATATTACAAGAAATATTATGGGTTTTTAATTGCGCTCCATACTAAAAGTATTTGCGCAAAAACAGATAAGAATTTGAATATAAAGAATTTTTTTTGAAAATAGAAGGAAAAGACAGTTGAGGGATAAGAGCAAAGCCTATGTAAAACTTTGCTCAAAATTCAGACTACTGTTTTTCTCCAAGTGAGGCTCTTACCACGAGCTTTGGAGTTAAAACTATTTTAATTGGATCCTGAGCATTCTCAATCTCCTGCAGCAAAAGCTCGGCAGCCTTTTTGCCAAGGAAGATCTTGCGCTGATGCACTGTGGTCAAAGGCACGCTTATCATGCTGCTGATTTCAAGATCATCATAGCCTGCAACCTTGATATCATCAGGTATTTTAATGCCATGATCCTGACAGTATTTAATGGCACCAAGGGCCACTGAATCATTAATGGCAAAGATTGAATCAATACCTTTGCCAAGCAGTCCCTTGGTCTTTTTATATCCGTTTTCAAAGGTTGCATCCGTATAGATTATATTGTGCTCATTAAACTCAATTGCATTCTCTTCCATAACCTGCTTGAAGGCGCGCAGTCGGTCTATAGTAGTTTTAGATCTTTTATTGCCAAGGATAAGACCTATATTTTTACAACCCTGATGGATCATGTGCCTGAAGAGCTGCAGTGCCCCTGTATAGTTGTCATTGATAACAGAGGAGATACTATCAGAGAGCTCAACGTCGGCCGCTACTACCTGTATGCCGCTATCCTTTATAGCCTTGATATCACTTTCACTGGCTGTGACAGAGACCATGATTATGCCTTCAACTCTCTGCCTTTTTAGAAACTGAATATTATCCTTTTCAATATGCTCATCGCGGTTGCAGTCGCACAGCAGCACATTATAGCCCTGAGAGCGCAGATATTCGTTAACACCTTTGGCAATAGAGGCATAATAGGTCGATACCAGATCGGGAATAATAAGACCTATAAGTTTACTCTCTTTGGTAATAAGAGTACGCGCCACCTCATTTGGCGCATAATTAAGCTCAATACAGGCCTGTTTGATTTTCTGTCTTAAACTCTCAGACACACCGGCCTTATTGTTTAAAGCCCTTGAAACTGAAGAAGGTGTTACACCGCAGTGGCGTGCCACGTCTACAATACTTACCATATTATGCCCTAAGGGCCGCATAAAGGCGGCCCTGCATGTGTATTAAAGTGATTTTAAGAAAGCTGCAATCTCATCATCCTGACAGTTTGGATAGAACATCTCTGCAAACTTAGGATCATCAATAGTGCCCTTGACAAAGTCCTTATCAAGATCTTTTAGAATGTCGATAAGTGGTCTGTGGGTAATGGTCTTAACATGATCTAAGATCTTCTTGTTAGCCTGCTCAGCCTCAGCTCTCTCCTTTGGATAGCCGCCGCCAAATGGACTTACAAACAGCTTTTCAAAGGTGTAGCGCAGATTTAACTCACCGCCCCAGCCAAAGTTCTGGGCATATGGCAGAGATATGGCATTGCCACCGTTAACCTGAGTAAAGAGGTAGGCATCAGTTGGGTTGGTTACATGACCGCACTGTACATTAGGGAAAGCATTGCAGGCAAGACATGCACCTTCACCGGTACCACAGCCTGTTACAACAAAATCTACAGCCTTGGTTGATAGAAGAATAGAGGCTAAAAGACCATTTCTTACATAGGTTAAAAATCTCTTGTCTTCAGCGCTGTACATACCATAGTTGAATACTTCATGGCCGTGAGCTGATGCAACATCGTTGAGCTCTTTGAAAATAAGAGCGTTCTTAGGGGCCTGTGAGTTTTCAAGAACTAGTGCAATTTTCATTTTTTATTTCCTTTTAAACAAAAAACTATAATTCCATTATACACAATTAACAAACGTTTGCTAAAAATTTTGCTATATTTGCGCAAATTATTTGAGTGTTTTTGCTTTAGTAGAAATGATGGATTTGCTGTTGTTATTTATATTTACTTTGGTACAGATATTAAAGCATATTCCTACAGCTAAATCCCATGTATAAGCGATAAAATTTAATGACAAGATTGTGTGTCTTTTAAGTTGTGAGCAAAATGTCACTGCTAAATGAGAATGACGCATTTTAGCTAAGTCATTTTGTCATGCCTTTAAAGCATTTTGTTCTAATTGTATTAAATAACCTCAAATAGCACATAAAAAAAATGATCCCATATAGGGACCATTTTCGTGTATTATCCTTCTTGTATTATCTTCTTTATCCCAAACACATGTTTGGTGGCAGTTCTCTTTCAATGACAGCTCTAACAAGATCTTCATTGATCACAGACTGTCTGCATTTAGCTGCATAGATCAGAGAATGTGTGCAGATTTTGTTGATAACTCTAGGCACGCCAGCTGAGGCGTTACTTATCATCTCTATAGCGGCCGATGAAATTATGGTGTCATCGGTTCCTGCATATTTGAGATGTGTCTCTATGTACTGAGCAACCTGCCAGTTATCCAGAGCCGGAATCTTGCAGATCTGATCTATGCGCTGAATAATAGCCTTATGATCTTTATGTGCTATCAAGTCCCATAACTCGTTCTGGCCAGAGAGGATTAGACTCAGAGGATTGCCAGAATCAAATTCGCAATTGAGCATAAATCTAATTTCCTGCAGAGTGCTACGATTATTGTGATGATCTACCAGGTGAGCCTCATCTACAATTATGACTACATTCTTGCCCTTGACCTCCATTTCCTTATAGAGCATATCCTGGAGCTGTATACGTGCATCTTTGGTATCCTAAATTCTGCATGCCCTATAGTATACAAGATCTTAGAGAACGCATGGTTTAAACCAGCTCTATAGCCGACAGATCAACTCCTAATGCACCTAGGATGATTTTTTGGGTTTTTGTCAGTGCTTTGGTCAGAAAAATATCTGATTTCGAGCGTTTAATACTTATATCATCAAGCTCTCTTAGTAGTTTCTCATAGGTCATTTTAATAAAGCGTTTTGGCTCTTCGACCTTTAGCTTATTTATAACTTCCTGTATAAAGCTGTGTACAACTAGAGCCATAAAAATCACAAACATTTTACCTCTTGCAGTATTAGAGTTATGAATTTTTAATCTATCGCAGTCTAAAGTGTTCTTGGCAGTATCAAAGATCTTTTCCTGCACATCTTTGTGCCTGTAGGCAGACAGTACATCAGCGCCACTAAGATCAGAGTTAGTAGTAAACAGTGCAAAAAAGCCAAGCAGCTTCTGAGCTTTTATTATTTTATCTTCATCCTCTTTAAATACGTATCCACAAGGGTTACTGTCATCTTTTATGCAATTGTGAAACTTGCACAGAGACTTAGCTTTTCTTTGTGTTATTGGCATACCATCATCATTAACTTCCTTGATTTTTTCAATCTCAGCGGCAACTTCTTGACTGAGTATTTTATTATCTTCATAACACTTATTCATATCATGGTAAATATGCAGGACACCTTTTACATCTTCTATTGTATGCTCTATACGATGGCCGTAAATTCCTGGGTATTCAGACAATTCATATTTTGGCAACCTATATGCCTGGGAGTTAGACAGAGCCTCAATAACCTCAAGGGCTTGCTTATACCTGCTAAGAGAAACACCAACAATGATTTTTAGCCCCGCATTGTCAAGAAAAGTAATGCCTTTTTGGCTAAAGAAACCTCTGTCAAAGGTACAGACATTGCGCGTGCTGATACCAAGACGCTTGGCATCATTGATTACGTATGGTAGTTGCGTAGAATCATTCAGAGAGCCATTGTACATTGAATAATACAGTGGCTTTTTACTTTTTATACTTGAGAACATGCCAAGATTAACCTGTGGCAAATCCTCTTTATCTCTGTTATAACCAAACTCAGCATGCTGTATCTCTTGTGCATATGAGGAAAATGAAGTTACGTCGTAACATATTGCTTCATTCAGATCCATATGTTTTTTCAGCCATAATTCGAAAAATGAATCTATATCTTCCTGTTCACAAAGAGAAAACAGCCTTGATAT
Source organism: Anaerobiospirillum thomasii (assembly GCF_900445255.1). NCBI lineage: Bacteria > Pseudomonadati > Pseudomonadota > Gammaproteobacteria > Aeromonadales > Succinivibrionaceae > Anaerobiospirillum > Anaerobiospirillum thomasii. The sequence continues at coordinate 150,484 of NZ_UAPU01000006.1, forward strand.
TGTTGAATCACTAACAGAGCCAATCTCAGGCTCATCAAAGACAAATGTCTTTGAAAAGTCATCAATATTACTCATGGTTGAATCACCAGAGGCTATAAGACATGCTGTTGCAGTTAAATAGTCAGACTCTTTTTTATCAAAGATCTTTTTTATACAGTCGCTCAAACCTGTATTTTCAAAAATCTTTTTTAATATCAGAGAGCTGCCTTTAACAACATCACCATTAACCACAGGTACACCATGAGAAATAGATGTAATCTTTGAACCTCTTTTTTGCTTTTTAGCTTTACGCTCTTCCTTTTTATCTAATACCACCTGAGGGATGGCCGCACCGGTAATAGCAAAATATTTGTCATTAGGGTGAAACAGTGTTGGATCAGTCTCACTGACTCGACCAACGATAACAGACTTATTGCGGGACTGTCCTTTTTCATTTCTAAAAAAGGAAGTGTACATATACAGATATTTAATAGGCCTGCCACCACGTATTTCAGACTGTGTATAGCACCTGCTTTGAGGAACAGCATATGTTATTTCGTAATAAATCATGAAAAGCCCCCTAAAATCACTACTATACAAATAACTAAACTAGCAATATATAGTATACACAAAAACAATAAAAAAGCAATGAGTCTTACTAAAAAAAATCATTGCTAACAGTAAATTATTTAAAAAATGATCAGTAAATATAAATGGCTGGGCAAACTACTATATATTGCATGAAAAATTTAGGTGGTATGGAACTTGGCTTCATAGCCCATTTTTGTCAGAGGTATTGCATAGAGCCAGCGGGCAGAGAGATTACTGTCAGATACATAGAGAATAGTGTACTTGTCATCATCAAGTTCGGCACTAAGAGCTCTTAGCAGAGTACTTTTACCACAGCCAGGGGCTGCTGTAAGTACAGCAAATTGCTTGTTTTTGGCAGCATAGAGCAGACGCCCCATGCTGTCTAGAAACTGCTCTGACTGATAGAGGGCCTCGACAGGTATATTCTGCGTAAATGGGGTAGATGACATATTGAAAAAAGCCTTAAAATCCAGGTTTGGCAGATTCTCGTACATAATTTATATCCTATAAAGTGTTGTTATCATTGTTGATTTTGCTTTGAACAGCATATGGAGATGCCACCTCTGGGCCTCTTGCCATATTTCTGCTCTCAGTGCTCTTATAAAACTTACTGTTAAAATCTCGGACAAACTCATCCTCAGTAGTATAGGTGCCATCCCGTCTGGCTTTGTCTCGTGACAGAGCCATACAGTAGCGGGGTGGGCATGTGTTGACCTCATCAGGGCGCTGTTTATGTCCCTGTCCTTTACCTCTAGTCTTTGCAGGTTTGTCACAGGCATTGTCTGCAGGTGCCTTATTATCTGTATCTGTTTTATAATCTGGCTGAGGGCAGCTCTTGAGATTTAAAGGCTCAATGACTCTTATATCTTTAACATCCAGGACCTGATAAACAATGCCTTTTTCATCTATCATGAATTCTGCAGAGTCATTGACATAAATACCTTTAGAGGAATCCACAATAGCTTTATAGCTTATGTTATTGATACTCACAGTACCGTCCTTGCCTATAACGCGTGTTTTAGTAATTCTAAAAGCAGTATTGATGATGTCAGGAGTAGTAAAGCGCCTTGGAAACGTGTCTGCATCAAACACCTGATTTGGCGTCTTGTTGTCCAGGGTTGAGTGTGATCTGTTGTTATGCTCATTAACCCATATCTCCACAATCTCCCTGAGACCTTCAATACTTATGTTTTTCAGATGTTTAATGTCATTCTCAATTTCATTAAGATCCAGATTTACTCTCTCAACCATACCCTTGGACTCTGCTGCATATGGACGGCAGTAATGCAGCTTCATATCAAGCAGATAAGCAGCTCTGGCCAGTATTTTGCTGCGATATATAGAGCCATTGTCCAGAACCAGTGTTTTAGGTATACCCAGATTGCAGACCAGTGATTTAATTGAGTCTGTCACCAGCTGTACCTTCTGCTCTGTCGACACAGCAAATGAAATGATTTTTCTTGAGTGATTGTCCACGCAGAGCTGTATATAGGCATTGCAGCTGATACCACTGTCGTCTGTAATCAGACCTTTAGGCAGCTCCTTTACGTCACACTGCACAGAATCAAGCACATGCTTTTTGCGGTAGCGCAGATAAATCTCTCTGTAATCGCAGGTGTCCTTTTTAATCTGTGTTCTGTTGCAGTTGTTGCGCTTGAGATATAACTGCACTGTAGAGCGTTTTAGCAAACCGACAAAATCAGGGAACTCACTTTCAACTACACGTAAAAGCTGAGGCACAGTTAAAGTCATATTTTCTTTGCGATATGCAATGACAATCTTAATAGCAGCGTCAAAGAGCCTATTGGTCTTTGCCTTTGGCTCTGAGCCTTTATAGGATGGCTTTAAAGCCTGAATATCTTTACCATTATTAATGTATCGCTCCAGCCAACGCTGCAATGTCCTGACCGAGCATCCTGCATTCGCAGCTGCCATTTTTATCATGGCAGTAAAGGTAGTGCCGTCAGTGCATCCTGTATTTTTGGCAATGATAAGCGCTGACAGAATGCGTAATCTGGCGTCTAAATCGACAATATATTTTTTCTTTCTTATGGTCATAACAGACCCCTCCCTTTAAAAAGTAGGCTCTTGCCTTAGGATGAGTCTATTTTCATATCTAACAGTCCTTCTAGCCATAACAGATGTGTTGATACATTAGGAAAATGGTGGGTGAGCAGGGCCTGCAGCCTGTAGGCTGCAGATGTATGCTGTTTTAAAAAATCACTGCAATCTTCAGGAACAAAATCAGAGCTTTCTTTAACACCGCCAGCCTTTTGCGATTTATCATGCTCCTTTTGCGCACTTAAGCCTGAGTTAAGCATCCTTGATATGTTGTTATACACTTTGAATATCAATTTGGCTGTAGGCTCGAGCAAAAGCGCTTGTAGATACAGCGCTATGCTCTGTACTCTCTCATCGTTGACCGCATTTTTCTCAAGCTGCAAACACTTTCTGATATGCCGATAGACAGCTTTAATGTCATTATCATTTTTTAATATTATCAAAGCCTCTACAGTATCTAATGACAAAGCTGTAAATGGAAAAGATATAGGGCTTAAAACCAAATGTGTAGGCCTGTGCTTCTGAGTATGAGCGACAAGTACTATTGGCTTCTTTTTCTTTGCTTTTTTGTTATCAGTTGCTTTAGCATGCCCACACTGCACCTGTGTACCATCCTGCTCCTTACTTTCATTAGGTTGGTTACTATCCTGAGTTTTGGATATTCTTAATCTTGTTTTACCTCTGCAGTCATGGTTGGTGCACTGCATTCTGTTGCACTTTAGGTAATAGACGTTGTTGCTATCCATGACAGCATAAAGACACTCGTTAAGCTCATCTTTAAAGGCTTTGTAGTGATAACCAAAGAAGTTTAAAGGATGGCCACAGTAAGGACATACAGCCTTGTATCTTTGAGCCTCACCTATGGTGCAGTCAATAACCCTGGCCTTAAAGTCGGTCTGACCGTCAACAAGTGAGGCTCTATCAGAAAAGCGTGCAAATGAAGCAGGAATAATTTGTTCTTTATATATTTTATTGCGTGAGTTTTGATGACAAAGTTGTGATATAATCATACTGCTTTTTGAGCAGGCTACAGCTGATGTCGTCCAAAACAGTGCAGCTGTAGCCCTTATAAAATCTAACTCTATAAGAAACCCACCTAATTTTAATTAAAAATCACATAAAAACAAAGAGCACAGGTAAGCATATGCAACCCTGATCTTTGTGCACACTCTATTCCAAATTTTCAGATCACATGCATGTAGATAAAAATAATGTATGAAAAAATAGCTGACACAATAAAAATAAGTATGACAAACTGATTTAGCTATAATTGGTCATACTCATATGTCATAGACACAAAACACGAAATCAAATAACTGTCTTCCATATCTAAAATTTAATAAATTTTTCTGTGATTTTTAAAAGATTTAAGTGGTATTTGCGCTCATCCTAATAGTCTGTATTTGATCAACAACACATAAAGGAGTTAGAAGATAAGATTTAAGCACCTCCTTTACTCATACTATTTGCGCAAATCATAGCTTTCCTTAAAGTCTCTAAATTACAGTTCTTAAAGCACAGCTTACACAAATCCTCGTGGTTTTTTTATCCTTTAAGCTACAACACTCACAACCCCTGAAGGACATCCTCCATACCTCAAAGACAAGCATCATAAAAAAGCTATATATAACAATAAAATACGTACAGTTGGCTGTTCAAGGAGGCTAAGATTTTTTTAATTAATTTGCGCTGCAGATCTGGCAGATATGCTATCTATGCTTTAGATGGAAAAATGATCTTTAAGATTTAATAAATGTAGACATGGAAGTATAAAAAAGAGCTGAAATTGCTTTAAAAGTAGCAGCTTCAGCCCCTTGTTCAAGCTCTGTTATGCAAGCAGTTTGGCAGGATTTAGCCTTAAGAGCTTGTCAACAGTTGCCAGGCTTACTCCCTTTTGCATTAAGAGTGATACAAAGACAGTTGGCACAAATATAAAGCCATTGCCACCGTTTTTAGTCCACATCTGTTTTAAAAACACATCATGTGACAGAACAATCTGATCTTCATATCCCTGCTTTATAAGATTGTATACATTGTTTACAGTCTCAGGCACACTAGGACCAACTCCCTCTTTAGGGAAGGATATGTCCTGGGCAATCATATCAAACTCTATATAAATGCCTCTATCTAAAAGCCTCTTCTGATAATCAAAGTCCTCTCCTGAAGGATCAGAATGAGCTAAAGATATTTTTTCAGGATTGGCCCCCATTTCGTCGATCATAATGTCAAGCACTTCATCGCCAAAACGCATCCAGCCTGGCATATGAATATTAACACTGACACTTGGATTTAATTGCTGAGCAATTGCACCGGCTCTTAAATTATTCTTTTCACCTGGTGTAAATCTTGGAGATACACCAAGCTCACCAATAAGACCGGCTTTAATGTCAGTGCCATCTATACCTATATTAAGATCATTATCGTATTCCTTGGCAATAATCTCAGGCTTACGCAGAAGTTTTTCCTCTGTCTCAAACTTAGATAGATAATATCCGGTTGAGGCTATAACATTAATGTTTTTAGCTACAGCAACTTCGTGAATTTTCTTAATATTGCGGCCAATAGAGGCAGATCCTGTTGCCTCGACAATTGTTCTGCCTCCAATTTCAATGAACTTTTCAACTTCATCACAGACGTCAGCAACATCCTTTTCAGACATATTGTCTTTATTGCAGTAAGGATCATAACGTAATCCGTAGGCAATATCAGGACTTACCTTTTTGTCGGCAATAAACTTTGAATATGGGTAGAAAGGCTCATCTACACATCCTGACAAGTCATTGAAAAAGTGCTCATGAACCAGACAGATACCAAGACTGTCATTTTTTACCTTTCCTGTAACAGTTTGTACGCAATCTTTCATATACATGACCTCACTTTTATCTGTGCAACGTTAGTTGGCGCTCTGACGCTCTGACTTAGATGGAATTGCTGTAACAATAGCACCGGCAAGAGCAAATAAGGTACCAACAATGGTTAAGAAGTACACTGTGTTGCCAAGAGCAGGAATGGCAAGATCAATAAGCACAGAGCCTAATAACTGACCTGCAGTTGATGCAACGCCCAGCAGTAACAGACCAATACCTCTTACCAGAATAGCCATCAGAGCAATAGAGGCCAGACCTAATGGGCCACCAAGGTACATCCACCACTCAGTTGGCAGATCAAAGCTTACATAACCTAAGGCCATACGTATTGCCAGAGCAATAGATAAAACGGTGAAGCCGACAATAAAGTTCCAGGTGATGGATACCAACATAGAGCCTGTAGCCTCGCCTACAGCTGAGTTACCAGCTGGCTGCCAGCCTGCAAGCAGACCTGCCAGAAATGGAAGAATGGCAAGGATTAACAGATGTGGTGACTCCCACTGTGGCATTACTACAAAGACTGTTGCAACGATAGCTAAAAGAGCACCTGTAATACGCTGGAAGGTAAAAGGCTTTTTCTCCTTAACGCCAATACCAAATCTGTCACACAGCAGACCTGATAAAATCAGTGCTGAAATTAAAGCAGTCTGGAAGGTTGCCACACCAAGATCACTTGCTGATGCACCCTCTGAGAAAACCACCATGGCTCCGCACAGACCTGCAAACCAGTTCCACAGAGGAATGGTTCTGTTTTTTATCAGACGTGGAATAGAAGCAAATTGCTCTCTTGTAGATTTTCTTGCAATAATAATGAAAAACATTACTACAAGACCGCTGGCAAATGAAATAACAGCACAGGCGTTGCCGTCACCTAAAAATTTACCTAGCTGGCCGTTTACAGCTGACTGCATTGGAGACAGCATACCTGCCAGCACAGTTGCCAGCATGAACAAAGGAACAGATACTTTATTCATAATAGTTATCCTTTTTTAGCAAATATGATCCATTATTTTTTGGCAATATGTTTTAATGAATTTACCCAGAGATCGGTATAGTGCTTCCAGTTCATGAATTCATGACAACCCCAGTGTGGAGAGCAGTCAGACATGAAACAGGCAGTCTTGCCTTTCTTATATGTACCAAAGACTAAAAGAGGATCATCACCTACAGACATAACAGTTTGAGCTCCCTGACGGGCTTTTACTCTGTTGTAGCCTAAGAATAATGGCTCGCCTTCAAAACCCTTTACAGTTTCATGCTCTGGATCTGTATAGCTTGCTCTGATTCCCTCAGGCACTTCAACACGATCATCTCCATCTAGCATTTCAACAGGGAAGACTTCATCTAAAACTGTATTTTTATAATTAGCTTTACCTTCAATACCCATAAATGACAGGTAGCCGCCAATCATCATAAAGCCACCGCCGTTTGCTACATAGTCTTTTAGCTTAACTAAGGCATTTGGCACAGTTTTTAGGTTATAGAATGTGCTATTCTGTAATAAGAAGGTGTTACTGCCGATATCACTGATAATTACTGCATCGTAGTTATCAAAATTTACGTCAAAGCCAGTTTGAATTTGATGAGCGGGAAAATAATCAACTTCAATGTCTTTGGCACGTAACTGTGAAATCAGATAGGTAGCACCTTCTTCATACTTAGTTGAGGTAAAACTGTCAAAGCCCTTAGAGTGAATCATATGAATGCTCCAGGACTCACCTATTAATAAAATTTTCATATATATTTTTCTCCTTTAAATAGAAACAATTTAAGCTTGATATCAAAGATAGTGCATTTTTTGGTGTAAAAATATCATTATCAAAGATAAAATAATATAATTAACGCTATAATCTTGGTATTTTGAGTCTTTTTTCAAAAATATTTAAATTCATATATGGATGATATTTCTTCAGTAAAAAAGAGTGATGCTTTCTACCTCGAGACCCTCTCACACATCACGTCCCTGCCTATTTTAATGATTAATACAAAAGGCGACATTTTGTTGAATTTAGGTGGATGGCGCGATGAGGATCATGCTGTCTGTCAGGATAAAGTCCTAAACGATGAGATCATCGCCAAGGTTAACGAGAAAAATATTTTTATATACTACGATATTTTTTATATCCACTTTGGCGTGGTTAAGTGGTTTGACGACAAGATTATAATCATAGGTCCATTTACAGATTTTGACTTATCACCAGGCGCCGTCAGAGCCTTTTCCATCAAGCACAATACCAATTTAAAACCAATATCCAAATATGACTTTGTAAAGCTTGCTGCTGTGCTGATTCAGATAAACTTTCTTGTCACAGGAGAGGAGCTTATGGTAAATGATGTAATTGGCACTCTTGAGGTTAAAGACAGACTCAATCATGAAATTAATAATCAGATAGAAAATGTTTTAAAACGCCATATTGAAATAAGCGCTCCGCATAATGACGGATCATGGGAGGTTATACGCAGAAAGTGCATTATGCAGGCTGATGTTAAAGGGCTAAACCGCCATATAAATGCACCATTTTCAGGTAAAAGAGGCGTTATTGCCAATAATCCTATAAGAAATCTTAAAAATCTGGCTATTGTCGATGTTACTGTTTCATCACGCGCAGCTTTAGATGCCGGCCTTGATTCTGAAACAGTCTATACCATATCAGATGGCTATATTCTACAGATTGAAGAATGTAAGACACAAAGTGACATTGAATCAATTGCCAATCTGGCGGCCAATGAGTTTTGCCAGCTGGTCAAAAAGATCAAGGACAGTGGCGTGAAGTTTTCTATCAATACGCCAGAGGTGCTAGTTAATGCCTATAACTACATATTAAGAAATCTCAATCAGAAACTCAATGTAACTGAGATAGCTCACAAGGTAGGCATCAGCCATGATTATCTTGAAAAACTATTTAAAAGAGAACTTGGCAGCACTGTGGGCAACTTTATTCTCTCATCTCGTGTTAAAAACAGTCAGAATCTGCTTAAAAACTCGAATATGTCTATATCTGAAATAGCCATGGTCATGGGTTTTTCAAGCTCAAGTCATTATATAAAAGCCTATAAAAGCATTTTTAATATAACACCATCAAAACACAGAATAAGATTTAAGAACAGATATTTACCCGATGAAATTAAATAGAAGTTTTCCCCACTTAAAATGGCAGGCCACTCCGGGACTAGCTTAGATTCTACCCAAAAGGCACTTTTTAAGATCTCAGCAAAAAAAAATGGCCCAGCGGGCCATTTTTTTTTGATTCAAGATCTTAATCTCTGTCAAAGCCGAAGCTGTCGGCAGCCTCAAGAGCTGCACCAAGCTGCTTAGAAATGTCATCAGTTGAAGCCTGTGTCTGCTCGCTGGCAGCTGGCAGATCAAACTCCATCTTAGAGCGCAGAATCTCTTCGCGTCTTTGCTGATGATACTTAAAGCCGGTACCTGCAGGAATAAGTCTTCCCACAATAACATTCTCTTTAAGACCACGCAGATCATCGGTTCTGCCGGCAACAGAGGCTTCGGTAAGCACTCTGGTTGTCTCCTGGAAGGAGGCGGCAGAGATGAATGACTCTGTGCTTAATGAGGCCTTGGTCAGACCCATGAGCACATGGCGATAGAGTACAGGTCTCTTGCCCTGAGAGAGCAGTCTTTCGTTAACCAGACGTACCTGGGCAACTTCTGCCTGCTCGCCCTGCAGGAATTCGGTGCTGTCACCGGCATCAAGAACTTCACACTTGCGAAGCATCTGACGTACGATAACCTCAATGTGCTTGTCATTGATCTTTACACCCTGCAGACGGTATACATCCTGAACTTCATTAACAATGTAGTTGGCCACTGCATTGACACCACGCAGACGCAGAATGTCATGTGGTGACTCAGGACCTTCGGCAATCATTTCGCCCTTTTGTACCTTCTCACCCTCAAATACGTTGAGGTTGCGTGACAGAGCAATCATTTCCTCGTGCTCTGGGACTAATGCTCCGTTCTCATCTACAGTACCCTCGGCTGGAGTGATAACCAGACGACGCTTGCTCTTAGTCTCCTTACCAAATGATACAGTACCTGAAATCTCAGCCAGAATTGCAGGCTCCTTAGGAGCACGGGCCTCAAACAGGTCAGCAACACGTGGCAGACCACCGGTAATATCCTTGGTACCGCCGGCCTTCTGAGGAATACGGGCAATAATATCACCGATATTAACCTCAGCACCGTCCTGCAGCTGCACAATGGCTTTAGCCTGCAGCAGATACTGAGCGGCAACTGTAGTGCCAGGAATAAGAACATCATTACCTTCCTTGTCAATAATCTTAACAGAAGGTCTCTTCTCCTTACCCTGTGTTGGACGGGCAGCAATTTCACGTACTTCGATAGAGGCAATACCTAAAGACTCATCCTCTTTCTTATCTACGGTTACACCCTCGATAATATCGGTGTACTTAATTCTACCCTGCACCTCGGAAATAATTGGGTGAGTGTGCGGATCCCAGCGTGCAACTGTGGCACCGCTCTTGACTGTATCGCCGTCCTTGACATCAAGTACAGCACCGTAAGGGATCTTGTGGCTCTCTTTTGATACACCAAAATCATCCATAACAGTAAGTTCAGTCTGACGTGAAGTAACAACTTCCTTGCCGTCAGTATTGATTACAGTCTTGGCATTTAAAATACGTACAATACCGCTGTTTCTTACTGTAGCGCCAGATTCAGCTACAGCACGTGATGCAGCACCACCGATGTGGAAGGTACGCATGGTCAGCTGTGTGCCTGGCTCACCGATTGACTGAGCAGCAATAACACCCACAGCCTCACCGGCATTGACAATATGACCACGGGCCAGATCACGGCCATAGCACTTGGCGCAGACACCAAAGAGAGTCTTACAGGTAATAGGTGAACGTACCTTGACTCTGTCAATCTTGGCATCTTCAAGTACAGAACAGGTCTTCTCATCAAGCACAGTGCCGGCAGGAAGCAGAACTTCCTTGGTGCCAGGACGCAGAACATCATTGGCAAGAGTACGGCCAAGTACACGATCACGCAATGTCTCAATTACGTCACCGCCGCTTACATGAGGTGTAATCTCAAGACCATCTGATGTGCCGCAGTCATACTCTGTAATTACAAGATCCTGTGCCACATCAACTAAACGACGTGTCAGGTAACCTGAGTTAGCAGTCTTAAGAGCAGTATCGGCAAGACCCTTACGTGCACCATGGGTTGAAATAAAGTACTGCTGTACGTTCAGACCTTCACGGAAGTTTGCAGTAATTGGGGTCTCAATAATAGAGCCATCAGGTGTAGCCATCAGACCACGCATACCTGCAAGCTGACGAATCTGGGCTGGTGAACCACGGGCGCCAGAGTCAGCCATCATATAGATGCTGTTGAATGAGGCCTGCTTCTCTTCCTGACCTAAAATATTTACAGCGCTCTCAACTGAGAGGTTGGACATCATGGCCTTCATAACCTTGTCGTTGGCATTTGACCATACGTCGATAACCTTGTTATATCTCTCACCTGGAGTGATCTGTCCGTTCTCATACTGAGTCTGAATTGACAGAACTTCTTTCTGAGCTGAGGCAATAATTGACTGCTTCTCCTTAGGAATGAGCATATCATCCACACATACGGATGAACCGGAGATAGCGGCGTTCTTAAAGCCTGTGTACATAATGTGGTCTGCAAACATAACAGTGTCTTTAAGACCCAGAAGTCTATAGCAGCTGTTGAGCAGAGCAGCAATCTTCTTCTTGCCAAGAGGTACGTTTGATACCATGGTGAACCAGTCCTTGTGGGCCAGGATTTCACTTATAGTATCCTCATTTACGCCGTCAACCTTAGGATCGATAAGATCATAAGACAGACCCTTTGGCAGAATCAGAGATAAAATAGCACGACCTACAGTGGTCAGACGTAATTCATTCTTCTCTACAAACTCACCTGTATCTGGATTCTTGTCGTAGTAGTGAATACGGCATGCAATACGGGCCTGCATATCAGCCAGACCTGACTTGTACACGCGCTCAGCCTCATAGGCGTCAGAGAGTATCATACCCTCACCGCGGGCACCGACCTTCATACGAGTCATGTAGTACAGACCTAATACCACGTCCTGTGCAGGTACAATAATAGGATCTCCAGAGGCTGGAGAGAGAATATTATTGGTTGACATCATAAGAGCACGGGCTTCAAGCTGTGCCTCAAGTGTCAGCGGAATGTGCACAGCCATCTGGTCACCGTCGAAGTCGGCGTTAAAGGCTGGACATACCAGAGGGTGCAGACGGATAGCCTTACCCTCAATAAGAATTGGCTCAAAAGCCTGAATACCTAAACGGTGCAGTGTAGGAGCACGGTTTAATAATACAGGATGCTCACGGATAACCTCATCGAGCACATCCCATACCACAGCATCCTCACGCTCTACCATCTTCTTGGCAGCTTTGATGGTGGTGGCAAGACCGCGCAGCTCTAAACGGCCATAGATAAATGGCTTGAAGAGCTCAAGAGCCATCTTCTTAGGTAAACCGCACTGATGCAGACGCAGATTAGGTCCGCAGGTAATTACAGAACGGCCAGAGTAGTCTACACGCTTACCTAGGAGGTTCTGACGGAAACGACCCTGCTTACCCTTAATCATGTCAGCAAGTGACTTTAAGGCTCTCTTGTTTGAACCTGTAATAGCTCTGCCGCGACGACCATTGTCCATCAGGGCATCTACAGACTCCTGCAGCATACGCTTTTCATTGCGTACGATGATATCAGGAGCAATAAGATCTAAAAGTCTCTTTAAACGGTTGTTTCTGTTAATTACACGTCTGTAGAGATCATTAAGATCTGATGTAGCAAAACGACCGCCGTCAAGTGGCACCAGAGGACGCAGATCAGGTGGCAGAACTGGCAGTACAGTTAAAATCATCCACTCAGGCTTGTTGCCAGAGGTGATAAATGACTCAATGAGCTTTAATCTCTTTGAGAACTTCTTGCGGTTGCTCTCAGAAGTGGTGGTCTCAAGAGCCTCTCTTAAAGAGCGGGCCTCTAGCTCAAGATCCATGCGCTGCAGGATCTCTAAAATAGCCTCGGCACCCATCTTGGCAGTAAAGTCATCACCATACTGCTCAAGAGCATCCATATACTGCTCTTCAGTTAAAAGCTGACGATCAGTAAGCTCTGTCATGCCAGGATCGGTCACAACATAGCTTTCAAAATAAAGTACTGATTCAATGTCACGCAGCTTCATATCGAGAATAAGACCGATACGTGATGGCAGTGACTTTAAGAACCAGATATGGGCAACAGGAGCTGCAAGCTCAATATGACCCATACGCTCACGACGTACTTTAGCCTGTGTTACTTCAACACCGCACTTGTCACAGATTGTGCCGCGGTGCTTTAAACGCTTATACTTGCCGCAAAGACACTCGTAATCTTTGGTTGGACCGAAAATCTTGGCACAGAATAAGCCGTCACGCTCAGGCTTGAATGTACGGTAATTGATGGTCTCTGGTTTTTTAACCTCGCCGTATGACCATGAACGGATCATTTCAGGTGAGGCAAGACCTATCTTAATTGCATCAAAATCTTCAAGACGCTGCTTTGACATGTTATTGCTGCTCTTGGCAAATTTGCCAAGGCTTTCACTCAGACCAAGATCAAGTGATAACTCATCACCTGCACCCATAGCCTGTGTGCCAGAGGCACCAAATTCTGCATTGTCATCAGCATTTAGTGCATTTAGTACGTCAAATTCTTGATTGCTCACAACAGTTTCTCCTGCTTACGTGGCTTTAAAAGGGGAGCTGCCTCCCCTATCTGAATTTTAGTCCTTGCGAACAAGATCAATATTGATACCTAAAGAACGTATCTCGCGTAACAATACGTTGAATGACTCAGGAATACCTGCATCCATACGATAGGCACCATCTACAATGTTCTTGTACATCTTGGTTCTGCCGTTGACGTCATCTGACTTGACAGTGAGCATCTCACGCAGGGTGTAGGCAGCACCGTAGGCCTCAAGGGCCCAGACTTCCATTTCACCAAAGCGCTGGCCACCAAACTGTGCCTTACCGCCAAGAGGCTGCTGAGTTACTAATGAGTATGAACCTGTAGAACGGGCATGCATCTTGTCGTCAACTAAGTGGTTGAGTTTTAACATGTACATGTAGCCTACGGTTACAGGACGCTCAAAGGCCTTGCCTGTGGTGCCGTCAAACAGTGTCATCTGACCTGTCTCTGGCAGACCTGCAAGCTTTAACAGCTCCTTGATACAGTTTTCATCGGCACCGTCAAATACAGGTGTGGCCACTGTCATACCATCGCGCAGGTTGTTGGCAAGTACCATAACCTCATTGTCTGACATGGAGGCAATATCCACCTGCTGTGATGTTTCGCCTAAATCGTAAATCTTCTGCAGCAGTGTTCTTAATTCAGCTATGGCCTTCTGATCATTGAGCATGCGGTTGATCATCTCACCCACACCCTTAGCTGCAAGACCTAAATGTACCTCAAGCACCTGACCGATGTTCATTCGTGAAGGCACACCAAGAGGATTTAACACGATATCTACAGGACGACCTGTCTCATCGTATGGCATATCCTCAATTGGGCAGATCTTGGAGATAACACCCTTGTTACCGTGACGGCCGGCCATCTTGTCGCCTGGCTGAATACGGCGTTTTACTGCAAGGTAGACCTTGACAATCTTAAGCACGCCAGGAGTTAAATCGTCGCCTTCTGTAATCTTTCTTGAGGCAACCTCAAACTTCTCCTGATACTCCTTGCGGTAAACCTCAAGACGCTCGGCGAAGATCTCAAGCTGACGCTGTGCGGTATCGTCCTTTAATCTCTGCTTTAGAAGCTCGGCATCAGCAATGGCATCAACAGCCTCCTGTGTCATACCGCTCTTGACAAGCAGAGTACGGACCTGACCTAAAAGACCGCGGCTTAGGAATGAGAACTCTTCATCAAGATCCTTTTTAGCCTTGGCAATATGCATCTGCTCAATTTCACGGGCACGTGAGTCCTTCTCTACACCTTCACGGGTGAAGATCTGAACATCAACTACAGTACCTGAAGTACCGTTTGGTACACGCATTGAGGAATCTTTAACCTCAGAGGCCTTCTCACCAAAGATGGCACGCAGCAGTTTTTCCTCAGGGGTAAGCTGTGTCTCACCCTTTGGTGTGACCTTACCTACAAGAATATCACCACCTACAACCTCGGCGCCAACATAGACAATACCTGACTCATCAAGCTTGGATAAGGCACTCTCACCTACATTAGGAATATCAGCTGTGATCTCCTCAGGGCCTAACTTGGTATCACGGGCCACACAGGAGAGCTCCTGAATATGAATAGTAGTCAGTCTGTCCTTGGCAGCTACGCGCTCTGATACTAAGATAGAGTCCTCATAGTTATAACCGTTCCAAGGCATGAAGGCTACGCGCAGGTTCTGACCTAATGCAAGCTCACCTAAATCAGTAGATGAACCGTCGGCTAATACGTCACCTGCCTTGACCTTTTCATACAGTGAAACGCAAGGGCGCTGATTGATACAGGTATTCTGATTTGACCTTGTATATTTGATAAGGTTGTAGATATCAATGCCAGCATCATCCATACCGGTAATTTCATCGGCATTGACACGAACCACAATACGGCCGCCGTCAACGTGATCAATCACACCGCCACGTTTGGCAATAATAGTAACGCCTGAGTCTACAGCTACAGCACGCTCCATGCCGGTACCGACAAATGGCTTCTCAGAACGTACAGTAGGTACGGCCTGACGCTGCATGTTTGCACCCATCAGCGCACGGTTGGCGTCGTCATGCTCAAGGAATGGAATCAGAGCAGCAGCAACAGAAATAACCTGCTGTGGAGATACGTCCATAAACTGAACATCTGCCTTTCTGCGTACTACAGACTCACCCTTGTAACGGCACTGTACGAACTCATCAATAATATTGCCGTTCTCATCAAGATCGGTATTGGCCTGGGCAATTACGTACTGACCCTCGTCAATAGCTGAGAGGTATTCAAAGTCCTCAGAGACAAGACCGTTTTTAACCTGACGGTACGGAGTCTCAAGGAAGCCGTAATCATTGCATCTTGAGAACACAGCCAGTGAGTTGATAAGACCGATGTTCGGACCTTCTGGGGTCTCAATAGGACACAGACGACCGTAGTGGGTCGGATGTACGTCTCGCACCTCAAAGCCGGCACGCTCACGGGTTAAACCACCAGGACCAAGAGCAGAAATACGTCTCTTGTGTGTCACCTCAGACAGTGGATTGTTCTGATCCATAAACTGTGAGAGCTGAGATGAACCAAAGAATTCCTTGATAGCAGCAGAAATTGGTTTGGCGTTGATAAGCTCCTGTGGAGTAATATTGTCAAGATCGCCAGATGACAGTCTCTCGCGCACAGCACGCTCTACACGCACCAGGCCGATTCTGAACTGATTTTCTGCCATTTCACCGACAGAGCGGATACGACGGTTGCCTAAGTGATCAATATCGTCGATAGTCTCTTTGCCGTTTCTGATCTTGATTAAGTAGCGTATTACCTTAATGATGTCATTATGAGATAAAACGCCTGAAATGCTGTCAGCCTCGGCAGGGGCAACAATGGTAAGCTCCTTGCCCTTAAGATCGGTTACAGTACCGTCAATCTCCTCAACCTTGGCTTTAAGATTGAGTGCTGACATAGGAATAATAATGGCACGGTTGAGCTCAATGTCGCCATCCTTTGATGCAATCTTTACCTTGTGGATAAAGCGATCGTGGGCAGTAATCTTAGGATCATCCTTGGCCTTTAGAATAAAGCCGTCAAGGAAGTCTAAAAGCTTGTCGGCACACTTGTCAGGAGTGGTGCTTGGCATGCACTCGATCTCACCCTGATCAAGGTATTTCTTGACAAGGTCAACCACCTGTGGGTACTGTGCATAGACATAGCCGTTGGCAAGTACAATACCAGACTCCTGTGTATTGAAGACATTGTTGCTGTCTGCAAAGGCTCTCTCTAAACCTGCCTTGAAGTGTTTGATCTCAACAAAGCGTGAGTCAAACTTCATTCTGCCTACAGATGAAAGATCGTATCTGTCTTCTGCAAAGAACAGATTGTTAAACAGTCCCTCGGCTGCCTCTGTTGTAGGCTGCTCACCAGGACGCATCATCTTGTAGATTTCAAACAGAGCTGCCATGCGGTCAGCTTCATCTGAGGTCAGATCGCGTGTTGAATCATTACGCAGAGTATCGGCAATGAATGGACCCTCATCTACCTGAGAGGTATAAAGTACGTCAAATTTCTTGATGCCATTCTCGGCAAGAGCTATAAGGCTCTGCTCGGTTAATACAGTATTGGCAGCAACGATGATCTCGCCCTGCTTGTTTTTGTAATCCTTGGCAACAATCTTATCTAATAGGTACTCTGGCGGAACGTCAATTGATGTCTTGCCTGCCTTCTTAAGCTCACGTATGTGACGGGCAGTAATCTTCTTGCCCTTTTCAACGAGCACTTTCTTGTCAACGACAATATCAAATGAGGCAGTCTCGCCGCGCAGTCTTTCTGGTACCAGCTCCATGTTGATCTTGTTTGACTTAAATTCAATGGTTACTGTGTCAAAGAAAAGATCAAGGATCTGCTCTGTTGTATAGCCAAGAGCTCTTAAAAGTACTGTAGCTGGCAATTTACGGCGACGGTCGATACGCACGAACATATTGTCGCGGTGATCAAATTCAAAATCAAGCCATGAGCCGCGGTATGGAATAATACGGGCGCTAAACAGAATACGGCCAGGATGGGTTTTACCCCTGTCATTGTCGAAGAATACACCAGGACTTCTGTGCAGCTGTGATACTACAACACGCTCGGTTCCGTTGACTACAAAGGTACCATTGTCAGTCATGAGTGGAATTTCACCCATGTAGACATCCTGCTCTATACGCTCCTTGACAGTCTTTGGAGCATCCTTTTCATAGCGGACAAGGCTTAATTTAACCTTTAACGGAGCAGAATAAGTTGTACCACGGATCATACATTCGCGGACATCGAATTTTGGCTCGCCAAGATGGAAACTGTTATAGCAAAGCTCTGCATTTCCTGAATAGCTCTTTATAGGAAATACACTTTTAAATGTAGCAACCAAACCATTTTCACTATCTGGATCGGAGCTAATAAACTGTTTGAATGAATCTAGCTGAACTGCAAGTAGATAAGGGGTATCTAATACCTTTGTTCTCTTACCAAAATCCTTGCGGATACGCTTTTGCTCAGTGTACGAGTAGACCATGGATTGGGAGTCCTCAGGTTGATCTGTTTCGCGAAGAGAGCATTATAATCATGCTCTTTTATCAGGCACCGAACCCGAACCCTCTTTCGAGAGCTCGGGTTTAGTATTTTCGATATAAATATCGTCTAGCGCACGGTGCTGTGCACCAGTCTTAAAGAAGGAAGGAGATAATTACTCAACCTTAACCTTAGCACCAGCCTCTTCAAAGGCCTTCTTGATTGTCTCGGCTTCTTCCTTAGCAATGCCTTCCTTGATCTTAGCAGGAGCTGACTCAACTAAGTCCTTAGCTTCCTTCAGGCCCAGACCGGTAGCGGTACGAACAGCCTTAATAACGGCAATCTTGTTAGAACCAACGTCCTCTAAGGTTACGTCGAACTCGGTCTTCTCCTCAGCGGCGGCAGCACCACCGGCAGCAGGGCCTGCAACAACAGCAGCAGCTGCAGTAACACCGAACTTCTCTTCCATTGCCTTTACTAACTCAACAACGTCCATTACGCTCATCTCAGCGATTGCATTGATGATATCATCCTTTGAAATTGCCATTTCAATTTTCCTTTATAAACTTCAGCCTTTGGCTGTAAAAAATCATTAAATACAGTATGTTAAAGAATTAAGCAGCTTCGCCGCCTTCGTTTAACTTCTTCTCTAAAGCAGCAAGAGTACGTACGAGCTTGCCAGCTGCGGCTTCCTTCATAGTAGCCATTAACTGAGCAACACCCTCATCAAATGTAGGTAATGAAGCTAATACGTCGATATCTTTGCCTTCGTAGAACTTGCCTTCAAAAGCAAGTGCCTTTACTTCAAAGTTAGCATTTGTCTTTGCAAAATCCTTGAAAAGACGGGCAGCTGCGCCTGGATGGTCAAGAGAGAAACCGATTAAGGTTGGACCCTTGAATGAATCCTTCATGCACTCAAACTCAGTGCCTTCTACAGCACGGGCTAAAAGAGTGTTACGAACAACGTGCAGGTACACATTATTGTCACGGGCCTCTTTACGGAGTTTGGTCATCTGTGCAACTTCGATGCCGCAAGAATCTGCAACAACTGCTGACAATGCTTTCTTGGCTACTTCGCTGACACCGGCTACGATTGCCTTCTTGTCTTCGATATTTAATGCCATTTTTAGCATGACTCCTGGAATGTACTTAAGTACTTAAAGCCCCCTTGGGGGCACCACCGGAAATCGTTCTAAAGGAAAAACCTTTAAGAGCTATTCCGCCTGCGCAGGATGATTAAGGATACTACCCCCTGCGGTCTTTGGTGAGAGACTAGCTCCCGGCCAAAATCTTTTATAAAGGTGCCGTATCCTGGCACCTGTCACCTGTTAATTAGGCAGAAGCTGACTGATCAGCCTTTAAAGTGGTCTTATCAACAGTGATGCCGCCGCCCATAGTGGTGGAGATGCATACCTTCTTGATATAAGTACCCTTGGCTGCAGATGGCTTGGCCTTGGTGATAGCACCTAAAAGTGCATTTAAATTATCTGTAAGCTGAGCTGGGGTAAAGGTTACCTTGCCGATTGAAGCCTGGATTACACCAGTCTTGTCATTACGGTAGCGAACCTGACCTGCCTTGGCATTCTTAACAGCTGTAACAACATCAGGAGTTACAGTGCCAACCTTAGGGTTAGGCATTAAGCCACGTGGACCTAAAACCTGACCTAACTGGCCTACAACACGCATAGCATCTGGAGAAGCGATAACTACGTCAAAGTCCATCATGCCGCGCTTGATGTCAGCTGCAAGCTCATCCATACCTACAAGATCAGCACCGGCTGCCTTGGCCTGCTCGGCCTTCTCGCCCTGGGTAAATACACAGACGCGAACAGACTTACCTGTACCGTGTGGCAGAACAGCTGCACCACGTACGTTCTGATCTGACTTGGTAGGATCGATACCAAGCTGAATAGCTACGTCAACGCTCTCAACGAACTTGGCCTTGGCGCACTTGATTAAAGTGTCAAAACCCTCATTTACGTCATACTCACGGTTCTTGTCAATGATGGAACGGATTTCCTTCATGCGCTTTGATAATTTAGCCATGTCTTAGTCCTCCACATTGATGCCCATTGAGCGAGCAGTACCGCCGATTGAGCGAGCTGAAGCTTCTAAGTCAGCACCGGTCATATCAGGCTCTTTAATCTTGGCTATCTCAAGTAACTGAGCGTGTGAAATCTTACCGGCAACTTCCTTACCTGGCTTGTGAGAAGCACTCTGAATGTTCAGGGCCTTCTTGATGAGGAAGGATGCAGGTGGAGTCTTGGTAATGAAGGTGAATGATTTATCCTGGTATACAGTAATAACTACAGGAACTGGAGCACCTTTCTCAAGCTTTGCTGTGTGAGCGTTAAAAGCCTTGCAGAACTCCATGATATTTACACCGTGCTGACCTAAAGCAGGACCAACTGGTGGAGCTGGATTGGCATTGCCTGCGCCAACCTGCAGCTTAATATAGGCAGAAACTTTCTTTGCCATTTATAATTACCTTTTAAAAGTGGGTATTTTCGCGCCTAGCGCTTCCCTATCCATATATCTCTGGATCCGAGTGTCTATTGATAAGACAATAAACCTAATAAGTATATCACACTTTTATGGCTTTGATCAAATTTTTTTAAAAAATTATCATACCCATGAACTTAAGCCTTGATTGTAACATCAATTTTGTGCGGTATTAAAAAGTCTTTCGTCATATGGTGTGTATTGTAAATTTTATCGACCAGGAGGCTTACGTCCTTTTTAAGATCTATATCCCTTTGTGATGGTTTAGTTCGCATCATAGAATCTAAAAGACCTTCAAACTTGCTGATCTCATTGTATATTGTAGACTTAGCGCCTTTGACCATGGCTTTTAACAATGGTCCTATATCTCTGATAGAGGAAGCCATCTTTAACAGAGATATTTCCCGTTTTTTACGTTGGTCATCTCTTTTCTTTTTCTGAAGCTGTTTTGCTATAAGCTTTTTGATGAGGTATGAGCCAATACTTGCATAAATAAAGAGCAGGATAATTTCTTTGATGGACGAATTGATAGAGCAGAGGCTGTTGCTACTTTTAAGTGCTTTAAACATGATCTCGCAGGACCAGCGCGTCCTGTAAGTATCAGCTATAACTGATGCTGCTACACGGCTTGCATCTATGTTGGTGATGAAATAATTAAATTTATCATCAACAGGATTATAGATACGAATCATCCTTAAAACGGTATCATCGTTAACCTGCACAGCCATATCAACCAGAGGATATTTGCTGCCATTTAAGTGCTGACATGGTTTGCATCCTTCAAATTCATGTAACGTGGCTCCGTTGCCATCCATTGCATGAATAATCTTATAGGCGCAATTCTCCTTGCCTCTGAATATAAAATAATGCCCCTTGGATATAAGTAGCAAATATAAAGCTTCAGATACATATCCCCTGTCGCACAGATATAACACCTGCTCATAGATATCTGGTGACAGGTGCTCTCTTTCATTGGCTACAGCCTCCGTAATATCAATATGTGTAGGCATATTGTTTACAATAGAAAACCCCGTATGCAGTTTAATAGCGGCAGATTTTTTATCAGGGTTGGTCTTGTCAGGATTACGTGTTTTAGCCTTGCAGCTAAAGTTGTCATAGGCTGAGTATCTAAGGGAGATTTCAGAGCCGTCCACCATGATAATATCATTAACACCGACACTCTGCCTGTAAGCCTCAAGCAGTTTCAGACCAGTTTCATTAGTATCGTCTTTAACAAGCATAGAGAGGTTTTCTATAGTATTCTTCATAACTTCAAGCAGTCCCTCTGAACGCAGACGGTTGTGAAGAGCCTTTGAAGATATATCAATGCCAAACATGTCAGAATAGCACTTATGAAATCCATTTAAAGTAAAGGTTATATTGTTAGAGTTTTGGTTAGTAGAGGCATATGTTAAAAGAGCTGAGAGAAGTTCAGCTATTGCAACTTTTCTTTGCCTTTTGAGTGTGCCATTTTTTCTGGCAAAATTATTAATAAGCTCTTTGCTGAAGACGGTTAAAATATTTAAGAGTTCAGCTCTTTGAATATAGAGATTAATTTGAGATAATAAAGACATAGCAAGTTTTCCTTTGTTTGGTTTGGTTTGGTATATTATACCATGGAAACTTGCTATACCCCATAAAAATCCTTTATAAAACAATCTGTTAGATCGTTTTTAATACTTCTAACAACCTCTTTTTGTATCAGAATTGTATGTTTCCAAAAAAATCAAACAAAAAACCCGCATCGAGGTCTTTTGCACTAATTTTTAGCACGATAGAATGCGGGTTTGCGGAATGATTTTAAGCCAAAAACTTCTGGATTTTAATAAATGCTTAAAAATCAAAACTTTACTAAGATCCTAGGTATGAAAAATTATAGAGGCTCTTTGAAAAATTTCTTGAAATTTAACAAATATGGATTATAGGAGGGGGACAGACTGCCCTAGCAGTCTGTCTAATATATTAGAGATCTTTTTCTACCTGACCAAACTCAAGCTCAACCGGAGTGGCGCGGCCGAAGATGGCAATAGATACTGTAAGTCTGTTTTTCTCGTAGTCAACCTTCTCAACAGTGCCCACAAAGTCTTTAAAGGCACCGTCGATGGCACGTACTGACTCACCGACCTCAAACATGGTCTTAGGACGTGGAGATTCCTCAGACTCGCGCAGGCGTGAGAGGATCTTGTTGGCCTCGGCCTCGGTAATTGGCAGTGGTCTGTCAGGAGTTCCACCGATAAAGCCCAGCACTCTGTCTGTACGCTTTACAAGCTGCCATGAATCTGATGACATGCGCATCTGAATTAAAACATAGCCAGGGAAGAACTTGCGCTCAGACTCGCGCTTTTTGCCGTCCTTGATTTCCTTGACCTTCTCTTTTGGTACAAGTACTTCACCAAAATCATCCTGCATACCGTGTATGGCAATACGCTCACGCAGTGTGGCAGCTACTCTCTGCTCATAGCCGGAGAAGGCCTGCACTACATACCAGCGTAATGGTTTTTTCTCAAAGCTGGCCTGCTTGGCAGTCTCTTTGGCAGGAGATGCAGGCTTGACCTGCTCTTCCTTTTTCTCCTCTACTTCAGAGCTTTGTGGCAATATAACATCTTCAATACCAGGTAACTGTGCATTATCGAACTCTGACATGATAGCTCCAAAAATTAAAGGGTTATAGCACGAACAATCTGCAGGAATACAACATCACACAGATAGAGGAATAAGCTTACAAGGCTTACAGCCACAAAAACAATAATTGTAGTCTGCACAGCTTCAGGACGTGTAGGCCATACTACCTTTTTCAGCTCAATGTATGACTCTCTGGCAAATGACAGAAGCTTGTGGCCTTTGTTGGTAAAGAGCACAACACCTAAAGCTATAACGATAACTGCAATAACTATGGCAACACGGCCAAGACGCTGCAGTGATGACTCATCAATTACATAGTGCTGTGTGTAATAGAAGTTACCGCCTATTGCTGCAATTAAAAGAGCAAAAGAAAGCAGCCATAACAGCAGGTTAACAGGCTTTGATACAAAAAGCTCCTCACCCTTTTTAACCTCTGCGGCCTTGACATTGGCCTTAGGTGCCTTGGTGTTTACAACTTTAGTCTGTTTAGTCTTTGTCTTATTTTCACTCATAGTTTAGATCCTGTGGATTCTAAATCTGTGCCTGAATTTCAGGCCCTTCCATAGTCAACGGGACTTACCCTTTATATAGCAGCAGATGCTGCGATAAAAATTGTGTATAACACAATGTTATGCTTTATAAAATAAAAACGCCTGTGGCGCCACGCATGACATTTAACACACAAAAATTTAAAAATACCGCCGGGGTATTTTATGCGATGTACATTCTAACTTATCCTAATAGATTTTTTAATCTAAATTTATACAATATTTATAAAAAAGATTTAAAAAACTTAAGGGAGATAGAGATGGAGCGGGCAGCGGGAATCGAACCCGTATCACAAGCTTGGAAGGCTTGGGTAATAACCATTATACGATGCCCGCGACATGAAAGCATGTCGGATGACATAAAGTTGGGCGCAAAGTGAAATGTCTATTAGATGGTGGAGGGAGAAGGATTCGAACCTTCGAAGGCAGAGCCGGCAGATTTACAGTCTGATCCCTTTGGCCACTCGGGAACCCCTCCATTGCGCTAGCCATTACATCAGGCCAACTACTTAAAACGTTTTATCGTCGAAAGCGGAGCCCATTTTAAGGTATTGTTTTTACCTTTGCAAGCTTTTTTTTAATTTTTTTTTAAATTTTTCTCATAAAAATTAGTAAACTAGCGCTAATTTTAATATAACATACTGATTTTAAAGGATTATTTACAAATAATAATTTTATATATTTTTACTTAAATTTTTGTAATACAGCGTCATCAGACGAACACCCCTTCATAGTATTTATACAAATGTTAAATTTAAATTGTTTTTATTTTTGAGTATTAAATACTGTATCTGTGTATAACACGTTTAATTTTAGATCTTTTGTGTGTATCATGATGTGAATTTTATACTGTACTTATAAACAGGATATGGAGTTTTTATGCAAGATACCAAGCAACCATCACCCTATTTTGAATTCAGTCCCGAACAGTGGACCGAATTCTCGCATAAAAAAGAGCGCATCAATCTTACCAATGAAGAATTGCAAAAGTGTCTTGCCTATAACGACAATCTGTCTTTAGAGCAGGTTGAAAAAGTCTATATGCCTCTCTCGCGCCTTTTATATCTTTACTACAGATCGCGCCATGAAAGATCAACAGTTATTGAGCAGTTTCTAGGCAAGTCCATAGAATCAGCCCCTTTTATTATCTCAATTTCAGGCTCAGTCTCTGTTGGTAAGACTACAACAGCAAGATTATTACATCATCTTTTAAGCTCCTGGCCATCACAGCCAAAAGTCAGTCTCATCACCACAGACGGCTATCTCTACCCTAATGCCATATTAGAGGAAAAAGGCATTTTAAATAAAAAAGGCTTTCCAATATCCTATGATGTACATCGTCTGATGCAGTTTTTAATCGATGTCAAAAATGGTGTCAGAGATCTTAAAGTACCTGTGTACTCCCATCTTAGCTATGATGTCATACCTAATGAATTCACTGTAGTGGACAGACCTGACATTCTTATTATTGAAGGAGTCAATGTGCTGCAGAACGGTGCTGACTATCCTGAGATCAGAAACAGTACCTTTATTTCAGATTTTATTGATTTTTCCATCTATGTAGATGCAAGCGAAGACAATTTAATTACCTGGTACATTGACAGATTTTTAAAACTAAGAGAGAGCACCTTTAATAAAAAAGAGAGCTTTTTCCACCGCTTTGCCGCCATACCTGAGGCCGAGGCCATCTCCCTTGCCAAACTTACCTGGCAGAGCATCAATCATGTCAATCTTGTAGAAAATATTCTGCCCTGCCGCAACAGAGCCAACCTCATAATACGCAAGGGCGACAGACATGCTATAGAAAAAATCTATCTGCGTAAATAAAAAGCTAAGATACACAACAGACAATGACACAAAAGAGCATCTTGACAACAACCTATAACAATTACGGACTTAATCTGTATTTAGGGCAGTTAGATGATGCTCTTTGTCTTTGTGTCTTTGACAATGAACGCTCACGTGGCAACCTGCAGCAACTAAGAACAAAATACAGGCTTGAAACTAAGGAGTGTGAAAGCAGACTGCTCTTTGAGGCTAAAGCTCAGCTTGATGAATATCTGTGCCACAGACGTACAGCCTTTGATATAAAACTTTTAAAGACAGGCTCGCCCTTTGCTCTTGCTGTTTTAGATGCAGTATCTACCCTTGCCTATGGCACATGCGCAAGCTATGGCGATATTGCCCGCATCGTCGCCACTGCAGCACATGCCCGCGCCGTAGCCTCGGTACTTAGGCACAATACACTTAATATCTTTATACCCTGCCACAGGGTGATCTCCTGTAATGCAAGGCCTGGCGGCTATCAGGGTGGTGAGATGATTAAAAACTTTTTATTAAAGCTTGAGTATGAGCATCTAGTCAATCTGCAGAATATGCCCTGACTTTACCTCAACTATCTGAGCATTTTCATCCTTTAAAAGCAGATAGCCCTTGGTACTTAAACCACAGGCCCGACCCTGCAGTATCATATCTCCGCTTTTAATGCTTATATGGCGCGAGAGAAGATAGTCATGCTTTTTATAAACCTTAAGGAAAAAAGGCATACCCTCTTCCTCAAAACGTTTTACATATTTTTTAAGCTTATTGATAAGATCAGCTGCAATCTCTGTACGGTTGAGTATACGGCCAGAGGCATCTTTTAGCTCATAGCCCTTACTTTGTAAAAAAGCATCAAGCGCTGTGGCATTAATCTTGTCATCCTTATAGCTTTTACTATAGACATTAAGACCTATGCCAATAATGGCCAGAATATCTTTTCTGCGAGGCACAGACTCAATTAAAATACCTGAAATTTTATGACCTTTGACATAAACATCATTAGGCCACTTTAAAGCCACCTCAAGACCATAGCTCTCAAGAACACGGCATATAGTTACAGCAGCCACAAGCGACAGACCAAAGGTATCCTTTATTTTTTTAAAACTAAAGGCACCAGATAAAGTAAGATCGCTGCCTATAGATGTATGCCAGACATGATCATAGCGGCCACGGCCTTTAGTCTGAATTTCAGCGACAAGAAAATCACCGTTTACAGCATTGTCCTTGTTTCTTACAAACTCAAGATTGGTAGAATCAACTACATCAATGACAAAGCTGCGGCCACGGCCTAAAGACTTGTGATACAAAAGACCGCTGTCAAGCAGATCCAATCGTCGTGTCAGAGTAATAACGTCATCTTTAATTTTTAGAAGATCATCAAAGAGGCGGATATTCTCCACAAGGCATGAGACCTGATCTGCAGTACAGCCAAGACGCTCTGCCATATTATCAAGTGACAGCGTATAATCATCTCTTGCATTTAATATGCTCAAAAGAGATACTGCCCGCTCTAGAGATCGCTCCAAGAAAGCTCTCCTTTTCTGCCATAGATTCTAACCTCAGGCTCCAAATCTATATCAAAAGTATTTTTTACCTGTGTACATATGTATTTGCCAAGAGCCACAATTTCAAGAGGCTTGGCATTGCCTCTGTTGACAATAACCAGAGCCTGATGCTCCCAGGTGCCTGCATTGCCGTGGGTTATACCCCTGCACCCTGCTCTGTCAATAAGATAGGCTGCAGGTATTTTATAATCACCATTATCCTCAACATAATAAGGCATGTCGCTAAAGGACTTTAACAGACACTCAAGAGTGTTTTTATCCACCTTTGGATTTTTAAAAAATGAGCCGGCATTGCCCACAAGCTTTGGATCAGGCAGTTTCATAGCCCTAAGGCCTATGATTTTATTTCTGACATCCTGTGCAGTACTTACCACATGCTCAGATAAACCCTTGTAGTTAAGGCGTGGGGTAAACTCTCTAAAGAGATTTAAATGCACCTTGGTAATAAAGAGTTTTCTGTCCTTGTTATCCTTAAAGTATGAATGTCTGTAATCAAAATTACACTCATCGTGTGACATGTTGTAGATAAGGCGGTACTTAAGATCATAGACCTCAAGCGAATTTATAAACTGACCGATCTCCACACCATAGGCCCCCACATTCTGTATAGGAGCTGCACCTACAGTGCCTGGCACAGCAGAGAGATTCTCAAGACCATAGAGATTGGCCTCTAGCAGTCTTACAATAAGATCATCTAGCACATAGCCGCCGCCGACATGCACTGAAACTGTGTCACCTTTGTCTTCAATATTAAGATCAAGCAGTCTGTTGATAAGTACAGTGCCGTCAAAATCCTCTGTAAACAGAACATCTGAGCCTGTACCTAAAATAATGCAGCACTCATCCTCAATCGTGGCAAGCTTTGAAACATCACTTACGATAATGCCGTCTTTAGCCTTTACCGCAAGTCCAAAAGTATTGTACAGCTTTAAATCAAACATACTTTTATTCTTTTATACGCTCTATGATGCCGCCTATGCCTGCAAACTTGGTCTCAATGTGCTCATAGCCTCTGTCCATATGATAGATTCTATCAACTATGGTAGTACCTTCTGCTACAAGTCCTGCAATCACAAGACAGGCAGATGCTCTAAGATCGGTGGCCATAACCTGTGCACCCTTAAGCTTGTCAGTGCCGCGGCATACTACTGTATTACCCTCAATCTTAAGCTTGGCCCCCATACGTATAAGCTCAGGCACATGCATAAAACGGTTTTCAAAAATAGTCTCAGTGACAAGTGAGCTGCCGCTGGCAAGTACATTGAGCACAGTAAACTGAGCCTGCATATCTGTAGGCAGTCCAGGATGCGGAGCTGTGACAATATCAACAGGTTTTATCTCGCGGTTACGCATATCAAGAGTAATGTCTGTGCCATCAACCTCAATCAGAGCTCCTGCCTGACGTAATTTTAACAGCACTGCCTCAAGATCATGCGGCAGACATTTATGACAGGTAATATAGCCATGGGTTGCCATAGCTGCAATAAGATAGGTGCCTGTCTCAATACGGTCAGCTACAATCTCATGCTCGCCGCCGTGCAGTTTCTCCACACCCTCAATTACAACAGTTGAGCTGCCATCACCTGAAACCTTAGCGCCCATCATGCGCAGGAAATTGGCCAGATCTACAACCTCAGGCTCTCTGGCTGCATTTTCAATAACAGTGGTACCATCGGCTAAAGCTGCGGCCATCATCAGATTTTCAGTGCCTGTTACTGACACCTTGTCCATAACAATCTTGGCCCCATGCAGTCTGCCGCCTATGGCCTGAGCTGCAATGTAGCCCTCATCAAGATTGATATTCGCTCCCATCTCCATAAGACCTTTGACATGCAGATCAACAGGTCTTGCACCAATGGCGCAGCCTCCTGGCAGTGATACTTCAGCCTCTCCTAAAAAGGCAGTGAGCGGACCTAGTGCCATAATAGAGGCACGCATGGTTTTAACCAGATCATAAGGAGCAACCTTGGAGGTTACAGCTCCATCAATGATGTATTCATTATCTGCACTTTTAATGCATGTTTTGCCCAGAATATTCAACAGCTTGATACAGGTATTTACATCTCTAAGATCAGGTACATTCTTAAGTACAATTTTCTCACTGGTAAGCATAGTGCCCAATAGAATTGGCAGAGCTGCATTTTTAGCTCCTGAAATATTTACCTCTCCTGCCAGTGCCTTGCCGCCTGTGATTTTAAACTTATCCACTTTAGTTAAACTTCCAATAAATTCTGATACAAAAACAGCCATATTTTAGCGTTTATATGCGCCTGTGTCACTTAAAAAAGGCCTGGCCGAGGCCAAATAATTATGCCCTTAAGATCAAATACATATAAATAACATACTGATTTATATTATTTTTTATTTATATACAAATATAAACTTTACTGATAGACTGTAAACATATCACGTATAGATACTATACGCATATCAATTAAAATATAAGGAAAACAATATGTATTTAACAAATACCAGTCTCAAATCCGGAGTTGACACCTCTGTTCTTATAACTATTGAAAAGCATAAAACCTCTATAGCTGTTGATGCCGCTATCAGCCGCGAGCATAAATACTACAACATACCGTGGGGCATAAACCGCATTGTCAGCAATATAGAAAAAAGCGGATATTCAAAGGAGGATGTGCACTCAATTATGTGCTATGGACAGCAAGGCGGCAAAATGGAGTGCGAGCTCATCAATGTACAGCTGAGCACTCTTTTTTATCAGATACAGCAGTATATAGCGCCTTTTCTGTCAAACTCACACAAGACCCGTATTAAAATTACAGGCTGTCTTTTTAGTGACATCAAAAACTGCTTTCACAGCTGCCTTAAAGATTATGACAGCAAGATGCTGGTCAATGTACTGCCGCCTATTGCGTGTTAAATGAGTATGGAGTCTCCTGATAGACATAATAGTTAAGCCAGTTTGCAAAAAGCATACTGCCATGTGAGCGCCATGTGCAAAGTGGCGGCAGCTGAGGATTATTGTGCGGATAGTAATTGCATGGCGGATCAATACTCATGCCATTGCCTATATCACGTCTGTACTCACTGTCCAGAGTTAATGTGTCATACTCAGGATGGCCCGTAACAAAGACCTGACGCATATCCTTGCTTGAGGCAAGATACACGCCTGTATCCTTAGATGAGGCCAGCACGCTGATTGCATCAATAGCCTCAAATTTTTCAACAGGAAAATCAATAAAGCGCGACTGCGGAGCATAAAAGACATCATCAAAGCCGCGGATGAGAGGATCATGGCTGTCTGCTCTTTGATGCAGATAGACTCCAGAGAGTTTTTCTTGCCTGTGATAGAGCGGCATGGAGTAGAAAATCTGCATGGCAGCTGCCACACCCCAGCATGAAAATAGTGTTGAGGTAACATGTTCATGACCCCATGAGAGTATTTTCTCAAGGCTTTTGAAATAATTTACATCTGAAAAATCAATGCGATCCAGAGGAGCACCGCTAACAATCATACCGTCATAGTGTCTGTCGCAGATCTGAGCAAAATCCTTGTAGAAGGTTTCAAGATGCTCAACAGGCGTATTTTTGGGAGCATGCGAATCAATACGCAGTAAATCTATGTTGACCTGCAGCGGAGTATTGGAGAGATTGCGCATATACTGCAGCTCTGTGGCTATCTTGTTGGGCATTAAATTTAAAAATAAAAGCTCTAGCGGTCTTATATCCTGATGCTCGGCACGCTCCTGAGTCATCACAAATATGTTTTCATCCTGCAAAGCCAAAGCTGCCGGCAGTTCATTTGGTATATTGATTGGCATTATTCAAACCTCAGATAGCGTCATGCGCTATAGTTTTTTGAACCCTACAACACTCTAATACATTTTAAGATGTGCATGCAAGAGCTTAGCAGGCATTGCCTGCATATGGGGCCTTTTTATGATTTTTTATCATATAGTCAAAGAGGATCATTGAAAAAATGGCATTTAGTCATACAATTATTTAATTGCACAACTTTGAGAGGACAAGGTATGCAGCTTGAAATCATATCTACAGGTGATGAAGTAATCACAGGTTTTATTAATGATACCAATGCCTCATGGCTGTCACAGGAGCTTTTAGCGCTGGGCATTCAGCCTGTGCGTCGCCACACTGTAGGTGACAGACTTGAAGATATTAGAGATCTGATAAAAGAAAGATCGCTTGTTTGTGATCTTATTTTAGTCAACGGTGGCTTAGGTCCCACATCAGATGACAATACCACACAGGCTGCGGCCATGGCAGCTAATGTTAGACAGGTTCTCAATGAAGAGTGGCTAAGACGTATTGAGCAGTGGCACATAAAACGCGGTCGTACCATGCCACAGACCAATGTCAAACAGGCTATGCTGCCAGAACACGCTCAGATAATTGACAACAAACGAGGTACAGCCTGTGGCTTTATGCTGCAAATCAATAAAGCCATGTGTATTTTCACACCAGGCGTTCCATCTGAGTTTTATCAGATGTATAACGATGATATTCTGCCTTATATAAAAGAAAATTTTGCAGAAAATGCCAATACCGAGGTCAAGCGTTTCTTTCTCTTTGGTGTCTCAGAGTCCCGTCTTGGTGCTCTTATTGAAAAACATGATATACCAGAGAGTACTGTTATAGGCTACAGGGCTGACTATCCTCTGCTTGAACTTAAGATCATCTCCAACAATGCCACGCTAGATGAAAAGGTCTTTACGCTCAACACCATAAAACAGATAGTAAAACCTTATCTTATAATGAAAGATACCTTCAATCTTGACAGTGAAATTGCTAGACTGCTTGAGGGCAAGGTACTTAATGTCTTTGATTCATGCACCAGAGGCCAGGTAGGACATGATCTGGCTATGACCGTGAATATGAAAAGAGCTACAGTCATCAATCCTCTTGATGAGCATGGCACCATAGTAAAAGAAAGTGCACAGAGCTTTGAGCATGAGCTGCGCTCTTTGTTGCCAGATACAAATCATGTCTGTCTTAGCGTACTGCTGCTTGCCATCAATGATGCAGATATTGAATTTGCTGTCATCTATACTGATGAAAAGCGTGCTGAGCATAAGATGCATGCCAGACTGTCACTGACCTTAAAGGAAAAGAAAATTGCAACTATAAGTCTTATTGCCAGAACCTTTTTATACAAGCATTTAAGACATAAGGATATGATCGAGCCTGACTCAATGGAGCTTTTAGATACTCCAATTTTTGCTCACTAAATAAAATATCCCACGTAAATGTGGGATATTTTTTATGTACCTTTATTTATATGACAAAGCTTAATTATTAAGACTTTGACGATATACACTTAAGTATTCACTTGCCATATATGGAGACTCACGGCTGTGGGCCATGGCAGCACCGTTGGCCACCATATGGCGGACCAGACCCTCATCGCCTTTGACTCGCATAATGGCATCTGCAAGAGCCTCTGGATCTTTTGGTCTGACTAAAATACCTGTCTCTTCATTCACAATGATATCGCTTATACTGCCAACATTAGATGCAATAATTGGCACACTCTGATCAAGAACATCAAGTAAAATAGAGGTATTGCCCTCATAATTTACAGGGTAGACAAAAAGATCAAGAGCTGCAATATAATCTACCATATGTTTAGGACGGCCCAGGAACTTTACGTTTGGCAGTTCACGGGCTTTGTCACGCAGCAGGGCCATATCATCGCCTGTGCCTATAAAGAAGATTACAGCATGAGGCAGTTTGGTCTTGATAAGCTCATAGGCCTCAAGCAGTGTGGTCTGACCGTACAGACGGTTAATCAGATCGCCAACCATACCAATTAAATAGCGTCCTTTGTAAGCTTCTCTTAGACCATCAACATTAGGTTTGTAAGGCACAAGATTGTCGGTACACTCTTTAATGGTTTTAGCCTGCACATGAAAATCATTTTTTAGCATCTCATTGGTCAGAGTCTGCGTGGTAATTACAGCACTGGCCCAGTTAAAAAGAGTTTTATTAAACAAAGTGTCGTCATATTTGTCTCTGCCCCTGACATTTAATACATATGGGACACCGAACATGACATTATGCACCAGGG
This sequence comes from Anaerobiospirillum thomasii, assembly GCF_900445255.1. Lineage (NCBI taxonomy): Bacteria > Pseudomonadati > Pseudomonadota > Gammaproteobacteria > Aeromonadales > Succinivibrionaceae > Anaerobiospirillum > Anaerobiospirillum thomasii. The sequence continues at coordinate 183,369 of NZ_UAPU01000006.1, forward strand.
CCCAGTTGGCACCGTGCTGATCGTGGGCATGAACGATAGTGGCCTTGCGCATCAGCTTAAAATGACATGAAAAGCGCGGATCGACAATACCATGTACTTTAATAATTTTTATATTAGATTTTAGGACCTTGAGTCTTTTTGTTAAAGGACTGTCATCTCTGCAGATGAGATATTGAAAAGGACCCAGTGCTCCAAGTGCCTTGATAAGCAACTCTGTCTGACGGTGGGCATGTGAATACCCTCTAGCCAGGCAGACATGTGCAATTGAAAAATATCCTTTAGCCATAAGCATCTCTTTTAATATTTAATTCTTATTCAGTATACATAAATTATTAATAATTTCTGTAAGTGAATAGACAAAATAGCTAAAATAAAATAACAATTTGTGTTTTTAAACTACAGCTGTATAAATTAATAAGACACCTGATAATATAGCTACAGTCGAAAAGCAAAGTCGAACCAGCTTGACATTAAGTCTTATCAAAAGTGCTGTTCCAAGATAGGATCCTAAGAATGTGGCAGTGATAAGCACGGGGACCCAGTGCCAGTGTATGGAGGTCAGTGCTCCTACAGTAAAGGCACCTACAGCATTCCATATAGTTGCCACATAGAGCATGGTATGCATGATGGCCCTTTTAAGATCCATACCAAAAACCATAACCAGAGTAAGTGTGGAGAACAGACCTGCCCCAGATGAAAGTGATCCTGATAGGAGACCTATAAGTATCATTAAAAACGTACCTATAATGACACGGGTTTTTGATCTGTGCTCAAGATTGCTACCACCAAAATTCTTTTTATACAGGGTGTATATACCTGAGGCAACAGTTAAAAGACCTACTGAGATCGATGCAATATCAGCAGGAATGGATATGACAATAACTGTACCTGCAACAACTGCAGGACAGCCTATAAAGAGCATTATAAGGCTAAGCTGCCTGTCCAGATTAAATGAGCCGTGATCTTTGAACTTTTTTGACAGTGCCCCTACGCCTAAAAAGACTACAGCCACTTTATGGGTTCCTAAAGCTGTGGCAAATGGCAAACCCATAAGAATTAGCAGAGGAAGCTGCACAAAGCCAGCTCCTCCGCCTGAGACTGAGGCAAAAAGGTTGGCAATAAAAGATACGGCAAATAATATAGCCTGTGAGACTATTTCATCGTACATAACAAAATCCCGGTGATTTATGGATTTTGCATAATTTTATAATCTGCATAAATTTTAAAATTATACAAAAGACAAGGTATTGTAGTACCCTAAAGCGCCTAGAGCAAAGCTAACCTTGATTCTTGATAAAGATTTTTAGACTTGTATTATTTAGGGGCGTGTAAACAAAAAAAGCACCAAATGGTGCCTTAGTTGTAAGTGGCGGAACGGACGGGAATCGAACCCGCGACCTCCTGCGTGACAGGCAGGCATTCTAACCGGCTGAACTACCGCTCCGCATTATAGGGTAAGCCTGGCGATGACCTACTCTCGCACAATCGTACGTTGCACTACCATCGGCGTAACTGCATTTCACTTCTGTGTTCGGAAAGGGAACAGGTGGTTCTACAGCACTATGGTCGCCAGACAAATTCTGTAAAAAACTTATAACAAACTGATTTAACTCTTGAGTATTAAGAGGTCTTTAAATGTCCATGCCCTCCGGGGTTGTATGGCCAAGCCTCACGGTTAATTAGTACTGGCAAGCTTCACACATCACTGCGCTTCCACATCCAGCCTATCAACGTCGTAGTCTGCAACGAACCTTTAGGAGCTTAAAGCTCAGGGATGACTCATCTTGGGGCCTGCTTCCCGCTTAGATGCTTTCAGCGGTTATCAGTTCCGCGCTTGGCTGCCGGGCCGTGCCATTGGCATGACAACCCGTAAACCAGAGGCGCGTTCACTCCGGTCCTCTCGTACTAGGAGCAATCCCCCTCAATCATCCAACGCCCGCGGTAGATAGGGACCAAACTGTCTCACGACGTTTTGAACCCAGCTCGCGTACCACTTTAAATGGCGAACAGCCATACCCTTGGGACCAACTTCAGCCCCAGGATGTGATGAGCCGACATCGAGGTGCCAAACACCGCCGTCGATATGAACTCTTGGGCGGTATCAGCCTGTTATCCCCAGAGTACCTTTTATCCGTTGAGCGATGGCCCGTCCATGTGGAACCACCGGATCACTATGACCTGCTTTCGCACCTGCTCGAGATGTGCCTCTCGCAGTCAAGCCAGCTTATGCCATTGCACTGACCTCACGATGTCCGACCGTGATCAGCTGACCTTCGTGCTCCTCCGTTACCCTTTGGGAGGAGACCGCCCCAGTCAAACTGCCTACCAGACACTGTCCTCGTATGTGTTGTACTTAGTTAGAACCTCAAACATGTCAGGGCGGTATTTCAAGGTTGACTCCATAAAAGCTGGCGCTTCTACTTCAATGTCTCCCGCCTATCCTGCACAAACAGGTTCAAGGTTCAGTGTCAAGCTGCAGTAAAGGTTCACGGGGTCTTTCCGTCTAGCCGCGGGTACACTGCATCTTCACAGCGATTTCGGTTTCACTGGGTCCCGGGTGGAGACAGCGTGGCCATGGTTACACCATTCGTGCAGGTCGGAACTTGCCCGACAAGGAATTTCGCTACCTTAGGACCGTTATAGTTACGGCCGCCGTTTACCGGGGCTTCACTCAAGGGCTTCAACTTGCGTCTGACCCCATCATTTAACCTTCCGGCACCGGGCAGGTGTCACACCCTATACTTCCCCTTTCAGGTTCGCAGAGTGCTGTGTTTTTGTTAAACAGTCCCAGCCACCATTTATCTGCGGCTGTGTGCAGCTTCATCTGTGCAGATTGCACCGCTCACAGCGTACCTTCTCCCGAAGTTACGGTACATTTTTGCCTAGTTCCTTCACCCGGGTTCTCCCAAGCGCCTTGGTATCCTCTACCCGACCACCTGTGTCGGTTTGGGGTACGGCCACATATAACCTGAAGCTTAGAGGCTTTTCCTGGAAGCCTGGTATCAGTTGCTTCATATCCGTAGATACTTCGTCTCAGCTCTCAGTTTTTCACACATGTCTTTTAACCCATATGCTCCCTACAGCCTTTCACAGAAACTACCGTTCTTCTGCCAACCTAACCTTCTCCGTCACCCCATCGCAGCTATATGCGGTACAGGAATATTAACCTGTTTCCCTTCGACTACGCTTCTCAGCCTCGCCTTAGGCACCGACTCACCCTGCCCCGATTAACGTTGGACAGGAACCCTTGGTCTTCCGGCGAACGGGTTTTTCACCCGTTTTATCGTTACTTGCGTCAGCATTCGCACTTCTGTTACCTCCAACTCGCCTCTCGACTCATCTTCGTCAGTTTACAGAACGCTCCCCTACCACTTGCAGTATTCTGCAAATCCGCAGCTTCGGTGTCTGATTTGAGCCCCGTTACATCTTCCGCGCAGGCCGACTCGACCAGTGAGCTATTACGCTTTCTTTAAATGATGGCTGCTTCTAAGCCAACATCCTGGCTGTCTTAGCCTTCCCACATCGTTTCCCACTTAATCAGAACTTTGGGACCTTAGCTGGCGGTCCGGGTTGTTTCCCTCTTCACGATGAACGTTAGCACCCACCGTGTGTCCCCTGCTTCCAACTGGACGGTATTCGTAGTTTGCAACGGTTTGGCAACCCGGGATGGGCCCCTTGCCGTAACAGTGCTCTACCCCCGTCCGTCCTCACAGGACGCTACCTAAATAGCTTTCGGGGAGAACCAGCTATCACTGGGTTTGATTGGCCTTTCACCCCTAGTCCCAGATCATCCCCTAACTTTGCAACGTTAGTGGGTTCGGCCCTCCGGCAGGTGTTACCCTGCTTTCAGCCTGTCCAGGACTAGATCACCCAGTTTCGGGTCTGCCTGTATCAACTGTTCGCCCTATTAAGACTCGGTTTCCCTACGGCTCCCTCATTAAAGTTAACCTCGCTAATACAGACAACTCGCTGACCCATTATACAAAAGGTACGCAGTCACACATACTTAACGTACATGCTCCCACTGCTTGTACGCACACGGTTTCAGGCTCTCTTTCACTCCCTTCACCAGGGTTCTTTTCGCCTTTCCCTCACGGTACTGGTTCACTATCGGTCGTCAGGTAGTATTTAG
>NZ_UAPU01000006.1:192500-195000 GCF_900445255.1 Anaerobiospirillum thomasii
TCTAGTATAGTTTCATATGGAGCATACAGATGAATAAAGACTACATTGTCATTGCCATTTCTTAATATATCTCTGTAGGACTTCTTTAGAGCAGAGCAGACAATAACCGATCCCATTGTTCTTTGTTTAAAGGAATAAATAACATCAGATATTATTCTAAGCCAGGGCTCTCTGTCTGTATCAGTAAGAGGAATACCTTCTTTCATTTTATCTATGTTAGAGCGAGGATGCAGGTCATCACCGTCTATCAGTCTGTAGTTAAAGGCATTGGCAAGAGCCTCAGCTACAGATGATTTGCCTGATCCGCATACACCCATAACAACAATACATAATGGTGTCATAAATAAACCTTTGATTGTGAATATGGATATATTATAGAACGGAAAGAGAGAATAATGTTATCGGTAACATTAATTTATATAAAAAAAGATCACATATGTGATCTTGATCATAAATCCTAGCGATGACCTACTCTCGCACAATCGTACGTTGCACTACCATCGGCGTAACTGCATTTCACTTCTGTGTTCGGAAAGGGAACAGGTGGTTCTACAGCACTATGGTCGCTAGGAAAGTTCGGTGGAAATAAATCAGTATTCTAAAGTGGCGGAACGGACGGGAATCGAACCCGCGACCTCCTGCGTGACAGGCAGGCATTCTAACCGGCTGAACTACCGCTCCGCATTATAGGGTAAGCCTGGCGATGACCTACTCTCGCACAATCGTACGTTGCACTACCATCGGCGTAACTGCATTTCACTTCTGTGTTCGGAAAGGGAACAGGTGGTTCTACAGCACTATGGTCGCCAGACAAATTCTGTAAAAAACTTATAACAAACTGATTTAACTCTTGAGTATTAAGAGGTCTTTAAATGTCCATGCCCTCCGGGGTTGTATGGCCAAGCCTCACGGTTAATTAGTACTGGCAAGCTTCACACATCACTGCGCTTCCACATCCAGCCTATCAACGTCGTAGTCTGCAACGAACCTTTAGGAGCTTAAAGCTCAGGGATGACTCATCTTGGGGCCTGCTTCCCGCTTAGATGCTTTCAGCGGTTATCAGTTCCGCGCTTGGCTGCCGGGCCGTGCCATTGGCATGACAACCCGTAAACCAGAGGCGCGTTCACTCCGGTCCTCTCGTACTAGGAGCAATCCCCCTCAATCATCCAACGCCCGCGGTAGATAGGGACCAAACTGTCTCACGACGTTTTGAACCCAGCTCGCGTACCACTTTAAATGGCGAACAGCCATACCCTTGGGACCAACTTCAGCCCCAGGATGTGATGAGCCGACATCGAGGTGCCAAACACCGCCGTCGATATGAACTCTTGGGCGGTATCAGCCTGTTATCCCCAGAGTACCTTTTATCCGTTGAGCGATGGCCCGTCCATGTGGAACCACCGGATCACTATGACCTGCTTTCGCACCTGCTCGAGATGTGCCTCTCGCAGTCAAGCCAGCTTATGCCATTGCACTGACCTCACGATGTCCGACCGTGATCAGCTGACCTTCGTGCTCCTCCGTTACCCTTTGGGAGGAGACCGCCCCAGTCAAACTGCCTACCAGACACTGTCCTCGTATGTGTTGTACTTAGTTAGAACCTCAAACATGTCAGGGCGGTATTTCAAGGTTGACTCCATAAAAGCTGGCGCTTCTACTTCAATGTCTCCCGCCTATCCTGCACAAACAGGTTCAAGGTTCAGTGTCAAGCTGCAGTAAAGGTTCACGGGGTCTTTCCGTCTAGCCGCGGGTACACTGCATCTTCACAGCGATTTCGGTTTCACTGGGTCCCGGGTGGAGACAGCGTGGCCATGGTTACACCATTCGTGCAGGTCGGAACTTGCCCGACAAGGAATTTCGCTACCTTAGGACCGTTATAGTTACGGCCGCCGTTTACCGGGGCTTCACTCAAGGGCTTCAACTTGCGTCTGACCCCATCATTTAACCTTCCGGCACCGGGCAGGTGTCACACCCTATACTTCCCCTTTCAGGTTCGCAGAGTGCTGTGTTTTTGTTAAACAGTCCCAGCCACCATTTATCTGCGGCTGTGTGCAGCTTCATCTGTGCAGATTGCACCGCTCACAGCGTACCTTCTCCCGAAGTTACGGTACATTTTTGCCTAGTTCCTTCACCCGGGTTCTCCCAAGCGCCTTGGTATCCTCTACCCGACCACCTGTGTCGGTTTGGGGTACGGCCACATATAACCTGAAGCTTAGAGGCTTTTCCTGGAAGCCTGGTATCAGTTGCTTCATATCCGTAGATACTTCGTCTCAGCTCTCAGTTTTTCACACATGTCTTTTAACCCATATGCTCCCTACAGCCTTTCACAGAAACTACCGTTCTTCTGCCAACCTAACCTTCTCCGTCACCCCATCGCAGCTATATGCGGTACAGGAATATTAACCTGTTTCCCTTCGACTACGCTTCTCAGCCTCGCCTTAGGCACCGACTCACCCTGCCCCGATTAACGTTGGACAGGAACCCTTGGTCTTCCGGCGAA
>NZ_UAPU01000006.1:200000-265992 GCF_900445255.1 Anaerobiospirillum thomasii
GATACTATTGTTGAGGAGTACAAGCTAAAAGATGGCAATGTCAGTCTGTATCAGGTTGAAGGCACCTTCACTCAGCCCAATGCCACAACCTGCAGCGCCATGCTTGAGTTTGCCCGTGAGTGCTCACAGAATATGCATAATACCGATCTGCTTGAGCTCTACTGTGGCTCTGGCACCTTTACCACAGCTCTTGCCCCCTATTACAGACAGGTACTGGCAACCGAGGTGGCCCGCGTGCCTACACAGACAGCACTTAAAAACCTCAGGCTAAACCATATAGACAATACCAAACTTGTGCGTCTGTCTGCCCTTGAGGTCACTCAGGCTCTAAACAAGGAGCGTAGCTTTAACCGCCTTAATGAGCAGGATATTGATCTTGATGCTTATAATTTTAAAACTCTGCTTATAGATCCGCCTCGAGCCGGACTTGCAAGTGAGGAGGCTTTGAGCTTTACTGCAAGATTTGACAGAGTCATCTATATTTCATGCGGACCTGAGTCCTTTGCCTCAGATCTCTCCTATCTGATCAGGACTCATGATATTGTCAAACTCTCATTTTTTGATCAGTTTCCATATACATCACATCTTGAAAGTGGTGCCCTTCTTGTCAAAAGGGGTAGTGACAGAGGATGATAATATGGCCTTATAGGATTATCTTTAATGCTTTGATATCCTAGCTATTTAAGCTTATGTTATTAAAGGGTTTTTGATTAACTATAAGTGCAGATTACACTGCAGGAATTTAAAAAGGCAGGTTTATTGTATAAACCTGCCTTTTTTAATTTAAAAGACTTTATAAACTATATTATTCCATATAGTTTTCAGGCATTGGAATGGTGGCAACACCTGAATCAACAGCAGCCTGAGCTACAGCCTTGGATACTTTCTTTAACAGACGTGGATCCATTGGCTTTGGAATTACATAATCAGGACCAAACTCAAGTTTATCAACCTGTGCAGCCTTGACTACCTCAGCAGGAACAGGCTCCTGGGCTAACATACGTATTGCATGCATAGCTGCCTTTTTCATCTCGATATTGATGCATGTGGCTCTTACATCAAGAGTACCTCTAAAGAGGAATGGGAAGCACAGTACATTGTTGATCTGATTTGGATAGTCAGAACGGCCTGTACCCATAATAATGTCAGGACGTACTCTGGCTACAAGCTCTGGATCTACCTCAGGATCTGGGTTTGAGCAGGCAAAGAGCACAGCCTTAGGAGCCAGATTCTTAACATCTTCTTCAGATACGAGGCCAGGACCTGAAACACCAAGCAGCACATCAGCATCCTTTAAGGCCTCTGACAGGGTCTTAGGACCTGCGTCATTGATGAAGTTTGGCTTCTCACCGTTGTTATACTGCGGTCTGTCAGATCTGATAACACCATGTCTGTCAACCATGAAGAACTTGCTCTTGTCAGCGCCGCTGGCTAACAGCAGATTGGAGCAGGCAACACCTGCAGCACCTGCACCTACGCATACAACTTTACAATCTTCAATCTTCTTGCCCTGCAGCTCAAGAGCATTGAGCACACCTGCACAGGTAACAATAGCAGTACCGTGCTGATCATCGTGGAATACAGGAACTTTGCAGCGCTTGATTAATTCGCGCTCAATCTCAAAACATTCTGGGGCCTTGATATCCTCAAGATTAATACCACCAAAGGTATCAGCAATGCACTCAACAGTTTTAATAAACTCATCAACAGTGTCGTGCTTGACTTCAATATCAAAAGCATCGATGCCGGCAAAGCGGTTAAACAGTAGAGCCTTGCCTTCCATAACTGGCTTTGAGGCCAGAGGACCAAGATTTCCAAGACCTAAAATAGCAGTACCATTGGAAATAATAGCAACAGAATTGCCCTTGCCTGTAAATCTATATGCATTGGCAGGATCTTTGGCAATCTCACGTACAGGCTCTGCCACACCTGGGCTGTAGGCTAAGGTTAAATCTGAAGAGGTCTCTGCAGGTTTTGTTACTACAACACCAATTTTGCCAGGTTTTGGGAACTCATGATAGGCGCATGCAGCATCATGTAGCTTTGTATTTTGATCCAAGGTAATACTCCTTTAAATATTTGATAAAGTAACTTTTAAACCTTTCATAGTGTAAAACTAAAAATGAAAAAAAAATACTAGATATTTCATGTTTACAGATAAATTCATTTATGTTTTGTATAACCTAGATCCCGTAATTTAATATAGGGTATCACTTAAAGTAGTGTCAAGCCAAAAACTGAGGGTCGGCACTACCCCTTCTTTATATCTAAGAAACTTATAGGGATGTTAAGAGTCTCTACTAGCTCTTTCTGTTGCTTTGAAAGGGAGCTTGTTAGAACCCAGCTTTCCCCATATTTTCTACAGGTAATGTCAGATAACCGAGCAATAGCACTATCTAAACCAATACGAGAGATCTTTAGATAAGGTCTTAGCTTGTTATCAAGCATGCGTCGAATAATAAGCGCAATGAAGGCTATAAACAACTTGCCGTATATGCTTTCTTGACTCTTAACCTCGAGTCTTTCATAGAGAATATCGTTCTTGAAGACACTGAAAGCTTTCTCAACGCAATCTTTAGCTCTATAGATATCAAGCACCTCTTGTGGCGATAAATCATTGCGTGTACAGAACAAAGCAAAACATCCACAAAGTTCCAGGATCTCAGAGTAGTGCTTTTCCTTGATCTCAAAACTTAAAATCTCGTTCTTTTCATTTACATTAATATGAAAGAGCTGAGAGTATTGCTTGTACCTATTTGGACCAAGGCGAGTTGCAGATCTTAACTCTTCACTAATTTTAGATACATACGAGCTCAAAGATGCTTCATCTCTTGAGGTTGAAAGTGGAGACTTATACATCATAAGTCTTGTATTTATGCGGCCAATATTGTAGTCCTTAACAGAGCAGCGTATAGTCTCATCACTGCGCTGAATAAGGATTGTATTTTCTGATAATGGATTTCGTCTCCAGTTCAAAACCTGTTCTCTAATGTCCTTGCAGAAGTCAAGAGGAGCACCAACAATAAAGTCACAGCCATGAGCTCTTGCATTATCAAGAGCGTCCCCAACAGCAAAACCTCCATCAATTACCAATGTTATAGGTACATCTAACTTAAGACCATTAGCTTTGGCCTGCTCTAAAACATATGGCAGATTTGTAAAATCATTAATTGAGCCATTGTAACAACTGAAATAAACAGGCAACTTGCGTTGAATGGTGCAAAACATACCTACATTTACTTGAGGAAGTCTTTCTTTATCGCGATTATATCCCCATGCAACCATAGGTAATGAAGTGGAGTAGTTTGATATCGATGTGACGTCATAGCAAATGCAGTCATCGGCACAACAGTACTTGATCCAGTCTTGAAAGAAATCATTGCACTCAACAAGGCTAATACTACGATAAAGCTGACTTAAAGCCTGAGAGGATATCACGCTGTCAGTAAAGCACATGTGTTTATCTGTAAAGTGATCAATGTTTGAAAGCCCACCAGGAGCACTAGCTGCAAAGAAGGATGCTACAGCAAGGATCTTGTTAGCCATGGACTCTCCAAATGCGTTCCTAAGCATCACATCAAGAGAATACTCTTTTGCAATAGAATGGCAGGCCAAGGTATATCCAAAAGACGTAATGTTTGCTTTACGTGCCGGCGCTGTAGATATATCTTTACAAGGCCGTCCAGGACCTTTTACAGTTGAGACTTTAGGAAGTGGGATTTTAAAAAAAGAGTAGTAGTTCTCATTTGGATGAAAAGTTTTAATTCCCTCAATATCTTCATTGCTTATCTTGCCAATTAAAAGTCTATCATGCTTAAGCTTACCATCAACGCGATAGCTCTTAATGCGATACTTTACATAGGTCTGGCCTTTTTTTTGCCTATGAAGCTCATATCTAGAGTCATTAGGTAAAGATATAGAAACATCAGTGTACAGCATATATGATACTCCATTAAATATATTTATAGGGTATCATAAAGTGCATAAAAAAACTAGCATATAAGTCTCAAAATCGCTTGTTTATGCTAGTTTTATGGTATTATAACGCTACCCCATTATGTTACCCTATAATTAATTTGGGGATTTAGGGTATAACTATGCTTAAGATCACAGCTCGATAATTTTTATCACTTCTTAGCCTTTGTACTTTTAATACACTTTTTTCAATGAAAGCAATAATTTCCATAGTAGTGCTTTTGCACTACCTGCTCTTATCTGTTTTAAAAGTTATGCGGCCATAAATAAAAACAAAGGTATATCTTAGATAAAATCTTTTACACAATGGACAGATAAACTCAAAAATCTGCTACTTTTATCATAGCTCTTTTAAGTATTGCTAGCTTTATTTATGAGCCCTGTAAATGAATGTCAGAGCTAAGGATTTAGATTTAATGTAGGGAAAATTGATGTAGGGGAAGTTGATGATGCCAAAATAAAAGGCCTCACGGCCTTTTATTTTAAGCTTGTAATTAAGCCTTGGCTTTTTGTGAAGCACGAGCCTTGTCAAACATAGCAAAGCGCTTCTTAAAGGCCTCAACGTTACCACCGGTGTCTACAATCTTCTGCTTGCCAGTGTAGAATGGGTGGCACTGTGAACAAACTTCGATATCAAAATCATGACCTGCAGTGGTGCGGATCTGGAACTTGTTACCGCATGAGCAGCGAACATTTACGAGCTCATACTGTGGATGAATATTAGCTTTCATTTAAAACCTCAATGCGTGTCGCCGTTTTTGCCACAACCTTGCGCAAAATACCACACGCCTATAAAAAAATAGAGTTGGCAAATTCTAATGTATCTTGCATAAAAGATCAAATTTTTTATGCAATATTTTGCGCATATTTATGCCATCCTACTTTGGTCCACAGCAGGCCCTGCTCAAAAGAGCACTCTTTTTAGCTATACTCTCAAGAAGATCTTGTTCATCAGACAGATTGTTTTTAATCTCCAAAGAAAAGACAGAACCAACGACAACACCATCGACACCAAGCGCATAAAGCTCCTGTATATCCTCACAGCTGCCAACACCTTTGCCCACAACAACTGGTGTGTCAGTAGCTGCCTTTAGTGTCTTAATCAAACTCTCAGGCCTTGTAAAGCTGATCCTGTCACCGCCAACCTTAACATCAGACAGAGCATAGATATATGACACATCACATGCGGCTATATCCTTAAGAGAGCTCTGAGTAAGATTTGATGAGGCACTTAGGATAAGAGAACACAGACTATCTGCCGCCTTTTTAAAATTGTGCATCTGCACTTGCAGCATAATATAGGGCAGATCAGGAATAAAAACAGCATCAATGCCACAATCATGACAACTTTGAAAAAAAGCCTGTACCCCATATACCACCAATGCATTGGCATAGACAGTAACAGCAATTGCAGTGCGCCTATCCGTCTGTCTGAACTTTTTAATAAGCTCAAAGCATGTATCTGAACTTGACCCTGCTGTCAGCGCTCTTTTATTAGATACAAGCACAGCCTCGCCTGCAGTGCCAGGATCTGAAAAGGCAAAGCCAATATTTAAAGCATCAGCCCCATTTGTAGCAAGCGTATGCATAATCTTAAGTGACAGATCAAAGCTAGGATCACAGCCTATAACATAAGGAATAAAGGCCATCTTGTTGTTATCACGAACTTTTTTGAAAGTCTCTGCAAATCTTTGTGGCATAAACTGCTCCTTATTCACCTAATATGTCATCAACTAAAATAGAGCCATCGTCATCAACAAGGCCTCTTTGATGCAAAATCTCATCGACATTGAATATATCCTTGTCACCGCGCCCTGAAAGATTAACAATAATTGACTGCTCCTTATCAGGATTGTCCTCTATCATTTTTATGGCATAGGCCAGAGCATGCGATGACTCCATTGCAGGAATAATGCCCTCTTTTTGCGAAAGCAGCACAAAAGCCCGCAGAGCCTCACTGTCAGTTGCACCCACATAGGAGACTCGTCCTATATCCTTAAGATAGGCATGCTCGGCACCAATTGATGGAAAATCAAGTCCAGCTGAGATTGAGTATGACTCAAGAATCTGTCCATCCCTATTTTGCATATTGTAGGCATAAGCTCCAAAGAATATGCCCTCAGTGCCAGTCTGCAGCACAGCACCGTGTTTGCCACTCTCAAGACCAAGGCCTGTAGGCTCCACACCATACAAAGGTGTATTGGTATCTAAAAAGGCTGCAAACATACCTATGGCATTAGAACCGCCTCCTACACAGGCAATGACAGCATCAGGTGCCCTGCCATCGTTAAGACGTTCAAATTCAGCCTTGGCCTCTATGCCTATAATTTTCTGAAATTCTTTGACCATGGTTGGATATGGATGCGGTCCTGCTGCTGTGCCCAACATATAATGTGTAGTGGCGCTGTTAGCTGCAAAATCACGCAAGGCTGCAGTACAGGCCTCCTTTAAGGTACCAAGACCCTCTGTCACCTCAACTACCTTTGCCCCCATAAGACGCATTCTAAATACATTAGGTTTTTGACGTTTTGCATCATGCGCGCCCATATAGATGACACAGTCAAGATCCAAAAGCGCACAGATTAATGCTGTGGCCACACCATGCTGACCTGCACCTGTCTCAGCAATAACACGTTTTTTACCTATTCTTTTGGCTAAAAGTGCCTGACCTATAACTTGATTGGTCTTGTGGGCCCCGCCATGGAGCAGATCCTCTCTTTTTAAATACAGTCGGCTTTTAGTGCCGGCCGTAAGATTGCGGCATAAGGTCAGCGGTGTAGGACGTCCTGCATAGGTATTTAAAAGATGAGTAAGCTCATCGGTAAAGGATTTGTCATTAAGAGCATCAACAAAGGTGTGCTCAAGCTCAAGCAGCACAGGAATCAGAGCCTCTGGTACATACATACCGCCGAATCTGCCAAAAAATGGATTTAATAAAGTCTGCATAACTACTCCTGATTATTCTTTATATTTTTAATGTCTACAAAGGCTCCGCCAAAACCCAGTTTCTTTAACTCTTCTATACCCTCTATGCTATTGACAGATACTATGCATCTGTCTTTTAAAGGTATAGTTAACAGGCTGTTTTCAAAGAAATAATTGTCTTTGCGCCAGGGCTCTGCCAAAGCCACAAAGGCCGTGCAGAAATCTTTATAGATGGAGGTAAATGCATCAAAACTGCAGGATCTTGGATCCTGTGCCACAAAAAGCTCAAGATCTGTGACAGCATTTTTTAAAGTCTGCAGATATTCAGAGGTATAAGTGCCAAACAGAATTACTGTTCTAAACTCATGCTTTAAAATGAAGTCTATAGCCTCAGATGGGGTTAGATCTTTTATACAGGCGGCAACTTCAAAACCTAAATCTGTACGAATATGCTCTAAAAGCGCTGCATAGTCTGTATGTATAAGTGAAGATTTAACTGACTGACACAGATTGAGCGCAATACAGGCTCCCTTATAATCTTTAAGAGTGTCATTACAAAGCTCATGTGTATCTTTTGCACTGATTACAAGTTTAAATGTATCCACGTTTTATCTCCGATTGTTCACCATAAAACTGCGGGTACAAAAAAACCCGCATTGCGCGGGCCCTTTATGTTTTTACAAAGCACAAAACCCCGCTATTGAGCGAGGGTCCACCATGAAGCTGTATTGTGACTTGTCAAAAACATATTAAACTCCTTTTTCTATGAATATAATATGTCCTGCTTTAAAAAACAATACCTATTTTTTAAGTTTTAAACAGTTCACTACTTTAGTGCGACAGGACTTTATTATCTGCAGTAGCTTAAAAATAATATATTTTTTTTACTCTTTATTTTCATTTATTCATTAATTTTTTTTATATAGTGTTAGACTTTAGTGCTATGAGCAAAAAAAGTATTATAGTAAGTGTGGCTCTTGACAGACCTCTGTTTTCCACATTTGACTACCTTGTTAAAACTACAGATGACAGTGGCAGCCTTATTGGCTGTAGGGTAGCTGTACCCTTTGGTCAGAGTAATGATATAGGTCTTATAATTGCCTGTCATACTGATACCAAGATTGAAAAGAATAAAATCAAGGAAGCTGTCTTAATCGATGACAAACCAATTACCTCAGCAGATGTCATCGACACTATAATCTTTGGCTCAAAATACTATCATTATCCTATAGGTCAGTGTTTTTCAGTGGCCATGCCTGGTCTTTTAAAACAGGGTGTAAGTGCCAGGATAGATGATATTGACTATCTTGTATTAAATGATGAGGTTACAGGCGTAAACTCGCGCTCTAAAAAACTGCTTGAGCTTTTTGATCTGCTTGTAAAAACCACTGACAGGGCTATGCCCTGCCGCGATCTCTCATTGCGCGGTTTTCCAAAACGCATACAGCAGCTGCTTATAGACAAAGGCTGTGCCAGTATTGTCTCAAAGGCAGAGCAGAGCATCGAGCTTGATAAAAACAATATTTTAAAAGAGCAGCCGCCACGTCCAAATCCTGAGCAGCAGTTTGCCATCAATCAGATTACCTGTGAGATGCTCTTTCATGTTTTTGTTCTAAACGGAGTTACAGGCTCTGGCAAGACTGAGGTATATCTGCAGGCTATACACAATACACTAAAGCAGGATAAATCTGTTTTGGTGCTTGTACCTGAAATTGCTCTGACACCGCAGACTCTTGAGCGTTTTTACAGACGCTTTAATGTGGGCATAAGTGTTATCAACTCATCTTTAAGTCCCAAAGAGCGTCTTGTATCGCATCTTAAGATGCTACACGGTCACAGCCGTATTCTTATAGGTACCAGATCGGCCCTTTTCACACCAATTAAAAATTTGGGCCTTATTGTTATTGATGAAGAGCATGACAATTCTTTCAAGCAGTCAGATGGCTTTAGATATCATGCCCGTTCCATAGCCATAAAAAGAGCACAGCTTAACAACTGTCCCATAGTTTTAGGTTCAGCCACAGTAAGCCTTGAAACAGCGCTTAACTGTATCAATCAGCGCTTTATAAAAATAGATCTTATGCACAGAGCAGGCGGGGCCTCCATGCCTGACTTTGAGATTATAGATCTTAAAAACGAGCCTTTGACTGAAGGTATAAAAACAGGTATTTCTCTGACCCTTGAGGAGCAGATTGGCATTGAGACAGTCAAGGGCAATCAGGTTTTACTGTTTTTAAACCGTAGAGGCTATTCGCGTCATCTTGAGTGTCACTCCTGCAGTCATATCTTTACCTGCAATCACTGTGACAATCCAATGACTGTGCATAAAAGCGCAAATAAACTGTGCTGTCATGTCTGTGACAATTATGAATTCCTGCCGCACAACTGCCCTGTATGCGGCAGCTCTGCTCTGCTTGAGACAGGCTTTGGCACTGAACAGGTTGAAAAATATCTAAAACTGCGCTATCCGGATCTGACCATTGAACGTATTGACAGAGACTCTGTTAAAAACAAAGAAGAGCTTGATCTTAAGCTTGACAGAATCAAAAGCGGCAAGGCCCAGATTCTGCTTGGCACACAGATGCTCTCCAAGGGCCATGATTTTCCAAATGTCACCTTAGTTGGCATTTTAGATATAGACTCAGGTCTTTACTCTGATGACTACAGATCGCGTGAGTATACACTGCAGCTTATAGTTCAGGTTGCAGGACGGGCCGGACGGGCCACCAAGGCAGGTCACGTCATCATTCAGAGCAATCATGTTGAGGATCCTCTGATTCAGACTATTGCCAATCCACACATAAGCTATTTTGCAACAGCATATGATCTTTTAACGCAGCGTGACATGATGGCACTGCCACCTTTTACGCAGCAGGCCTTTTTACTGGCTAATGCCTCAGACAGAGAGAAAGCTCATAAGTTTTTGCAGAATCTGCATGATCATATTGTCTGTCTGCCATGTGCCAATACTATAGATATAGGCCCTGTTGTCTCTGACAAGATGGAAAAGCGCCACAACCGCTACCACTTTCATATTCTTGTTACAGCCGGCAGGAGAGAACAGATGTCTTTATTCCTAGATTCAGTCGTGGCTATTTTAAAGCAGATTGGTAATACCTCCTCTGTTCGTTTTGCCATAGAAGTAGACCCGCAGACTATGTATTAAAAGCATAGTTAATATCATTTAAATGCTGTTTTTTGCTATACTAACAGCCATTATTTTGTACACAAATCCATTTTGGTATTTTTATGAAAAACCATATTTTAGAATTATTAAAATCAGGCATTAACAAACTATCTTGCGATAATACTATCGATCCCAAACTTTTAGAAAATATCCGTATAGACAGGACTAAAGACAAGTCCCATGGTGATTTTGCCACCAATATTGCCATGCTGCTTAGCAAGAGTCTGCGTCAGAAACCTGCAGATATTGCAAGACTCATCATAGACAATCTTGATAACAGCCCTATTATTGCCAAAGCTGAAATTGCAGGCCCAGGCTTTATCAACTTTTTTATAAGTAAAGATTATATTGCCAAGTCTCTTGGCGCTATGGCTGAAGATCCAAGACTTGGTGTCGGTGTGGCTGACAAAATTGACACTGTGGTAGTTGACTATTCAGCACCAAACGTAGCCAAGGAAATGGCTGTACATCATATACGCTCTACAGTTATAGGTGATGCTGTAGTAAGAGTGCTTGAGTTTTTGGGCCACAAGGTTATAAGAGCCAATCACGTAGGTGACTGGGGCACTCAGTTTGGTATGCTCATTGCCTATCTTGAAAAGAGTGAAAATGAGCAGGGCTCAGGTCTGGTGCTCTCTGACTTTGAAGCCTTCTACCGTGAGGCCAAGTGCCTTTACGATTCTGATGAGGCCTTTGCTCAAAAGGCCAGATCCTATGTAGTTGCGCTACAAAGCGGTGATGAGTACTGCTATAAGATGTGGCAGAAACTTGTAAATATGACCATGGAGCAGAATGAGGCCATCTACAAGCGCCTTGATGTGACTCTGACACAAAAGGATACCATGGGTGAATCACTGTACAATGACATGCTGCCAGTTATTGTAGATGATCTGGTCAAAAAGGGTCTTGCCGTTGAAAGTGACGGTGCTATGGTGGTTTATCTTGATGAGTATAAAAACAAAGAAGGCGATCCTCTTGGCATCATAGTACGCAAACAGGATGGCGGCTTTTTATATGCCACTACAGATATAGCCTGTGTCAAATACAGAGTTGAGCACTTCAACGCTACCCGTCTTATGTATTTTATCGATTCAAGACAGCATCAGCATCTTGAATCTGTCTGGCAGATTGCAAGACTTGCAGGTTATCTGCCTGAGAATGTTTCAATTGAGCATGATGCCTTTGGTATGATGCTTGGCAAAGATGGCCGTCCATTCAAGACCAGAAGCGGTGGTACAGTCAAACTAAAAGATCTGCTTGATGAGGCTCAAAGCCGTGTAGCTCAGATGTTAAAGGAGCGCAACAGCACCTTAAATGATGCCGAGCTTGATGAGGTTATACACAATGTAGCCATTGGTGCTGTCAAGTATGCCGATCTGTCTAAAAACAGACTTACCGACTATATCTTTGACTGGGATCTGATGCTCTCCTTTGACGGCAATACAGCCCCATACCTGCAGTATGCCTACAGCCGTATCAGATCAATATTCAGAAAATCAGACATGCAGCCTGGTACTATTGTTATTGCCCATGAGGCCGAAGAGGATCTGGCCTCAGCCCTGCTGGCCTTCCCTGATGCTGTAAACTCTGTGGCCAATAAGGCTATGCCGCATCTGCTGTGTACCTATCTGTTCTCTCTGTCTGGTACCTTTATGCGTTTTTATGAGGCCTGCCCTGTACTCAAGGACGGCGTGGATGACAAGACCAAACAGAGCCGTCTGGCCCTTTGCGATCTTACCGCCAAAGTATTAAAGCAGGGTCTGTCCCTCCTTGGAATTAATGTTATGGAGCAAATGTAATGCGAGCACAAAAGCCTTCATTTGATCTTGATGAAAGAAAAAAGAGAATTCTTGCTATTGCTGGTGTTGCAACTGTAGTTCTGCTCTTTGTAAGTTTTCTTGTCTCATTGACTACAGGAGGCGATGATAACAGCAACGCTGCGGTGCAGACCTCTGAGGAGATAACCCTTGAGGATAACTCACACAATACCTCGGTAAAAGTACCTGCCTCTGTGCGCTATAGCTATGATGCCCAGCCTGAGAGTGATATGAGCTCTGGCACTATTGAGCCTGATACTGTAGATCAGAATCAGGATCCTTTTGCCAATATGAACAGCTCAGAGAATACAGAGCAGGCAGCCCCTGTACAACAGGAGTCAGATCTGGCCCCTGGCATTGAGGAGCAAAAGCAGTTTTTATCCTATCTGTACTGTGGCTCTTTTGACAGCGATGGTGCTGCACAGCAGGAAAAAGCCAAAATTGCTTTTGCCGGCATTATTTCAACAGTAGCTTCATATAAAGGTACACTGACTTTAAAAATAGGTCCTTTTAACAACCGTGACGAGGCTCGTGCCAAATTTCACAGTTTAAGTGAAAAAGGCCTGCTAAGCACCTGTGAACTTGTAGACGAATAAGGTATAGACATGACAACTATTGTATCTGTAAGACGCGGTAATACTGTAGCCGTCGGCGGTGACGGTCAGGTCACCATGGGACAGAGTACAGTGCTAAAAGGCAATGCACTCAAAGTTCGCCGCGTGTTTAAAAATCAGGTTATTGCAGGCTTTGCTGGCTCTACAGCTGATGCCTTTACACTCCTTGATCTGTTTGAAAAGAAACTTGAGGAGCATCAGGGTATTTTAGAGCGTGCCTGCGTGGCTTTAGTTAAAAGCTGGCGTACCGACAGAGCCCTGCGCAAGCTTGAGGCCATACTTATTGTGGCCGACAAGAGCGCATCATTTTTAATTTCAGGTACTGGCGATGTGGTTAAGATGGATGATGATATCTTAGCTACAGGATCAGGTGGCAACTATGCCCTGGCAGCTGCCAGAGCTCTATGTGCCAATACCGATCTTAGCGCCGTTGACATAGTCAAGAAATCACTTGAGATTGCAGGTGATATCTGTGTCTTTACCAATCAGAATCACGTTATTGAAACTATAGAATACTAACAACTATGAACAAAGCAACAGAATTAACTCCACGTGAGATTGTATCAGAGCTTGACAAGCATATTATCGGTCAGAAGGATGCCAAAAAGGCTGTGGCTATTGCTCTGCGCAACCGCTGGCGCCGTATGCAGATTGAACCAAAACTGCGTCAGGAGATTTATCCTAAGAATATTTTAATGATTGGTCCTACAGGTGTTGGTAAGACCGAGATTGCAAGACGTCTTGCCACCCTGGCCAATGCTCCTTTTATCAAAGTTGAAGCAACCAA
This sequence comes from Anaerobiospirillum thomasii, assembly GCF_900445255.1. Classification (NCBI taxonomy): domain Bacteria; kingdom Pseudomonadati; phylum Pseudomonadota; class Gammaproteobacteria; order Aeromonadales; family Succinivibrionaceae; genus Anaerobiospirillum; species Anaerobiospirillum thomasii. The sequence continues at coordinate 213,306 of NZ_UAPU01000006.1, forward strand.
GTACACTGAGGTTGGCTATGTGGGTAAAGAGGTTGATTCCATTATCCGCGAACTTGCCAATGTATCCATGAAACTTGTTAAAGAGCAGGCCTTCAAACGCAATAAAAGACAGGCAGAGGATATGGCCGAAGAGCGCATCCTAGATGTTCTGCTGCCGCCATCTTCCACCACTACAGCTGAAGAAAAGGACAGTTCTGCCGCCCGTCAGCTTTTTAGAAAGAAACTGCGTGAGGGCGATCTTGATGACAAAGAGATTGATATTCAGTTGCAGGACAAGGCAGCAACAGTCAATATAATAGGCGGTGGCTCTGCTCTTGAGGATATGAACAATCAGCTGCAGTCTCTGTTTGAGAATATGGCACAAAACCGTCTTGTCACCAGAAAGATGAAAATCAAGGATGCTTTTAAAGAGCTAGTTGAGGAGGAGGCATCAAAGCTTACCAAACCAGAGGATCTTAAAAGCGAGGCTATCACTCTGTGTGAAAACCACGGTATAGTCTTTATTGATGAAATTGATAAAATCTGCGGTCAGGATTTAAATGGCTCAAGAGGTGAAGTATCACGTCAGGGCGTACAAAGAGATCTGCTGCCTTTAATTGAAGGCTGTCAGGTAAATACTAAATTTGGTATGATCAGAACCGATCATATTCTCTTTATAGCATCAGGCGCTTTTCAGATGGCAAAACCTTCAGACTTAATTCCTGAGCTTCAGGGGCGTCTGCCTATACGTGTTGAGCTGCAGGCTTTGACTGCCGAGGACTTTGAGAGAATTCTGCGTGAACCTCATGCTTCTTTGACCAAGCAGTACGAAATGCTGCTGGCAACTGAAGATGTTAAAATTGAATTTACAGATGATGCCATCACCCGTCTGGCACAGGATGCCTTTAAGGTTAATGAAAGAACTGAGAATATAGGCGCCCGCCGTCTGCACACTCTGATGGAGAAACTCCTTGAGACCATTTCCTTTGAGGCTCCGGACAAGGCAGGTCAGTCAATTGTTATTGACGCAGCCTATGTTGATTCTCATCTTGAAGATCTTGTAGTCAATGATGATTTAAGCAGGTATATTCTATAATATGCATTCAGAACATGAGTTAACTCCATATGAGGAGATGCTCCTCAATAAAATGCAGGCTCTTGAGCAGATGTCTTTTGAAATTGTAAAGAAGCTGCAAAGTGTCGAAAGTGAGCTGTCATCGACAACTAATGAACTTGATATGCTCCGTCGCAAGGCTATAACTTTACAGGAGGAAAATCAGCATTTACGTGAAATGCTGCAGACCTGGAGAGAGCGTATGCAGACGGTTTTAACTCAGCTTGGCAATTTAGAATAGTTCTTAATTAGTAAAAGACAGCATAGGCTGTCTTTTACTTTTCTGTTCTATGTTAATTTACTAAATTTTTTTTATTAAGTATTAATCTAAGGCATAATTAATACTGGCTTCAACAGCCTTATGCCACCTTTTCTTTTTGTCTAAAGCCCAGCCCCGTTCTTGTTCTGGTTTATAAACAGTATGCTGTATATTTGAATCAAGTATACTCTGTCCGTAGACACCAAGACCTATACCTGCCAGATATGCAGCTCCCAAACCAGATAGTTCAGCATTGCCTGGAACTTTGACTTTAAGACCAGAAAGATCTGACTGTAATTGCATAAGATATGCGTTTTTAGTAGCTCCTCCATCTACATTAAGATCACATATCTCACCATCATATGAAGTTTTTAATAAATCTATAATGTCAGTTACCTGATATGCAATTGAGTCAAGAGCGGCCTTTACTATCTCATTTTTTCCTGTTGTTCTGCTCATGCCCAAAATCATGCCTCTGACCTTACCGTTAAAGTATGGTGCGCCAAGACCTGAGAGTGCGGGAACAAACAAGCACTTATCTGAAGCATTTGCCTGCCTTGCCATTGCCTCAGTCTCCACAGGAGAGTTTATAAGATGCAAATCATTCTTTAGATAACTGATAATACCCGCTGAATAATTTATATTGCCCTCAAGCACATAAGTACAATTACCAGAGATAGACCATCCTACGGAGTTGACAATACCAGAGCAGCACTCAGAAGTATTATTGCCACTGTTCATCATAATAGATGAGCCCGTACCATAGGTAGCCTTTATTTGACCGCTGCTAAGACAGCCATGAGCAAACAAAGCTCCCTGTGAATCACCGATTGCTGCATGAATAGGAATTTTATGAGGTAAAACTCCTTCAAAATCTGTTTCTCCAAAACAGCTGTTTGTGTCTTTTATCTGTGGTAATGAATTTATTGGAACTTTAAATAACGAGCACAGCTGCTCAGACCAGCACAGATTTTTAAGATCCATAAGCTGTGTTCTTGAGGCATTTGATGGCTCAGTATAAAAAGATCTTCCTCCTGTAAGTTTAGAAATCAGGAATGCATCCATATTTCCAATGCACAAATCATTTTTTTGTGCGCTTTCTTTCACTACATCCACATTATCTACAAGCCAGGTTATTTTTGCTGCCGAAAAATACTCAGACAGCTCAAGCCCAGTTATAGCGCGAACTGTATTGCTTTTGCTTTTAACCTCAGGAGAGTTTACAAAGTCAGCTCCTCTTGCACACTGCCAGACTATAGCGTTATACAGTGGCAGTAAACTTGATTTACTCCAGGCGCCCACTGTTTCTCTTTGCACTGATAGTCCTACACAAGCTATCTTATCTGCACAGGTAGCATGTTCTGACACCATTTCTTGCATTAAAGCTATAACATTAGAATAGATCTCATTAAGATCATGCTCTACATAGCCAAGATCATTGATTATCTGCCTATGAGGCATGCTCTTTATATCTACAATGGCACCAAGTCTGTCTAGTAGCAGAACTTTGGTGCCCTGTGTACTTTGATCTATACCAATGACATAAAAGTCATCAGCCATTTAATATTTCCTCTGCCTTAGCTGCTATACCAGGACCGGTCAAATGATAATATGCAAAGACCTCCTTTGAGCTTCCTGTAATAACAGGGCTGTCAGGAAGAGCCAGAGTTACACATTTCTTTGGACAGTGTTCAGATACAATCTGAGCCACCATTGATCCAAGACCACCAAACTCTGAGTGCTCTTCTATAGATATTACAGCTTTGGCATTTTCTGCTGCCTCTATAACTGCACTTTTATCTATTGGTTTTACACAGTACATATCAACGACAGTAGCACTTATACCTTTTTCTTTTAGAATTTCAGCAGCCTGCTTTGCATACAATACCATCTCACCGCAGGCTATAAGAGCTATATCTGTGCCTTTACTGATAAATGTAGCTTTACCCATCACAAAAGGTACATCGTTTTCTGAATATACAGGATCTACAGCATTACGCCCTACTCTTACATACGCAGGCTCATTGTCTTTGACAAGATGTTCCATCAATTTTCTTGTCTGATAACAGTCTGACGGCAGATAGACGCGCATTCCTGGTATTGAACTCATACAGGCAATATCCTGAGCAGAGTGATGCGACATACCCAAAGCGCCGTAACTTACTCCTCCTGAAATACCAATGAGCTTTACATTTGTATGGGAGTAGGCAACATCAACCTTACACTGCTCAAAAGATCTTGCTGTAATAAAACAAGCAGGAGACATTGGAAAGGTCCTTTTACCGCAGCGGGCCATGCCGGCTGCAATACCAACAAGATCCTGCTCAGCAATGCCTACCTCAACAAACTGATCTGGATATTTATTGGCAAATGGAGTAGCTGAGGCGCTGCCACGCGAATCTGAACACAAAACAACTATATCCTTGTCATTTTTAGCAGCTTCCATCAAAACTTCGCAAATCATCTGCTTATTAGCAATATTTGTCATAATATCTACTCCTTAACAGCTCTTTTGAGATCTTCCATAATAAGTTCATATTCCTTTTCATCAGGAACATGATGATGCCAGGAGATTTTATTCTCCATTACAGCTGAGCCTTTGCCCTTTATGGTATTTGCAATAAGAACTGTAGGTTTACCTTTAACAACTCTGGCTTCATCAAATGCCTGCGATAATCTATTAATGTCATTTCCATCTTCAACATTGATTACATGCCAGCCAAAGGAATCCCACTTTTTCTGTAGATTATCTAAAGCCATAACCTCTTCGGTAGTGCCTGATATCTGTAGTTTATTTCTATCTATAATGGCGCATAAATTATCTAATCTGTAGTTTGCTCCTGACATAGCTCCTTCCCATACAGAGCCCTCTGCCAATTCACCATCCCCCATAACTACATAGACACGGTTTGTACTCTTATTCATTTTTTCAGCAATAGCCATACCTACGGCAACAGGCAGACCATGGCCTAAAGCACCTGAATTCATTTCAATTCCTGGCAGTTTATTGTTTGGATGACCTATAAACTGTGAGCCAAACTGACTGAACTCTTTTAACAGTTGTTCGCGGCAGAAAAACCCCTTTCTGGCAAGCACCGCATATAAAGCCTCTACTGAGTGACCTTTACTCATCACAAAATGATCATGGTTTTGTGTGTTGTAGTTTTCCACTGTTACATTCATTTCTTTAAAGTAAAGGGTTACCAGAATATCCATAACGGACATATCTCCACCAATGTGGCCACCCTTGCCCCTGACAATCATTTCGATTACATCCTGGCGAAGCTCATAAGCCAGTTTTTTTAATTCGTTCATATATTATTCTCCACGTAGATAGGCTTTTACCTGTTCTTCAACTGGATCATATAAATCAGCTTTAATGCCCAGATACTTACAAGCCTCATATAAGACAGGAACAACATCTTTATATACACCGACACAATGATGTATATATGGACCAGTAACTATTTTCTCTTCGAGACGTTTAATGTTATCAACTTCAATCCACATATATGTGCCAAGAATCTTTGGACCATCAACGCTTCTTGCATTACCTAAAAGCAGAGAATACTCACCGTTGTCTCCATCAAATCTGGTTAAGGTTAAGGTATCAGAACCTTTGGCCTCAGCTGACAATGATCCCTCATCATCAAAAGCTATTGGGCATGTAAGTTCTGGTTTTTCCTTGGCAATGGACATAGGCCATGGTCCGCAGTGCTGTAGAAGCTCGCCATTTTCCAGATCAGGATGTCTTACAGTCCAATCTGCAAAGAAACTTCTTGACTCATTCATTACAGCAGCCTCTGCAATAAGGGCTGTTATTGCGCCATGAATATCTGTTTCACAGACAATTGGTATACCCATATCATTTAAAATTGAATTAGCGGCACATGGCATAATACCAAGCTCACCTTGCAGAGCAGTCCAGCACTGGATCGCTCCTGCCTGACAGCCATATTTTTCAATCAGATTGCGCATTGCCTTTGCCAGAGCAGCAATAGTCTGCACTTTAGGTTCTGCAATTTTTATTACAGTTCTGTCATGCAGGATCTCAAGCTCCTCTTTAGCTCCATTTCCATCACGTATTTTCTTAACCTCATGAATGAGCTCAGGAAGAGGCACTGGAGCTAGCTGAATATTAAATTTCTCTAATAGTTCACCTTCATTACACATGGTGGTCCAGAAATCAAAAGGTCTTGGACCCATTTGCAAAATGCGTATGTTTTTAAAGGTTTTTACCACATTACATACAGCTATAAAGTCTCTAAGACCACGCTCAAAAACAGGATCTGAAAGTCTAGAGTTGGTCAGATATGTAAACTTAACGCCAAATCGTCTTAAAACTTTACCTGTGGCGAAAAGACCGCATTGTGTATCTCTAAGTCTGCGTCCGTCTGGCAAAGGCCTTTCATCTAGTGGGCCCCATAGCAGTACAGGTAAATTTAAATCCTTAGCAAGGCGTGCACATACATACTCTGTTCCAAAATTACAGTGGGCAAGAATAATTCCATCTACATTTTCTTTACGGAACTTTTTAGCTATTTTTTGTACATCATCATCGCTAAAAAGCAGGCCTTCGGCATTGATATCCTTGATATCAACAAAATCTATTCCTAGTTCTTTTAATCTATCTGCTGTTAAATCTCTGTATTTTAGGGCATCTGGTGCACTAAATACACTTCGTCTTGTTGGAACAAATCCTAATCTAATTCTAGCTGTCATATACAAATCCTCATAAATACATCATTTATTCTTTAAGTAAAACATGCATGTTGTCTCCCCTGCTCTGGCAGGTCCTAAATTAAGTGTCAGCCTTTTTACTTTATCAATGGAAACTGATGTAATAAGAACAGGTGTGGTTGTTTTACATCCATTTTCTGTCAAGGTACTCCAGTTGACACGACACAATGGCATTCCTTGCTCAACTTTATCTCCCTCTTTAACTAATGGTGTAAAGCCATTGCCATCAAGACTTACAGTTCCAAGACCTATATGAATCAAGATCTCTATACCGTCAAAAGTTGTAATACCATAGGCATGTTTTTGTACAGCCACCATGGAAATCATGCCACTCACAGGGGACAGAACCAAATCGTCATTTTGAAAGTATGGCTCTACTGCTACACCATCACCAACAACTTTTCCTGAAAAAATAGGGCTTTCAACTTCTGTCACAGATACTATCTGACCACTTAATGGGGAGAGAATCTCCTCTCCCTTACGCTGAAAAAACATTTACATATACCTCTATTTATTTTCATTTCTTGCCTGCAGTGCCATCTTTGCCTGCAAGGAGCGCTGATACTGATCAATAATTACAGCAAGGACGATAACCAGACCCTTGATAATCATTTGCCAGAATTCAGATACACCACACATAACCATACCATCAGAGATAACACCGATAATAAAGGCGCCAATTACTGTTCCGATAATGGTACCGACACCACCCATAAGAGATGTACCGCCAAGTACAGCAGCTGCAATGGCATTCATTTCCCAGGTATTACCAGTCATTGGATGTGAGGCTACCAACTGCGAGGTTGAAATAATACCTACAACAGCAGCACAGGCACCTGAGAACATGTACACTAAAATTTTGTCATTATCTACATGAACACCAGAGAGCTTTGACGCACGCTCATTACCGCCTATAGCTAAAATATGCCATCCAAATGGGGTCTTGCGTAAAATCAAAGATGCGATTATGGCTATGACAATTAAAATCATTACAGCAACAGGAAAACCTCCTATATCGCGTCCAAAGATTTCAAATCCAGTATTGCCAAGAGCACTGTTTCCTACAAGATTTGGAAAAGTTGCGCCGTTGGATGTTAAATTGGATGCACCACGAGCTACATACATCATGCCTAAAGTTGCAATAAATGGAGCCACAGCAAATTTAGTGATAACTAAACCATTAATCGCTCCCACAATTATTCCAATCAGGATGGCAATCATGACAATTACTGGAACTGAAAAGTAAATTGTGTAGCCAAAAATGGTAAAACCATGATTAATAAGAAGACCTGCTACCATTCCTGACAGACCTACAACAGATCCAACGGAAAGATCTATACCTCCAGTAACTAAAACGTAGGTCATTCCAATGCCTAAAATTCCATACAGAGCGACGTGTTTGGCAATTAACAGCAATGACTGACTTGTAAAAAAAGACTTACTTGCAAAAGAAAAGAAAATTACTAAAAGAGTCAATACAATAAGAGTACGCCCTTTGAGTATAGTCATAATTACATCATTTTTATTCATATTTAATCTCCTTAAAACTAGTCAGCCTTGTGATGACCTAAATATGAGGCTTTAACTAAGTTATCCTGCGTAATTTCATCACCTTCAAACTCGGCAGTTTTTATGCCGTTTGACAAAACGATAATGCGATCGGCAATGGCTATAATTTCCTCAAGCTCTGATGAAACCACTAAAAGTGAAACTCCTTTTTGGGCATATTGGTAAATCAGCTTGAAAATTTCTGTTTTGGCACCTATATCAATACCCCTTGATGGCTCATCAAGTAACATGATCTCTGGTCCTGTAAGGGCTCCTTTGGCAAAAACCACTTTCTGCTGATTTCCTCCTGATAATGACAAGATAGGAAGCTCTTTGTCTGCCACTTTAATATGCACTTCTTTAATCATATCTGTTACAGCATCACTCTCCTTGTTCTTATCGATAAGCCCCATAGAGTTTGTATATTTGCCAACATTAGATAAGGCAATATTCTTATCAATACTTAATGTCTGCACGAGTCCATCTCTTTGTCTGTCCTCTGGCAGCCAGGCAAAACCTTTAGCTATCTGCTCAGGAACAGAGCCGACTTGAATTTTTTCACCGTGCAAAATCACATCACCTGTATGACTTGGTCTCATACCCATAATGCACTCAAAAATTTCTGTTCTGCCAGCACCTAAAAGACCGTATATGCCAAGCACTTCTCCTTTATGTAAAGAAAATGAGACATCCTTTAACAAATAACCACCACCGTTTTTAGGCAGAGTCAAATCCTTTATTTCAAGGACTTTAGGCACTGTAGACCAATCAACTTTCTGCTCCCTTTTTGGATAGCTCTTGCCCTCACCCACCATCTGTTTAACAATCCATGGCACATCAATATCTTTTACAGCTGCCTCTGCCACAAGTTTTCCATCTCTGAAGATTGTTACAAAATCGCCAATGCGCATAAGCTCTTCAAGACGATGAGAAATATAAACAATTGAGATTCCTGTGGCTGTAAGCTCACGCATAATGTTGAAAAGAACCTCAACCTCCTGCTCAGACAGTGATGATGTCGGCTCATCCATAATCAGAATTTTCAGATTTGGAATAAGAAGATTTCTGGCAATTTCAATCATCTGCTGCTGTCCAACACGCAGATCTCCTACCAAAGTATCAGGGTCAATTGGATAATTGAGTCTTTCTAATACCTGTCTTGCAAGCTTCCTATGTTCAGCATCATCTAAAATTCCATTCTTGGTTCTTTCTGATGCCATAAACAGGTTCTGAAACACAGTCATATTTGGAAAGAGGCACAACTCCTGATGGATAATGGCAATACCTTCTTTTCTTGCATCAACTGTTGAATTGAACTCAACCTCTCGTCCCTGCAAAAAGAGCTTTCCTGCAGACTGCTTTTCAATACCTGCAATAATGCGCATTAAAGTAGACTTTCCAGCACCATTTTCACCTATAAGCACATTTACCTTACCGCGCTTTATATCAAAGGAAACCTGATCAAGCGCTTTAGTGCCAGGGTAAATCTTGTCTATTTTTTCTGCATGCAAATATATTTCATCTTTAGTTGACATAGTTGCACCTACTTAACTATCAGCTTAACTGGTGTAATCTGAATTAATCCCTGGCGAGCCACAGTAAAGCAGCCGATAAACTCCACGGTCTTATTTGCTACATTGTTCATATCTATAGGAGCAAGAATCTGTTTTGAAATCAGATCATGAAATGCTACGGAAACCTGAGCCCATTCAATCTGATTTTTGTAATCCTTATATGAAATCAGACTGATTGAGTCTCTTACGGCTGATCCTTTAAAGACCGGTCCTATCTGCAATCTTAATTTGAACTTATCATCCATGCCATCTACTTTCAGCCCAAGGTAGCCTGCTCTTAATTTATTTTTCACTAAATCAACTGTAGCGCTGCCTTTGACAATAAATGACAGCTCACCCTTGTCGCCCATTGAATAATGGCCATATTTTGTTGCCACACTTTTGAGATCTCCATTTGATTCATTTAGTAAAGTAACGAGATCTACAGCATTACTTTCAAAGTACTCTTGTGACTTTTCGTTCCAGAATTTAGTTGCCTCTGCAGTTGGATTGAATACTACCTCGCCAGTAAGCGTAGCTTCCTGACCTTCTTTAACTATTGTTGCTGATAAAAAAGCATAGCAGAGCAACACTACAGCGATAACTGAACCTATAATGCGAGCTTTTGTCATAATGCTCTCCTTTTTTAGGGCAAATAAAACCTCGTCGTATCAACTGATACAACCTAAGTTATTGAAATACTTAATATTACGCCATGCCGAAAGGCATGGCGCTTGTGCGATTATTTAGCTAATGAGAAGTCGTTTAATTGTTTGGCATTGTCTACAGTAATGATTTCACAATCAATTAACTGTTTCTCAGGTTTGCCAGTTGTTCCTGTCTTTAAATACTGATCTGCCTGACGTACTGCAAGCTCAGCAATTAAAGCTGCAGGCTGCATAGCTGTTGCTGTCATATTTCCTGCAAGAATTTCGTCTCTGGCATCGTTGGAGCCATCAACACCGATGATCTTTAACTGCTTGCCGGCTGCTTTAATGGCAGCTGCTGCACCTACAGCCATATTGTCATTACCAGAAATTACACCTTTAAGATTAGGATATGACTGAAGAATGGTTTCCATTTTCTGATATGCCAGATTCTGATCCCAGTTTGCTGTCTGTACAGCAACAAGTTTCATGTCAGGATACTGATCGATAACCTCGTGGAAAGCAGTTGAGCGAGTCTTGGCGTTGGTATCTGAGTCAATGCCAAACAGCTCGGCATATTCACCTTCTTCCTCCATTGCCTCAACAAAGATTTCAGCAGCTTCTTTTGCACCCTGATAGTTATTAGCAACTATCTGTGCAATGGCAATACCTTGCTCATTGATTTCTCTGTCAATCAGGAAAGTAGGAATGTTTTTGTCGTAGGCACGTTTTACAGCTGCAACTGTAGCATCAGCTCCGGCATTATCACAGATAATGGCTGCGGCCTTATCTGAAATTGCTGTCTCAAATAACTCAGATTGTTTTACTGGGCTATCATCATGAGAAACCATTTTTACTTTATAACCAAGCTCTTTTGCAGTCTTAGCTGCAACTTCTGCTTCAGTTTTGAAGAATGGATTTGAATGAGAAGGGGTGATGATATACATAATATTTGAGCCACCACCAGTCAAAACCTTGGCATCAGCTGCTACTGCTGATGCTGCAAATGTTGATGCGGCTGCAACCATAGCTATAGAAGCAAAAAAGTTTGTAAATTTCATGAGATACTCCTAAATGTTATCAACACATAACTTTTTAATTTTGTCCTGCGACAATTAAAATTATAGTGACTACACTGAAAATATTTATCACGAAAATCTACAATTTATCATATTTGTCTTTTTATATGGAGTATTTTTGAGCTTTGCTTCTCATTTATTAATAAGTAAAATATTACAATACACTATCACGTATAGAAAAATTATTCCTATAATGAGTAGGTGTCCAGCCACTGCATTCTAAAAATACACGGCCAAAATGGCTCTGTGAGTTAAAGTTCAAAAGTGTTGCTATTTCATACATACTCTTGTCACTAGAGGTCAACAGGATCTTGGCTACTTCTATCTTTCTTTGTCTGTAATATTCGCCAAGAGTAATCTTTTTTTCGTTTTTAAACTGCTTTGATAAATAACTTTTGCTTACTTTTAATTTTTTACATAAATCTTCCACATTAAACTTTGAGTAGACATGTCTTTCTATATATTCGCAGGCTTTGGCAACTATCAATGAAGAGTTTTCTTTGTTTTTAATATGCTTTTTAAATGAAGAAACCATCTGTGTACATCTTAGTGCACATGCTCTGGCTAAGGCATAGGCATCGGCCGGGAATTTACACTCCTCTATCTCCATAATGAAAGCATCAGAAAGTGTATAGAGTTTTTCAACACTTAGTCCTGCCTCAATTGCAGCTCTCGTTGCAATTGTGACATCAACAATAGCTAAATTTTTTGCCGATCTCAGTTCATTGTGCGCCAAGGTTCCACGCATATTGGCATAAACTGAATTAAGTGCTCTTTTTAAGGCATCCTCATCTCCATTTTTTATTGAGCGTCTGATTGTTTCCTCAAAAACTACAGGGTTGTGAGGTTTATTGCCTATAGTATTATTTGAGATTATATTTCCAAATTTTATATGTGTCTGCTCTATTAATTCCTGACTCATAAAGCTCTCATCTAGAAAATCATTTAAATACACATATTTATTGGTAATAGAGCTGTAGATTAAAAGCAGCAGAGCTGCCAGTTTTTTTTCAGAACAGCGCAGAGGATAAATATTTGAGGCACTGTGTTTTAGAGCATATAACTTGCAAAAGCTCTGATCTACATCAGATATGGCAATAGGACCTAAAATCAATGTCAGACCGTCAGTACACTCGACACCGCCAAATAATATTGGTTTTTCTGAAGTAAACAAAACTACTTTTTTTGATCTTATCTCTTTTAAATACTCTTTTCTTAAATCTAAATCTGTTTCAAAAATGTTTGAATTATCTCCTTTATCTTCAATATTAAATTTATCAAGATATTTGTCTTCGTCTGTAAATACGTGGACTGGGATCGGCAGGAGCTGTGAGATAAGACTTAAAGCATATGAAAGAGGAAGTATATTCTTTACAGGTCTTTCCTCTTTCACTTCATTTTTATTTTCTAAAGACATTTTAAAATGATACGTTAGACTCAAGAATTATATTGCTGTAAGGAAGGCATGCTCCTGTTCTTACCACAGCTACCGACTTAGAAGTCAGTGCTTTAAACGTATCATGTGGCACTTCAACAAATTCAACATTCTCCCTTTGAGCCCACTCCTTCATTTTGCTGTAAAACTCAAAGTTTTTATCTTTACTCTCAGAAGCTATAGTTATCTTTTGAAATTTAGCCTCAGTATCTATGACTTTAAAAACATCTTCAAATGAAGGCACACCATAGGTTACGGCCAGATCTATTCTCTGTACCCCCTGAGGAACAGGTAGACCACAGTCTCCTAGTGTAATGGTATCAAAGTGGCCTAATTTAGATAAGACATAAGATAGCTCTGAATTAAGACAACCTATTTTTTTCATATTAAGCTCCTGCAACAAATCAAAACATATAATAAGCTTAGATACTTTCAACTATACTAAAGCACTTTTCTAAAGGCAAACAGATTTTTAATATAAAAATTTGTTAAATAACAATATCTTAAACTAAACTTAGACTTTGTTCTGTAAGGTATGTTAGGGTAATTGAGAGTTGAGATAAGAGTTTTGAATGTATATGATGAAATATGCGTATATAAACAATCGGGTAGCCCTTTCGGGCTCCCACACCACCCACCGTACCGTTCGGTAGTAGGGCGGTTCCTAACAAGCGCTAGAGATCCTTGAATGCAGGGTCTCTAGCTCCGCGGTTATAGTTGTCCAGCCCTCGTTTATCAGTATCTGATTGTTAAGTGCTCTGTGGATCCCTTGGTTTTTCGATAATTTCCAATAACTGTTTGAGCTGTATGCCATAGTGCCATCTCCGATGGCGGGGGCTTTTGACCATCTCAGCTTGAACTGTCTGTAGCGGTTTTGTGGGGTCTTCCATTGTTTCCATAGGAGTTGCCTGACGCGTCTTCTGATCCAAGCATCGATTTTCCTTGCCCATGATGTTGGTATGGCTTCACCAAAGTAGTTTACCCACCCTCTGAGTAGATACTTCAGCTTAGCTTTGACGACAGCAATGCCGCCTTTACACCTTCTATCTAGTATGAGCTTTACCTTTTCCTTGAGTTTCTTCCTCTTTTTGTCGTGCACAGTTGTGAAATATTGATCCTTTGGCTTTGCCTGCTTTCTTGTCTTTGAGACACATCTAGCGCTTAGAAATGCAAAACCTAGGAATTGCATATCCTTGCCGACATGCACTATTTTGGTTTTCTCTCTGTTCACCTTGAGGAATAGCTTGTCCTCTATATACCGTGTTACCCACTCTAAAACTCTCTCTGCACTTTTCCTGCTACTGCAGAATATGCACATGTCGTCGGCGTATCTGACAAATTTCCTGTCTCTGGCGTCCAACAGTTGATCGAGTTCGTTGAGGAGTATGTTTGCAAGTACCGGACTACACACAGCCCCTTATGTAGATATAGATATTATGCCAAGTTAGCATATTTATCAAATTGAATTATATAAATTTTAATTTTTTCAACTCTACATAATTTTATATTATTGACCATTTGCTAATCTGAAATCATTTCACTACATAGGAGTTATCACTATGAAACTAGAAATGATTACAGAAGGCTTAAACCAACTTCTTACAGAAAATCACTATTCATCAGGAACTATTGAATTCTATAAAAAAGAGTGGAGAAAAATAAATGACTTTCTAAAACAAGAATATGGTAGCACCGAATACAATATGGAGAGAGGGCTAAAATATCTTGAGGTCAAATACAGTTTTATTCAGAAATATGAAAATAAAGTACTTTCTCAGCAAAGAGTTCAACTTCTACGTGTTGTCCATATGTTAGAGGATTACAGACTTCATAGGGTTCTTACTAGAAGATATTATGCCTCAAAAAATCCAATTAAATTAAATGACAGCATGTCAGATATATTTTCTAAATACTCTTCTTTCTTGTCAAATACAGATCTGTCTGTATCGACTATAAATCATTATAAAAAAACATCGCAAGTTTTTTTAGATTTCATTACCCAACGGAAAGTTGCCGGTATACAAGATATTACGACAAAAACATGCCACGACTTCATTAAAACATTTGCGGGTTTTCAATTTAAAACAGTTGAGCAACAAGTCTGTGGTATAAGGCACTTTTTACGCTTTCTTCATTCATCTGGAATGATTGTTGAAAACTTCATTGACAAGATACACGTGCCAAATATTTCAAAGACTGCAAATATTCCATCTTCCTGGGATTTAGACGATCTTAAAAAGATGCTATCCGCCATAGATAGAAATAATCCTATAGGTAAGAGAGATTATGCAATGATCTTAATTGCCTGTACTCTGGGGTTAAGAGTTGGTGATATAAAAAGACTGCGCTTTAATAATTTTAATTGGGAAGAAAAAAAGCTCTCAATTATACAACATAAAACAAAAAAGCCTCTATCCTTACCAATCCCAGATTATATTGGATGGGCGGTGATAGATTATATAAAAAATGCGAGGCCAAAAGCATATAAATCAGATGTAGTTTTTATAAAACATATGCCACCATTTGATCCTTTTAGCGATGATAGTCATTTACAAAACATAGTCACTAAATATATGCGCAAGGCTAAAATTGATAGTCGCTCCAAAAAAAGATCTGGATTTCATTCTCTACGGCACTCCGTTGGCTCTCTGCTGCTAGAGATTGAAACACCTTTGCCAGTAATAACACAAATACTTGGGCACACCGATCCAGATGTTACAGCTATATATCTTAAAACAGATATAAAAAAACTTGCTGAATGTACTCTAGAGCCGGAGGATTTTAGAAATGAATAAAAAATCCTATAAAAGCGTTTTTAAACAAGAGTTTGCAGATCTTGTTGAATTAAAGAGAGCTTCTGGCTATTTATATAACCATAATGAAGAAGCATTTTTACAACTTGATGCTTTTTTTATTGAAAATAATCTATCTGACAAAGTTATAACAAAGGAGTTAAGTGACCTTTGGTCTAAGAAAAGAGATTATGAAAAAGTTTCAAACCAATTAAAAAGAATTAGTTGTCTGCGCGTATTTTGTAAGTATCTAAATGATATTGGTATAAAGGCATATATTTCTCCAAAAGTTAAAATGAGCAAAGTGAAAAAATATGAGCCACATATTTATTCAGATGAAGAAATTAAGAAATTCTTTTTCTACGTTGATCAAAGTAACTCTGTACAAGACATATGCCCTTTCCGTAAAGATGTAATGCCTATTTTTTTAGAGTTCTATATACAAGTGGTTTGCGTGTCTCAGAGTTACGGCTAATAAAAATAAAAAATATAAATTTACAGGACGGAGTCTTAACTATTTTAAATGCAAAAAATAAAAAAGAAAGATTAGTGCCAATCCATCCAAAGCTTTTAGAGAAATGCAGAGATTTAAAAGCAAAGATCCATACCAACTCAAACGACGAAGAGTATTTTTTTATGATACGACCAGGAGTCGCAATGTCTTTGGTTAATGTATACCATAATTTTCGGCGGTACTTAGAGAAGGCAGGTATACCCCATACAGGCGAAGGCCCTCGTGTTCATGATTTTCGTCATACATATTGCGTAAATATTTTGAGAAAATGGGTTAATGAAGGAAAAGATCTAATGGCCTACCTGCCGTATTTGCGCACAATGCTTGGGCATGAAACTTTTCATGAAACTGCGTACTACGTTAAGTTAACATCAGAAAGGTTTCCTTATATCAAAGACAGAATGAAACAATCATTTCCAGATTTAATTAGGGAGGTAGATGCAGATGATGGCGAATTCTACTGATTTTGCAAAGATTGTTACAAAATTTTTAACAGAGTATCTACCATGCCATAGATGTTATTCTAAAAATACAATCCTAAGCTATAGAGACACTCTAAAACTGTTTTTAAAATTCATCAAGGAAGAAAAAAATATGTCGGTCAACTCTTTTTATATGAAGGATTTTAATCGTGATCTCGTAATAAATTTTTTAGAGTGGTACAGAGGTACCGGAGCAAGCATATCTGCAGCCAATCAACGTCTTGCCGCTATAAAAGCATTTAGTGATTTCGCACAGCTTGAAAAAATTGAATACATTGAGCCTTTACAAAATATCGCAGGAATTAAATCTAAAAAATCTGCACAGAAAGATATATCCTACCTAAACACTGAGCAAATGGCTAAACTTATAAACAGTCCAGATGTTAATACAGCCGTAGGTTTAAGACATAGAATGATCTTAGCACTGATGTATGACAGTGGCTGCAGGGTACAGGAACTTTGCAATATTAAAATTGCAGATATATCTTTGGAGCCAATTTCTACAGTTACACTGCATGGAAAAGGAAATAAAATTCGAACAGTAGTAATATCTGATGAAACTGCATCTATTATACGCAATTACATCAAAAGATACCGCCAATACGCTATAGGAACTGATTTTTTGATTACAAACAGATTTAACCATTCTATAAATCGAGATGGAATATCGTATATTGTTAAAAAATATGCTGGTATTATTAGTAGACAAGATGCTTCTTTTCCTAAGCATGTTCATTGTCATATGTTTAGACATTCAAAAGCTATGCACATGTTGGAGGCTGGCATTAATATAGTCTATATTAGAGATTTTTTAGGTCATGAAGATATTTCAACAACAATGATATACGTCAGAGCTGACAATAGGCTTAAAAATGAGGCAATTAGCAAGCTGGCACCTCTTATTACAGAGTCAGCAACATATCAAGACTGGAATAAAGATCAAGATCTAATGCAATTTTTGAACTCTCTTAAATAATAATATTTATGCCAAGTTAAAAAAATGAAAGTTTATAAAAATCAATTTAAAAACTATACTAACTTGGCATAATATCTATATCTACATAAGGGGCTTTATGCCGAGCTCGGCATAAGTTGCCCTGAGGGGTGCCCTTTGTGGTCTTATGACCAACTTTGCCGTTTTCACTGATTGGGGCTCTCATGAACCTATGTATCAGCGATATGACTCTTCCGTCCTTGATATTATTGCTTAAGACTTGGAGAAGCTTGCTGTGGTTCACAGTATCAAAGAATTTGCTTAGATCCAAATCGATTACCCATTCTAGACCTTGGTTTACATACTCGCTTGCTTTCGCAATCGCGTCTTTGCAACCTCTGCCCGGGCGGAATCCGAAGCTGTTGTCTGAGAATACCTTTTCATACTCCTCGCTTAGTACTTGCGCTATAGCCTGCTGTACAAAGCGATCTCGTACTGTTGGTATTCCCAAGGGTCGCTTCTCTCCATTATCTTTTGGAATGTAGACTCTCAGAATTGGTTGTGGTCTGTATTTGCCGTTCCTAATCGCCTCAGTGATTTCACCTGGGTGTGATTGTAAATACTCACAGAGTTCATCTGTGCGCATTCTATCGACACCCGCACTGCCTTTGTTTCTCAGCACACTGTGCAGAGCTCTTTTAAGGTTAGTGTAGTCGAGCACTCTCTCTCTAAGGTTATAGTTTCAATTTGCGATATATTACTCATAGGTCTATATTATCCGGCAGAACTCTTCCTACCCTCCGCAACTTGATTTACGTCCAAGCCTTGGCCAGTAGCTACAGTCAATTGCCTGCATTTGCAGAAGACTGCTTTTTCAGAGCCATTTTTTTTTAACCGGCTAATTCCTCCGATTTTCATATCTGTTAGGTTCAGTCCTTCCCTTGTGCTCTCAAGGTACTATGACGTCTGCTGACTTCCGTATATTCGTTGTTACTACGGTTTCCCGCTATACGGATCTCCCCCGGTAAGTACGGTTTCTTTCTCTCCATATAACGCTCAGTCTTTACATATACCGCTACGACTAGATTTCGGACTTCGTCATATTTAGCAGACTTATCCGCGGTACATGCCTATAAACTGTTTCTGTTCGTAGGTCCGGAGATTTGCCTTCAGCTTCCTTCAGCCATAGTGTTACCACTATAACCTTGCTTTTAGCTATACACTTCCCTCTAGTGGGGCGTGTTGGGGACTTTCACCCGTTAGAAACGCGCACATGCAGGGCGCACTAAAAGATTAGTACAATATGGTATGTACTAATCTTTTTAATTGTTCTAAATATTAGACATTCTTAGCTTTTCTGTATGCTATAAGATCTTCAATAGATATTACAATCATATCATGCAGCTGAGCAAAGGCGCAGACGCGTGGCAGTTTAGCCATAGAGCCATCAGGAGCACACAGCTCACAGAGCACACCAACAGGAGCTAAACCTGCAAGACGGGCTAAATCTACAGAGGCCTCAGTATGACCATCTCTTTCAAACACACCGCCATCTTTGGCAACTAATGGGAACATGTGGCCTGGTGAGACAAGATCCTCTGGCTTTGAGTTGTCATCACATACGATCTTGATAGCCTTGATTCTGTCATGTGCTGAAACACCGGTACCAACACCTTCTGCTGCATCAACAGAAATGGTAAAAGCTGTACCAAAGGTTGAAGTGTTGTTGCTAACCATCATTGAAAGTCCAAGAGCCTTGGCCTTTTCTTCCTTCACACATACACAAACAATACCTGAACATTCACGTACCATGAAAGCCATCTGCTCCTGTGTCATGGTTTCAGCGGCATAAATAAGATCGCCTTCATTTTCACGATCCTCATTATCTACAACTAAAATACCCTTTCCCTGACGCAGAGCATCAAGTGCCAACTCTACACGCTCAATTGGATCACTTCCAAAGCTCTCAAGTAAATTATTCTTTGACATAGATGCCTCAACTGTATTTTTGTAAATATTTTTTAAAAGTATCCTTATATATTAACTCTTTTATATGAGTACCTAATAAAAATACCGCTAAACTTTATCATAAAAGTTAAAAGATTCTTAAATTTTTTGCTTCGTCACAAGATAATAGCGCACAATTATACACAAAATAGTGCTTACTCCTACACCTACACACAGTGAGAGTACATAAGCTAGAGGATTATTGCTTATAGGTATTACAAAAATACCACCATGCGGAGCATAGATAGCTGCTTTAAAATACATACACATGGCTCCGGCACTAGCTGCACCTGCAATACAGGTAAGACGCATGAGCAGAGGGTTGACCTGCATATAGGGAATTACAGCCTCGGTAATGAACAGAAGACCTTTTAGAACAGATATATATTTAAGCTCGCGCTCTTTTTGACTAAAGCCTTTTTTATAGATGATGCTTGCAAGTCCTGCAGCTATTGGAGGCACCATGCCTCCGAGCATCACTGTACCCATAATGCTTGCCACCACCCCAAGATTTGGCAGGGTATTAGCCAGCATCAGCACACCGCAGGCATAGGCAAGTTTATTAAATGGACCGCCCATATCAGCTGCCATCATACCTGCAAGAATAGCTCCTACAATGGCAAGATTGAAGGCAGGTGCCGAGGTGAGAAATATATAGATATATGTATCTAAAAACGAGCAGACAGGGTTGACCACCACCTGCGCCACAATGGTTGTACCTATAGCTCCTATCAGTGGATAAAATAAAAGAGCAAGCAGAGCATCATGACCTTTGACAAGGCGCATCAGCACTGTTGAGACCAAAAAGGCTATAGAGCCACCAACAAAGCCGTTGACCAGAGCTCCCAAAATACCAGTATTGGAAATAGAAGAGACAATGCCTCCTGTAAAGCCAGCCACAAGACCTGTACGTCCAGCCATGGAAAAGGCAATAAAAGCTGCAAAAACGGGTATTATGAGCGAGCCTATATTGGTACCTATGGAGTCAAGAAATAAAGCTGTATTACTGCCATACAGAATTGTAAAGTTGGCAAGTGATGAGAGAATACCTGCTGTAGCTACTAATGGCAGAATATAGGTAAGACCTGACATAAGATGTCTGTACATCTTGGCAGCAATGGAGCTTGACTCAACCTGCATGGTGGCTTTGTACACAGGGCAGGCTGGATCAAGAGCCATCTTTATTAGATTCTCAGGCTGTCTTACGCCATCGACCACACCGGTTCTGATAAGCTTTTTACCTACAAAGCGATCCATGGTAACCGCTCTGTCTGCAGCCACAATAACAGCCTTGGCTTTGGCAATTTCCTCTGGCAGAAGTTTATTTCTGTTGCCGGCGGCTCCATCAGTTTCAACCTTGATGCTAAGACCCATTTCACGGGCCTTGTGCTCAAGAGCCTCAGCAGCCATATAAGTATGTGACAGACCTGCAGGACAGGCTGTAACAGCTACAAGATCATAAGATCTGTTAGCAGCAGTGGTTTCGTGTTTTTCCTGTATCTCCTGAGTATTATCTGTACTTATCTTGTCAGTGCACTCATTTTGCTCCTGATACTGTGCACTTACATTGGTGTCATCAAGGATCTCGCCCCTGCCATCAAAGCAGTTGCCCTCGGCAATATCTATGCATTTTAAAAAATCCTCAACACTTGTAGCCTCGATTAAAGACTTTCTGAAATTTTCATCTATAAGCATAGAAGAAAGATGGGCCAGCACATCAAGATGTTCATTTGAGGCATGATGTGGTGATGCAATTAAGAATATAAGCTGAGTTGGCTTGCCATCAAGAGAATCAAAGTCAGTGCCACTGGCAATAACAGCGGCTGCAAGAGCAGGTCTTTTTACTCCTGCGCTTTTAGCATGAGGGATGGCTACACCCTCACCCAGGGCAGTGGTGCCCTTGCTTTCTCTGTCTAAAACAGCACGTCTAAAACGCTCGCTATCTACAAGACATCCTGATTTATCAATCAGGTTTACTAAAGATGCAATGGTCAGATCCTTATTTTGAGGTTCTAAATGTAGATTTATACACTCTGGTTTTAAAAGATCACGTATACGCATATTCTTATCCTATGTCTTTATAAGCAAGCCACTGCTTTTATTTAGACAGTCTTTGAACAGATCTTGCCGCAACCCAAGTTACAGATATCGCCTTTGACATCATCAAGGTTCTGATCCATTCCAAGAGACGGCATCATATCGCGCGGAACACCTACAACCTTAGCAGGAATACCTGCAACTGTGGTATGCTCTTTTACATCAGCCAGCACAACAGATCCGGCTCCAACCTTGGCGCCCTGACCTATAGAGATATTACCAAGAACCTTTGATCCTGCTCCTATCATAACGCCGCTTGCAATCTTAGGATGTCTGTCACCGCTCTCCTTGCCGGTTCCACCTAAGGTTACATCCTGCAGAATAGAAACATTGTCGGCGATAACACATGTTTCGCCAATAACAATGCCTGTGGCATGATCAAACATTATTCCTTTTCCAATAACGGCAGCCGGATGAATATCTACAGCAAAAATATCAGAAATAATGGACTGAAAATAACGGGCAAAATCATGTCTGCCCTTAAGCCACAGCCAGTGAGCCACACGCCAGGACTCAAGTGCATGCGGTCCTTTTAAATATAAAAATGGTACCAATATGTCATTTACTGCAGGATCACGCTGTGCCACAGCCTCAAGATCGTAGGCGGCAGCCTCAATAATGTCTGGACTGTCAGTAAAGGCCTGCATGCAGGTCTGATATATTTCCTGACGGCTTACAAGGCTTGTCTGCAGCTTAGCAGAAATAAAACCGGCAAGGCCATCCTTTAAATCCTGACGATTTAAAACAGCCTTTAGCATCAGCCCCTTTAACATAGGCTCAGTTTTGACTATTTCAAGAGCTCTTGAAACGATAAGCTCCCATATTTCCTGCTCTTTTGTCTTACTCATAAGTATTCCTAACTGTGAATATGGCTGATATCACATGTTATATGATCTATAAACTGTACCTCTCTGTAGGTTTCATCACTGTCAGGTTCCATGTGCATGGTTATTTCAGCATCAGGAAAGAGCTTTCTTACAGCGTCTTCAGCGTGATTGGCAATATCATGGGCCTGTAAAAATGAAATACTTGAACTTAGCACCAGATGGCACTGAATAAAACACTGCGGACCTGCCTGCCTGGTTTTTAAATCATGCAGTGACACCACACCAGGCACATCAAGAATACTCTGCATAACCTTCTGATGATCTTCTTTGCTCATGGATCTATCAAGCAAGGTGGAAACGGCAGAATGGCCTATATGATAGGAGCCGTAGAGAATATAGATGCCAAGTAATATGGCAAACAGACCATCGGCCCACATATAGCCAAAGCCTGAGAGCACCAGGGCCATTACCACACCAAGATTTAAACCCACATCTGACAGATAGTGATACCGATCGGCGCCTATGGCCTGAGATTTGGTCTTGTTGTAGACATAGGCCTGAAACGATACCAGAATAAGAGTTATGACAATAGAGACAACGCTGACAATGATGGCGCTGTTGACATACATAACCTCCTGAGGCTCACGTACCCTGTCTATACCATGGGCAATAAGCAGCAGTGCAGATCCTCCTATAAAGGCAGCCTGAGCCAGAGAGGCCAGAGACTCTGCCTTGTAGTGACCGAATCTATGATCTGTATCGGCAGGAGCAATGGCAAATCTTAGTGCCAGAAGGTTAACAAGCGAGGCACAGCAGTCAAGAAGAGAATCTGTAAGTGAGGCCAGTACTGCAGAAGATCCTGAATACAGCCACATTATAAGTTTCATTACAATAAGAGCGCAGGCGGTAGCTACAGAAGCAAAACCTGCCATCAGCACAAGCTTTTTATAAGAGTCTTTTAAAATTGCTGCGTTATCCATTTTATTATCCACATTAAGTACCGTTAGCACATAGCATATTTTAGCACGTTGCAACCATTTAAAAAAATTGACAGCCAAACCTGCACCGTTTGCATTATTTGCGCTGTAAATATTAATGTTAATTCCCATAATCTGTCCTGTGATACCATATTTGCACGGCATCTTTACGCAGATGAAACACAGAGCTCAAAGTTTGTTTATTTTTCAATTCAAAAGCCACTTTTTAGAATGAAAAATCCCCATTTATATATTTAGAAACTATAATTAAGACGTGATGAGATAAAGAGATGAGCCATGTCTATAGTAAATAAATTTCTGCGCTACTTTTTCTACTGGCCAATCAGGCTTACTGCCAATTGTAATCCTGTACCGTTTGAGCCATTAAAGAGTCTTAATATCGATAAGAGCAAGCCTATAGTCTATGCTATGGTCTCATCATCTCTTGGCAATATGTTAACTCTTGAGCGTCTTACCAACAGTCTTGGCCTGCCATCCCCTTTTGAACCTCTGTATCTGCATGGAAAAAAACTGCATCGTACAGCCTATCTAAGGCGCCCAAGTCTCTTTGGATCCAAGGCTCATATTGTAGATGCCTCCATACGTTTTCAGGAATGGGTTAATGTACTTGAGGGAGATGAGGACATACAGATCATTCCTGTTACTATTTTATGGTCAAGAAACCCAAGTTATGAAGGACTTGCCATCCGCGGTGTGGATGCACCTACTCCATCATGGCGCAAGTTTCTGACACTAACCTTTGCAGGACGCGACAACTGTACCATTCTTATTGATCCAATATCAGCCAGGGCTCTTAAACACAAGATGGTCAATAAGAACTGGGCCATTATCAATAGACGACTTGCGCTGTACTTTTTAAAAAAGGCCCGTGCTGTTGTAGGCAAGGCTTTTCCTAACAGAAGAGTACTTATACAGGAGCTTTTAAAGCGTCCTGGCACAGTGGTTGCCATCAGGGAGGAGATGACAAGAAGCGGAAAAAGCTATGAAGAGCTTGAGCATACTGCCCTGCACATCTTCAAAGTCATGGTAGCTGATACCAGATATCCTCTTTTGAAATTTATTAATTCAGTTATATCCCTGTTATGGCATCGCATCTATCACGGTCAGACCATACGTGGTGCTCAAAGAGTAAGAGATCTGGTACAAAGCGGTCATGAAATAATCTATATTCCATGTCACAGAAGTCACATGGACTATATTCTGCTGTCATTTGTTATTTTCCATGAAGGCCTGCCTCTGCCACAGGTAGCATCTGGTGACAATTTAAACTTTTTCCCTGTAGGCCCTTTGATCCGCCGCTGCGGTTCATACTTCATACGTCGCAAGATGAAGGGTGATAAATTCTATACAGCCATGTTCAGAGAATATCTGCTTATTCTCTTTGAAAGAGGCTATGCCACAGAATTTTTCATTGAGGGAGGACGTTCACGTACAGGCAGAACCCTGCCTCCACGAACAGGTATGGTCTCCATGACTGTACAAGCACAGCTTCGTGGCATAGAAAGACCTATAGCCTTTGTGCCTACCTATCTTGGTTATGAGCATGTTATGGAAGTTGGCTCATACATGAGAGAGCTTGGTGGTATTAAAAAGCAAAAAGAAAGTGCCTGGGATCTGCTTGGTATCTTCAAACGCCTGCGCTACTACGGACGTGGCTATGTAACTTTTGGCGAGCCAATTATTGTTCCAAAGTTTTTACAAAATCATGTGCCTACATGGAAAGATGATATCGATCCTACAGGACTAAGACGTCCTGACTGGCTGCACTCAACAGTAAATCTCCTCTCACGTGAGATCATTATAAAATTAAATGATTCTGCAACAGTAAATGGTATCAATCTGTGCGCCTTAGCTCTGATTCACGATGAAGACAGAACTGTCAGCATGAATGTTCTGCGCCGCTGTATCAATCTGTTCCTTGAGGTCTTAAAATGCGATCCGGCCCGTCACAAATCACTGCCACAGGATCTTAACGTAAATACTCTCATCCGTCAGGCTCTTGAATTAAATAAATTCCATACCTATGATGTAGGAGATCTCAAGTTTGTGCGTCCGTCAAACGGTCAGACCATGCAGCTTATGTATTTTCAGAATAATATTCTGCATCTGTTTGCCCTGCCGGCTTTAGTAGCCAACATCCTAATACGTCATGGTCATATTCTAAGAAAAGACGTCAATATACATACAAGATCTCTCTTTTATTTCCTGCGCCATGAGCTCTATGCTCCTGTCTCAGAGCAGTCTCTTGATAGCCTTATAGAGGTTTACATAGATACTTTTATAAAGCTTGGCTACATCACAGAAAATGACAAGATGCTGTATATATCAGGTGATGGCTTTAGTGAGTTTTTAATTCTCTCAAGAAGCATAAGACCATCATTGGTACGCTATCTTGTGGGTGTAGCAACTCTAAAGCAGATGGATGATGGCACAATCAACATTGATACATTTATTGCCAGATGCATTGAATCAGCCAAATCCCTGCCATCTGATGTATCAAATTCTCCTGAATTTGCAGATCCGATTATGTTTAAGATTCTGACAGAAACACTGATCCGTCATAATTACTTTACAATTCTTGAGGATGGTACTTTAAAGAAAAATTCATCTAAGGTGGATAAACTTGCCCGCGCTGCTGAACCTTTACTGCCGGCAAGAGAGGTTAAAACTCTTTACGAGCAGCATAACAAAACAACTAGCGAGGTATAATCTCTAAACATATTGGTACTATCAGAGGCCAATTGAGAATATGGTAGGATAACTTATAGATGATAAGAGTTTTACAGATTCAGGATAAAACTCTTTTTAAGTCATATTTTAAAATTTTAGTTGCATTGGTGTTCTATAGTTTCAATCTAAAGCGGTTGCCTGCAATATACTCAACTGACAGGTAGATTTTTCTGCCACTTTTATCATTTAAAACTGAACTTATGATAAAAATAGGCTCGCCCTTGCCTAGCTTTAACGAGCGTGAAACTATGGCGTCAGCCCTGCCCACCTCTATTATATTGTCACTTGCCGAATCAATATACACGCCATGAGATGCAAGAGTTTTAATAATAGAGCTGTTTTCAAGCTCCTCATCTTTCATAAAATCAAATTCAGGTAAAAACCAGCCCTTTTCAAGCATGATTGGTACATTATCTGCAAGACACACACGCTCAAGATAAATAGTAGGACTTTTTATATCAACACCAAGAGCCCTGCTGACCTTGCTGTTAGCTCCAGCTATACCTCTATTGAGTATCTGTGTTGAAGCTTTAACACCGTTGAGCTGACAGGTTATGGTAAAACCTAAAATCTGAAAATCTCTGTCTATGCATCTTTGCAGCTTCTGATGCTCAACAAAGGTGCCACGTCCCTGCACCTTGATGATAAAGCCCTCGTCAGTTAGCTCCTGAATAGCTCTTCTTATTGTTATGAGACTGACTCCGAACATATTGGCAAGCTCCCTTTCAGTTGGAAGCTTCTGTCCGGACACATACTCTCCAAGCTCAATTTTCTTTTTTATCTCGTAGTAAACTACAGCATATAATGATGTATTTTCAGAAATATCAGAGCTCATAGTCTATTCTCACACATTAAGGCACACTGATGCACCAAGACTTATACATCGCCATATCTAGTCAAACAAATAGAGGCTCTAATCCTGCGCTGTCAATTAAGGCTAATCTTATATGCAAAAGTCTTATAAATTTTAACAAATTACTGAATTATATTAACTTTTTTTATAAGATCTATACTGACTATGCATTTATGTACAAAATATATCAATCTGCACAACTATTGATCAACATGACAATAATTAAAGCCTCAAATCAAGAAGTTAAGCCTATGACCTCTCCATAGCACCAATCTTTAAAAAGGCCTCTGACAGAGCCTGTGTAGCATCCATCTGTCCTGTATAGGCTTTGTATATGTACTCATATAAAAGACCGTTTTTAGCAGGTGAGCTGTCAGCAAAAGGCAGAGGTTTGGCATGCTCAAGCAGCAGATCAAGAGCCTTGCTCCATGGTCTGTCAAAGACTGTATCCTTGTACAGAGGCGTACCTGAGTATAAGGCACACTTTTTATCTATATCACTGCAGCACAGATAGTCAAAAAGCTCATGACAGATCTCTTTGTTACAAGAAGACTCTAAAAGTCCAAAATTCCAGGCTACATTCCAGGCTGTAGAGAGCGTGGCAAAGCCATACCCCTCATCTAAAGGCATCTGTCTGTCAATTAGTCCCAGCTGTCCTGACCAGGTTATAATAAGCTGTGCCTCATCTTTGATAAGGGCAGATGCCACCTCTTCATTGCCAAATTTGTCTGTACCTGGCAGCGCGCTGTCTTTTAACGAGCAGTAGGCTGCAAGACGCTGTGTAAAAGCATCTGCTTTTTCAATAAGGCCATCTTGTGTGTAGATATCCTGTATTGTGCCATTATGTGTATAGCGTAAAAATGGCAGAGCGTCAGTGAAGATCTCAGAGGCCGCGGCTTTGACACTAAAGGCGCCCTTAAAATCTTCTGTGGCAAGCTTGATAAAAGTATCTGGCTCTATGATTTTATTGTCATAAGCATCAAGCCTTGCGCTTACTCCCTTTTTAAAGACAATAATGTGTCCGTCATAAAAGGCAGGAAAGGCATAGAGTCTGTCATGCATTTTTATGTCATAGGCAAGACCCATGCGCAATTTATCTGCATTAAAATCAAGTGGGCTTAGCTGTTTGTTATCAACCAGATCCTTTAAAAACAGGTGACCTGGGAACATGACTATGTCATAGCCTCCAGAGCCAGAGAGTGACAGCTGCAGAAGCTTTGTATATTCACTCCATGGGTGCATCTCAAAGACAACTTTGTGGGAAAAGGCACTGAATATATCAAGCTTTTCATCATCAAAGGCAAAAACGGCCGGATCTGCAACAGCCAGTATTTTTATACATTGTGTCATCTTATCTATCCGCTTAAAACAAAAGGATCTGTCAAACATGGCAGATCCTTTTATGATTTCTATTTACTTGTCTTTGCTATCAGCCTTTTTGACAACTTCCGCAAGTCCCTGTTCAAACGGAGCTTTGACTATGCCATATTCGGTCACAAAGCCCGTTACCAGATCATGGTCTGTTACGTCAAAGGCAGGATTGTAGATTTTCACTCCATCTGCAATCATTGGCTTTTCATACCACATATGTGATACCTCTTTGCCATCACGCTCCTCAATTACAATCTCGCTGCCTGATTTGGTGCCAAGATCTATAGTTGAGGTTGGTGCACACACATAAAATGGGATGCCAAAGCGCTTGGCAGCCAGAGCTACAGCTGATGTGCCAATCTTATTGGCAAAATCGCCGTTGGCAGCTACGCGGTCACAGCCTACAAAGACTGCCTGTACCCAGCCGTTGCGCATTACTGTAGGAGCGGCGCTGTCGCAGATTGAAGTAACATCAATACCGGCACTGTGCAGCTCATAGGCAGTAAGACGGGCACCTTGCAGTAAAGGTCTGGTCTCATCTGAAAATACCTTGATTTTCATGCCCTTTTCATGAGCTATATACATAGGAGCAGTGGCTGTGCCATATTTGGCTGTGGCAAGCTGACCTGCATTGCAGTGAGTTAAGAGACCATCGCCGTCTTTAATCAGGGTAACACCGTACTCACCTATGTTACGGCAGATCCAGATATCCTCATCTACAATAGCCTGAGCCTCTTTTTTCAAAAGCTCAACAATCTTATCTACGGCCAGGGTTTTATTATCCTGTACCACCTTGTCCATGCGCTTTAGTGCCCATGACAGATTTACAGCTGTCGGACGGGCAGAGTCTAGATAATCTTTGGCTTTGACAAAATCTGCATAGAAAGAGTCAAAATCCTTTTTGCTCTTAAAGATCTCACAGGCGGCAAGATAGATGCCAATGGCCGCAGCGTCACCAATAGCAGGAGCTCCGCGCACTTTGAGCTCATAAATTGCCTGCCATATATCCTTTTGCTCGGTTAAATGTAAAATCTTGGTTTCATTTGGCAGCAGAGTCTGATCAATAATCACCAGTGCTTTTTTCTCATCATCAAGACTTACTGTTGCGTAATCTAAAATTGACATATTTTCAATCCTCTAAAATTTAGCTATAGCCTTGTTCATGGCGCAGACAAAATCAAATCCTGTGGAGAATGAGCTTCTGTTTAAAATACAGTTCTTGGCGTAGGTTATGATAATACGCTCTGCTCTTGTTCTGGCCTTTTCATCCTTGATTGAGGTTATATCCTTAACATTGGCCATACCTACGGTACGACGAATAAGCTCTAAACCTACAACACCTGCTGTATCCTCAATCACTCTTTGCAGGTAGAAATCTAAAAAGCCTTTGCATTTGGCCATATGATCTGTTGCATGGGCCTGATAAAGCTGGCTGAATTTAACCTTAAAGCCATCTAGAATCTGCTCTATGGTTTCAATACACCAGGTGCAGAATTTCTCTTTGTGCACAGGATCTTCAATGGTGGCATCACCATTGGCCCAGGCAAAGAACAGATTGGCCATGATATTGCCTATGTCATAGGACATAGGAGCATAGCAGGCAAATTCACAGTCAAAGAAGAATGAGTGCTCTTCGTTGATGAAAATAGAGCCTGTGTGCAGATCACCATGAATTAATGACTGGGCATTGTTCATAAACTCAAATTTAAGCTTGGCCACCTCAAGGTGCAGAGCCTTGTCGCTGTAGAGCTCCTTTTGCACAAACTCAAGATTTGGTGAAAACACATTGTTTCTATCATTGTAGTTAAGGTATGGCTCTGAGTAGACCAGATCCTCTGTAATCTCGCAGATTTGAGGATTGATAAAACGGCGTACCTGCTCCTTCTTATGCTTGTGCTCATCTACAATATCAGAGGTCAGAAGCAGTGTTCTTGCCAGGAAGGTGGAGCACTGATCTGCAAACTTTGGAAATATTTTGTGCTCGCATAAGGCTGTACGCATCATATAGTGGCCAATCATATCCTCCATGATGAAGGCGCACATAACACCATCATATAGATATACCTTAGGTACCATACCAGGGCAGATATCACCCTGTATGCCTAAAATCTCAGACTCGATACGACCTCTGTCAGTTGAAATTTTAATTTCCTTGGAAATACGTAGCTCTTCTGCAGCCTGCTTTACAATAATGGTTTTGCCAGAATTTTCATCTGTAACTCTGAACACGTAATTTAGGTTGCCATCACCGATTTCCTTGCAGGTGAGTTTGGCATCAGGTGCAAAGAAATCTGGCAGTTTGTTTAAAACATAGGCTGCAACATCATCAGCTTTCATTAGGAAATAAGTATCATATAAAGACATAATCACTCCTTTTACATTTTTATTTTTTAACTGAGTATGTAATGGCCAGAGCACCAGCCAGAACCAGACCCTTGATAATATTCATGGCATAGTAAGGTACAGCCATCATAATAAGACCATTTTCCAGAATACCGATGAGAACAGCACCTACCAGGGTACCAAAGGCATTTGGTTTGCCTGCACCAGCAATTGAGTAACCGATAAAGGCTGCGGCAACTGCCGGCATTAAGAAGGTATCACCTGCACCAACCTGAGCAGTACCTACACGTGCTGCAAGGCAGATACCGCCGATGGCTGCAAAAGCGGCAGAGAGCAGATAGGCTAAAAACTTATATCTGTTGACAGGAATACCTGACAGACGGGCTGCCTCAGGATTACCGCCGATGGCATACATGAATCTGCCGTACTTGGTGAAGTTTAAGAAGAACCATGCAAAGCCTACCACTGCAATCATGATAATAATCAGATATGGCTCAATACCAAACTCGCGGAAGAATGGAGGTACAAGACCTGGAGCCTGAGTTCCGTCTGGCAGCATCATACGCTCGGTGATAGCGCCGCCGTTTGAATAGGTCAGAGCAACACCCTGCAGCATGAACATAACAGCTAAGGTGGCAATCATATCTGGTATCTTCATCTTGATGATGAGGAAGGTGTTAACAAGAGTTACACACAGACAGACTAAAATGGTCAGAGTGATAGACATACCAACTGACAGGCCGTACCAGACAAACATAGTCATAACAAAGGTATCAGCCAGATTGGCAGTTGATCCTACAGCCAGATCCATACCGTTTACAGCCAGTGAGAAGGTAATGCCTATGGCAATAATGGCCATAATAGATATGGAGCGCAGGATGGTAATCATGTTATCTGCTGTTAAAAACAGACTTTCATTATACTCACTATCCCATGTGGCAAAGGTGAAGAATATGAACACCAGCACAGTGACTATAATGGTGCCCCACTTCATGCAGAAGTCTACGCACTGTCTTATCAGATCTTCTTTTTGATTTTGTTCAATTGTTTTTGCAATCATGTTATCTGCCTCCTGTGCAATAGAACAACAGCTCTTTTTCACTAGTTTCTTTAGGTAAAAGTTCTTTTACAATCTGACCGTCGTACATAACATAGATACGGTCGCAAATGCTTAAAATCTCGTTAAACTCGCATGTGGCATAGATGGCTCCGCATCCAGAGGCGGCCAGCTTTTCAATCAGCACATACATATCCTGCTTGGCACCTACGTCAATACCCTTGGTTGGTTCATCAAAGATATAGACCTTGGCCTTGGAGTTTAACCATTTGGCTAGCACCACCTTTTGCTGATTACCACCTGAGAGCAGTGCTACCACCTTGTCATTAGACGGTGTTTTAATACCCAGATCTTCAATATATCTGTCAGCTACAGCCTTCTGTTTTCTGACGCTTACAACCTTGGCGGCATTGCACACGCTGTCAATGGCGGCAATGGATATATTTTCATAGACGCTGTCGGTGATAAGTACACCCTCTTTACGTCTCTCTTCAGGCACGAGGGCAAAACCGTTCTGTACGGCATGATATGGGGTAGAGCAGTCAACCTTTTTACCCTCTAGGGTAATGGTTCCTTCTCTGGCCTGCATGGCTCCAAAGAGTGTTTTACACAGCTCAGTTTTACCGGCGCCTACAAGACCTGCAATGCCTACAATCTCACCTTCTCTTACATAAAGGTTGATATCCTGTACGGCATTTTCCCTTTCGCTTAAATGCTCAACGCGTAGCAGCTCCTTGCCTAATTTGATATCCATTTTCTGATAGGCATCACTGTAGCTACGTCCAAGCATCTGCTCGACAATAGTATTCTGCTCAATCTCTTTGGTTAATGGATAGGAGCAGACATTAGCTCCATCACGCATAACTGTAATCTGTGAGCAGATCTCATAAAGCTCGGCCAGTCTATGGGATATAAAGATAATGGCCAGGCCTTTTGAGGATAAATCTCTTACAACTCTAAAGAGTTCTTTGGTTTCAGTATTAGATAAAGGAGCGGTAGGCTCATCAAGAATTAAAAGACGACAGTTTGATGCAAGGCATCTTGCAATTAAAACCATCTGCTTTTGAGCGAGGGTCAGAGTATCAACATGCGCATTTAAATCAAGGGTGATGTTGAGCTTGTCCAGCTGCTCTTTGGCGACACGCTTGATCTCACTCCAGGATACAACAGATCCTGTCATGCTGTTTACCATATTGTTAAACATGACATTTTCAGCTACGGACAGATAAGGTATCAGGGCTGTGTCCACCTCCTGATATACAATCTCAAGTCCTAGCTTTTTGGCATCTGAGGCAGAGCGTATCTCAACGTTCTGACCGTTGATACTGATCTCTCCTGTATAGTGTGTGTATCTGCCAGATAGCACACTCATCAGTGTTGATTTACCGGCGCCGTTGGCACCTACAAGAGCATGAATCACTCCTCCCTCGGTATTAAAGTCTACGCCTTTGAGAGCTTTAATACCGGGGAACTCGATCTCGATATTTTTCATGCTTAAGTGAAATTTATCCACGGTCATGAGTTCCCCTTAATATATTACTTGTTTACATAGAGTTTCTGAATCTCTGGTGTATTTAGAGCCTTAACTGGATCATCGGCATTGCCCCAGCCTTCAACTATTTGTACAAGATTCTCCATTGTGACACCCTCATTTAATTCAGATGTCTTAATGTTCTTAGCCTCAAGGTTGAAATAGTCAGGAGTCTGAATGTTGTTGAGCTTCATAGCCATAAGACGCATATTAACTACACCGATGAGTTTTGGATCTACAGCTGCAGATGAGATCCAGACTTTTGGATTTCTGACCATAAGCTGAATGTCATCGTTTGAGATGTCGATGGTGTACATAGGCATATCAGTGCGGTTGGCATCGTTTAAGGCCTGCAGTACGCCCTTGGCAAGCTCATCATAGCAGCCCCAGATTGCATCTACTTTGCCTGGTCTTAGAGTTGGCAGAATTGCTGCTGTCTTGGTGGTTACGTCACCACGGGCATTAGCTGGATCTGATGGAGAGATAGTGTAGACAGTCTTTATTTTGCCTTCTTTCTCAAGCTTAGTGTATATAGTGTTACGTCTGTCAAGAGGTGGAACACCTGGGCCCATGAAGGTCTTTAATACTTTCATTGGGTATTTGCCGCCCTTGGCCTCAAAGTCAGCCATCATCTGACCTAATGAGAGCTCGGCTAATGCATAGTCATCCTGGGCAGTTGAGGTTACTGTAGGTAACAGCTCACCTTTTGGATCGCCGCCTTTAAATGGCATGGTATCGAAAGTTACAACCTTAATGCCTTTGTCAACGGCTGGCTTTAACAGATCGTAGGAGTATGAAAGCTGACCGTGTGACAGAATAATGCCGTCATAGCCTTTTGAGATAACCTGAGCTGTAGTTTCCTGCGCTCTTGAGTCAACACCGTCGGTTACGAATGTATCAACCTTGTAGCCAAACTTTTTGCCCTCGCTGACACAGCCTGCCAGGAACTGCTGAGTATGATCGCCTGCAGCTAAGTTTCTAACTACGGCAATTTTAATTTCCTTGCCGTTAACGTCGGCTGCCATAACAGGCAGTGAAGCAGAAACAGCGGCGGCTCCAAATGCTACAGCCAGTAATGTTTGTTTAATTTTCATATACACCTCACATTGGTTAGTGATTATTTTGAAGGTAAAATGATTTCCTTTGGATATTCCCACTTCTGCAGTTCACTTTGAGGAACAACAGGAGGTTCACGTCCTGGACCTAAAACTGTAAGTGTTGTCAGATACATGCGGGCAAGCTCCTCCATGTACTCACAGCGCAGTACAGCCTCATGCAGAGAATCCTGATGTACAGCAATGGTTCCATGCTGCTGCATAAGAGCCACATCACTGTCCTTTAGTGCCTCAATTACGTTATCAGCAAGCTCCTTGGTGCCAGGACGACCGTATTTTGCAACAGGTATGGTGTTGCCATCTTTGCAGTTGAGCAGTGACAGCTCATAGATAATGGCCGGAATTGGCTTGTTTAAAACGCTAAAGGCAGTTGCAGTTGTTGAGTGGGTATGGGCTATAGCATGCACATCCTGTCTGTCTTTATATATGGCAATGTGCATAAGAGCCTCACTTGTAGGTTTTAAATTGGTCAGAGCCTCAACCACACGACCTTCAAGATCCATGACTACAATATCTCTTTCGGTCATACGCATGCGATCAAAGCCAGATGCTGTAATACAGATTAAGTCTGAATCTGGAACCCTGACGCTAAAATTACCTGATCTGTGTTTGCAAAGACCAGATCTTTCGGCATTTTGTGAACAAACTAAAACTTCATTCTTATATGAATCTAACATAACTCAAACCTCCGTCTTTTATAATTTATATAGATAATATTCATTATAATGTCTATAAACTATGTACATTTTCGTGACAGCCTTAAAATGTATGGTAAAAAGTGTGCATTTTTTTGTGACCTGTTTGATATTTTTTACAATAAAATCAGAATATGGAATACGTTGTAATATTGAAATAACCTATTGTTATTAAATGTAAATTTATCAAGTTAACTATTAATTGACTTTTGTTTATCCGTCACAATTTCACTAAAATTTTGTGACTTATGCTGTATTTTATAAGGGGGGGGGGGGGGGGCTAAAACAGCCTCATAAAGACCTTTGGCATGACTATTTCATAGACAAAAGCGTATGCAGGTTTGGTCGAATCATTAAAAGTTGCTTCCAGTGAACACTACTTAATCAAATGAGTTAAATACATTGCCTTAGAATCCACCAAAAACTCGGACGGCAATCATAGATTAAAACACATTTAAATTCTAATTCAGACCTTAATCTACTGTCTAATGGAAGCAAAGCTCCGTTATTTACTATAAGTAAGACACATAAAGCGTATTACACTTAACTGTTGGAGGTTGTGGATAGTTATAAAAATCAGGTTCAAGATAATTGAGACGCTAAAGTGATAGTAAAGGATCTGTTTAAGAACAAATGAAAATCTGCGACAAGTGAACTTACATCAAAGATTTAATAGGGAGGGAATAGATACTCTGTACCATATAAATATATCCACGAGAGTGAACTAAAAACTGTGTAAACGAAGATAGATGATTTAAAATATAACCATTATCGGAGTTTACTTAATATGGCAAGAATTAAACATAGCCCAATGGCTGAAAAGATAGCTGACCTTATAATGGAGCACTACAACCCAAAAGATGCCCAGAGTGCTCAAGATGCTATTAAAGAAGCATTTGCACCTGTTTTTGAAAGGATCCTTAATACTGAGCTTGATGCTCATTTAGGCTATAGCAAGAGCAGCACTGATGAGAAGGAGACCACCAACAGGCGCAACGGCTATTCTAAGAAAACCATTCAAGGCTCATTTGGTGAGGCAGAGATCAACACTCCACGTGATCGTGAAGGAACCTTTGAGCCAGTAATTATCCCAAAAAGGGAAAAAGACGTATCTCAGATAGAGCAAAAGGTCCTGGCCATGTATGCAAGAGGCATGAGTCAGAGGGATATAAGCTCAACCATTGAGGAAATCTATGGTTTTAAGCTCTCTCAAGACAAGATCTCCACTATAACGGACCTTATCCTGTCGGATGTTAATGAGTGGCTTAACAGGCCGTTAAAGCCTCTGTATACCTTTGTCTTTGTAGACTGCATCTATGTCAAGATGAAGAATGACAAGGGCTCTACAGAGAATCATGCCGTATATGTAATATTAGGCTTAGATGCTGAGGGGTATAAAGAGGTTTTGGGGCTTTATATATCCCCAACAGAGTCAAAGTCATGTTGGATGAATATATTTGACAATATCAAGAGCAGAGGCGTTAAGGACATACTTTTCCTGTCTATGGACGGTGTCTCTGGTCTTGAAGACGGAGTAAAGTCTATATTCCCGCAGACAGTTGTACAAAGATGCATTGTGCACCTTATACGCAATGCCTGTAAATATGTCCCTTACAAGGATTTAAAGGCTTTCTGTGCCGACTGCAAGGCAATGTATGGAGCTATTAATGCAGAGGCAGCTGAGGAAGCTCTGCTGCACCTTATAGACAAATGGGGTGATAAATACCCTGGAGCTATAAGGGTGTGGGAGAACAATTTCAACCATGTAACACAGCTGTTTAACTATCCATCGGCAATACGCAAAATCATGTACACCACTAATGCTATAGAGGCCGTAAACTCCAGCTTACGTAAGGTCACTAAAATAGGTATGTTTGAGAACAAGAATGCCGTGTTTAAAGTCTTTTATTTAAGAATTACAGGCGACCTGGCCAAGAAATGGGGTGTGAGCAGAGTCAGGAACTGGACATCTGTCTTAAACCAGATGACATGCATTGATAGTCTGGCTGAACGTATAAGGCCATATATAAACTAGTTTTTAAGCGTATAGGAGCAAGCCCGCCGCGCGGATAGGTAATACTACGTATTACCTATGGGTTGTCGCATCCTGTAAAACATAGAGCCAAGGGAGACAAAACGTGATAAACATGGGATTCCTGCCCCCTCAGCCATTTATGGACAAGCCCCTACGGGGTTGGCTACGCCAATCCATAAAAGGCTTTCAGGGGCAGGAAGAGGCAAAATCATGAAATGAGGTATTGAATTGTTGAAAAAAACAAGATAGCATAAATTTAGATTCTAAAATTGCGCAATTAAAGAATAAGAGATCTTAGTTTACACAGATCTCCGTTCCCTCCCATATCCACAAATTTGTAGAAATAAAAATTACACCATATAAGTTCGAATTATTCATAAACAGCAGGATAATTGTTAACCATACCCAATTAAGATGCTATACCACACAATGTATAATACACTGAAGTCTATGAAGATACTTTAAAACTAGGAGCAGTATAAAAGGTAGGCATATGCCTACCTCTATCACTCAAGTTAAGGTCTATATTAATATTTCTTATTTACGTGCATCAAGTAAAGCCTGAGCATTTTCTGTGCTTACAACAGTCCATGGAATCATATAGTGCTTTAACTGACCATCTTCCCATTTTAATTCAGGCTCATACTGTGCCCAAATATCTGACATTGGCTTATACTCTGGACCAATTACAGCTCTTAAAGCTACATCTATAGAGCCATGCATTTGAGCTTTAGCATCCTGCAGAATAGATACCATCTCACCTTCCTGTACTGCTCTAATTGCATCAGATACACCATCAATACCTGCAATAGCAAAATCTTTAGGATTTAAACCTGCACCCTTGATAGCTTCAATTGCACCTAAAGCCATTTCATCATTCTGTGCAATGACTCCATCAATTTTACCACGATGTTTCTGTAACCAGTTCTCCATTAAGACCATAGCTTCTGCACGGCTCCAGTTTGCTGTCTTTCTTTCTAAAACTTTCACTGCGCCTTCACCGCACTCAGCAATAGCTGTATCATTGCCCTGACCACGCTGAATTTCTCCTGAACCACCCTTCGGTCCTTCAATAATAACAACGTTGCCTTTACACTTTAATTTACCTAAAACAGCCTTAGCCTCCATGTAGCCGCCCTTAACATCATCAGAAACAACCTCTGCTGTTATATCTTCGGTGTTAAGTCTAGCATTTGTTACAACTACAGGAATTCCTGCTTCATTAGCCATAGTTGCTACATCAATATTTGCCTCAAAATCAAGAGGGTTTACAATAATGGCATTTGTCTTAGTCTGAATTGCAGTTTCTGCCTGGTTATTTTGAACCATTGGGTCGTAACGTCCATCATAAAATGTCAGCTCAGCAACTCCAGAAGTAACTGCAGGGTGCTCTTTACCATATCTTTCCATTAATTGCACAAACTCTGCCTTCATACCATACATCAAAACAGATATTTTTACAGGCTGCTGTGCCATTGCTGATGTTGATGCAAATAAGGCTGAAGCTAAAGCAACAGATAAAGCTAGTTTTTTCATAAATAAAACTCCTATAGTTTTAAAAGATTATTCTTTTGATTTACGTGAAGGATCAAGTAATACTGCTATAACAATCAAGGCGCCCTTAATAACTTGCTGATAATAGGATGGAACACCTAACAAATCTAAACTGTTGTTCATAACGCCTATAATCAGTACACCGAAGAATGTTCCTGCAAGTGTACCTATACCACCAGTCATACTTGTGCCACCGATAACTACTGCAGCAATTGCGTCTAACTCATAAGCATTACCTGCATTAGTCTGAGCTGATCCAGTTCTTGCTGTTAAAATGAGACCCGCAATACCTGCCAAAGCGCCAGACAATGTATAAACCAACACTTTAATTCTTACGATATTTATACCTGATGTTCTTGCGCTCTTTTCATTGCCACCTACAGCAAAGACATAGCGACCAAAAGTTGTTTTATATAATAGAATCCATGACAGAATAAAAATTAATAGATAAATTACAACTGGGACAGGAATTCCAGCCATATATCCATTACCGATCCATCTAAAATCACTATTTAGCTGAGATACTGGGTTGCCTCCTGTTGTAAGCAGGGTTAAACCTCTAGCTGCAGATAACATACCCATAGTGACAATAAATGGCTGAATTCTATACTTACTTAAAATTGCACCATTTACATAGCCACAAACAGTACCTATTGCTAATGCAATTAAGAAAGGCAACAGAACAGCATCTGTTGTATCTCCAATTTTTAAACCCGAATTACTTGTAGCAAATCTTGCTGCAACAATACCTGCCAAAGCAAGTACAGAGCCTACAGACAGATCAACACCTGCTGTAATAATTACAAACGTCATACCAATTGCTAATATGCCATTGATTGAGATCTGTCGAAGAATAATAAGCATGTTGTCGTAGCTTAAGAAGTAATTATTATCCCACTCACCTCTTGCTACCTGAATTTGGCCGATGATTGACACAATTATGCACAGACCAATGAACGCAAGAATAATTCCAGATTTTCTTAAAGTATCTTTACTCAGACCAAATGGTCCCTTTTTGTGTGCTAGATCCATATCGAGAGTTCCTTTTATATAAAATCAATACATAATAACTAAACGGCTAACTTCATGAGACTAGCCTGGCTTGCCTCTTTGGCATCAACTTCTCCAACAAACTCACCATCTTTAAATACGATGATTCTGTCACTCATACCAATAATTTCAGGTAATTCTGAAGAAACCATAATGATACCCTTTCCTTCTAGTGCAAGCTCTGACATAAACTTGTAGATTTCCTTTTTAGCGCCAACATCAATACCTCGAGTTGGTTCATCTAAAAGTAAAACAAGTGGATTGGTTAAAGCCCATCGACCCAATACAACTTTTTGTTGGTTACCTCCAGATAAATTGCCAACTATCTCAGCTGCATTTGGTGTTTTCACATTAAATAACCGAATCATATCGTCAGCGCGTCTTAACTCTTTATTCTCATTAACAAATGAGCTTTTACTGATATCAGTAAATGAAGCAATATTGATGTTTTCACATATTGATCTACACAGAACCAGGCCTGTCTCCTTTCGGTCCTCTGTAACATAAGCTATGCCGGCTTTGATTGAGTCGCTTGGCTCGTGCTTTAATTTAAGCTCGTTTCCATCTATTTCTACTGTTCCAGAAGTAGCATGCTTAATACCAAAG
This sequence comes from Anaerobiospirillum thomasii, assembly GCF_900445255.1. NCBI lineage: Bacteria > Pseudomonadati > Pseudomonadota > Gammaproteobacteria > Aeromonadales > Succinivibrionaceae > Anaerobiospirillum > Anaerobiospirillum thomasii. The sequence goes on from NZ_UAPU01000006.1 coordinate 253,251, forward strand.
ATTGTGTCTAAAAACTCACTTCTTCCAGATCCGACAAGACCGTAAATGCCAAGAATCTCCCCTTTTTTGAGGTTTAGAGATATATTTTTAACTTTCTTTTTCCAGGTTAAATTCTTTACCTCTAAAATCACTTCATCAGTTGGCTTATTAAACTTTTCAAACTCGCTCTTTAATTCACCTCCAATGATATGCTCAATGAGCTTTTCTCTTGTGAGATCTTTAATCATGCCATCTGTAACATAGCGGCCATCTCTGAACACAGTATATGTGTCTGCTATCTGAAATATCTCTGAGAGTCTGTGTGAAACGTAAATAATGCCCTTTCCTTTTGCAGCCAGCATTTTGATTACTTCAAAAATCTTTTGAGCGTCTTCCTCGCCAATAGCTGATGTAGGCTCATCCATAATAATCACATCAGCATCTGCATGTGACAGTGCCTTGGCAATTTCAACAAGTTGTTGCTCTGCTACACTTAAAGAACGCATTGTGGATGTTGACTTAATATTAAAGTGCAAGCTCTCCATCAACTCGTCAGTCATCTGATTGAGTTTCTTAAAGTCTATAAAACCATTTTTATTAGGCTCTCTTCCCAACCAGATGTTTTCAGCTACTGTTAAATCAGGAATAGCACTAAGCTCTTGCTGCACAATAGCTATTCCTGCATCTATGGCATCACCAGGATGTTTAAAATTAACCTGCTTGCCTCTAAGATAAATATTGCCTGCATCTGGTAAGATAAAGCCCATAAGTATGCTTAAAAATGTGGATTTTCCAGCACCGTTTCCTCCACATAATGCATGTATAGAGCCTCTTTTTAAGGTGAAAAAGGCTTCCTTTAATGCTTGTACCTGTCCAAAAGACTTTTGTACGCCATCAACATGCAACAAGATATCTTTAACTTCTATTGTCATATTTGTACCTGAGGATAAGCTGATTTTAAAATCTCTAAGTAACGCTGATAAGCCTCTTCATAAAGAGACACTTTACTGGTATCTGGTGTATATTGTGTCGATGCATCTAAACCAACATAATCATTGCAAAGAGATATAAGTGAGCTTTGTGTAGCATGCTCTGAGCTTGCCCAAATTACCTGAATTGCAGCGCCTAAGGATGCAGCTTCACTATTTGTTAAGCACACAACTGGTGAGTTAACTGTATTAGAGACGATCTCTCTCCATGCCTGACTCTTGGAACCTCCACCTGTCAATCTAATCTGATTTACTGCAATACCCTGTTTTCTAAACAGATCAATTGCATAGCGCAAACCAAATGTAGCACCTTCAGTAGCAGCTACACATAAATTGGCATTTGTAAAGTTAGTTGCGTCAATGTTATATAGACTTGCCTTGGCATTTGGCAGAGCAGGAATTCTTTCTCCATTAAAGAATGGTAAAAAAGTCAGGCCATTAGCGCCCGGTTGAGTGCTCTGCAGATAATGATTAAAATCATCTAAATTAGTTTCCAGTAAATTCTGTACTATCGATGTTGCAGATGTTACATTCATTGTGCAGATTAATGGCAGATAGCCATTTGTTGATGAACAAAAGTTTGCAATCTGCCCGTCTGTGATCTTATTTACATTATCGGCATATGTAAACAGAGTACCTGAAGTACCAAGACTCATGGTTATAATGCCTGTCTTGATATTTCCTGTTCCAATGGCAGACATCATATTGTCACCACCACCGGAAGATACAACTGTCTCAGTTGTAACGCCGAGTAATTTTGCAACTTCTGGTCTTACTGTACCAACAATCTGTGTTGAATCAATAAGAGTGTTTAAGCAAGACTCAAGCTTTCCTGAGTTGTCTATTGAATCAATTACTTCTTTTGAGTAACTTTTTGTTTTGACATTTAACAAGCCTGTTCCAGAAGCGTCTCCATATTCTGCGACTTTATTCCCTGTCAAATAGAAATTTATATAATCGTGAGGTAGCATGATGCTATCTAACTGCTCATATAATTCCTTATTGTTTTTCTTAAGATTTAAAATCTTTGATACTGTATATCCCGTTTGAGGAACTATTCCTAGCTTTTCAATGCAGGCCTTAGTTCCTCCTAAAGCATCTATTATTTCCTGATTTTCTTTTGCGGTGGAAGTATCACACCATAACTTTACAGGACAGATCACTTTGCCATTTTTATCAACAGGCACAAATCCATGCTGCTGACCAGAAACACCAATGCCCTTTATATCTTTTCCTGATATCTGTGCCTGATTTAATGCCTGTTTAAATGAACTTACTAAAGCCTCGATCCACCACTCAGCCTCTTGCTCGCGTTTTCCATTGTGGTCAGCTATCAAGTCGTGAGCTGCACTACCCTCTCCAATAATCTTGTGAGTGTCGGTATCAACTATTACAACTTTGGTGCTTTGTGTACCACAATCAATTCCTGTAAAGTATGACATCTTTTACTCCATCTCTATAACAATCTTGACATCTGTAGCACGACCTTCGGCAGCTCTTTCATAAGCATCTACTACGTCATCAAACTTGAATCTCGCAGAAATAAGCGGTTTGACATCAAGTTTTCCAGAAGCCAATAAAGCAATAGTTTTTGGATACATATTTGCGTATCTGAAAATGGTTTTGAAGGTTATTTCTTTTGCCTGTGCTGCAACAATATCAAATGGTGTAGGTTCTATTGGCATACCGACAAGAACAACGGTACCGCTAGGAGCTACATGCTCTGTTACATTTAAAATTACAGGAGCAGCACCTGTACATTCAAATGCAACATTAACACCCATGCCAGATGTTAACTCACAAACCTTAGCTGCTAATTCTTCTTTATTCTTACTATTTATTGGGTGAAGACCAGGATACTGTTTTGCTATAGCGAGTTTTTCATCGAATAAATCACAGATGATCACATCTGAACATCCTCCAGAAAGCGCTGCAAGTGCTGTGAGAATGCCTATAGTGCCGGCACCGTAAACTAAACCAATATCACCTGGCTTAATTTCAGCTTTAGTTGCTGCCTGCATACCTATAGCCAATGGCTCAACCATTGCGCCTTCAGCATAGGACACGTTATCTGGAAGCTTAAATGTAAAAGCTGCAGGGTGCACAACAGTTTCGCACAGACATCCATCAATTGGAGGAGTGGCCCAGAATCTTACTTCAGGATCTAAATTATAAAAACCAGATAGTGTTTGAATGGATGACATATTTGGAATGCCAGGCTCCATACAAACCCTATCTCCAACTTTTAGATTTTTAACGTTATTTCCAATCTCAACAATTGTTCCTGAAGCTTCATGACCTAATACCATTGGCTTCTCTACGACAAAGGATCCTATTTTTCCGTATTGGTAATAGTGACAATCACTACCGCATATACCTACGGTATTGATTTTAATTTTGACATCATTATCACCAACAACTGCAGGAGCTGGAACATCCTTTACTGCAATCTGCTTTGTGTGTTCTAAAACTAAAGCTTTCATAAGGCACTTCCTAAAATAATTTTATTAATGAACTTTTCCTGTTCTATTTATAACTAAAAACAATTTACTATGAAACCGCCTAAATTTGATATTTCTCACAAAAATTTAGAAAATTTTTAACTATAAACCGCAAAAAGTGATCAATATCTTATTTGAATCAAGCAGAATGATAAAATTTATTTCTAATTACTGTATTTTTATGTGATATACATCATATTTATAATAATAAAAAATACACTATTAATAAGATTTCATTAGAATCTAAATTGTAATTTTTACAAAGATTGATTTTTTTGCTTAAAACATCATTCCAAAGAGATTTTCTATCAATTAGTAAAATATTTTTACTAATAAGATACTTTAGTAAACAATAAATATACGATTTAAAAAATCTCTTGGTACTGTTAAGATACCTACTAGCTCTTAACCTACAGAATAGTATTGGAGTTGCTGCAACGAAACGGTCATATAAGGATTGATTCATTTCGATGCTGGCGAGTTTAACAGTAAATACGCATAAACAAAATTAACATTGTATTTTCAACAAGGTCAGAGGTCACTGTGAAGCCGACAACATCAAAACAAAATCATAAAAAAGTCAAAGGGACCATTTATAGAGAAAAAACTGTAAGCAAAGAGTTAAGTGTTCCTAGACTTATCTGCACCCTAATTACGAGGCATGGCTTCACATCTAATCCAGAAATTGCCAACAAATATGGAATCTCTTTACCAACGGCTATTTCATATACAAAAGAGCTGACAGATCGAGGAGTGATAATTGCTGATGGCAAATGCTCCTCTACTGGAGGTAAAAAGGCAACTAAGTTAACATTCAACCCAGATCATATTATCTCCTTAGGCATCGACATCAAAAAAGAGTCATATGTTTTTTGTGCAATCGACTTTTGTAACAACATAGTACATATGGAATCCATAAATGAGGTCTTTGAATTTAAGGAAAAATACTTCTCCAAGCTAATAGCTGAATTTAAATGTTTCAAAAATAAAGTTATTGATCTAAAGTCAAATATTTCGATCAATAGAGGTCTCGGTATCAGCATTCCTGCAGGAATTATTAATCCTCCTATGGAGGCTCAATCCCATGCATTAAAGCTCGATTTTGTGGATTTGGGTGAGTTTTTAAAGATAGATGAGCATGATCTTTTTTAATTAACGACTCAAACGCAGGAGCTATTGCAGAAACTAGTACTTATAGCAATGCTGCCAGCTTTATTTATCTATCTCTAGCCAAAACTGTAGGAAGTGGAATTGTAGTTCTAGGTAGACTGATGGAAGGTCTTAACAATAGAACTGGTGAGGTTGGACATTTAACCTTGGTTCCTAACGGAAGACTATGCTATTGCGGAAAGGAAGGATGTGTTGATCCATATTTAAATGAAAGTGCGTTACTTTCTGGTATAGATAAAAATATCGAAGAATTTTTTATAAATTTAAACACTAATCCTAGTTTAAATAGACTTGAAAGTTATAACCGATATATTAAGTATCTTGCAATTCTGATAAATAATCTAAACAACGCCTTGGATGTCAAAATCATTTTGGGTGGCACTATTGGTCCTCACCTCTATGACAGGCTTGATATTTTACAAAATGAGATTATGAGAATTGCATCATATCCTATAGACAACATCTTTTTAAAGCCAACTATATTTGAGCAACCTGCTGCTTTTGGTGCAGCTTTTGCGGCCAGAAAAAAGCATATAAAAAATCTTTAGTATATGAGTGCTCTAAAAATGGCTGTTTTTTATAAATTATTGAAAGATTAGGAGGCTCTTACTTGATATAGATTCAAAGCTTTCAAGAAATATTTTAGTTTTTCTTATTATTGGAGTAAACTAAAGTATATTAAGTAGAGCTTAAGTGCCAAATTAATTTGAGGAGCTTATATGTTTAACAAACTGGCCTTAATATGTGCCATACCGTTTATGACCATGACGGCTAATGTCTATGCTGAAGAAGTTCCAGCTGCAGATCCAAATGCACTTGAAAATGCTATGACAGAGCAGGTTGAGGTTGGTTATTTTGATATAAAAACCTGATATTGTTACTAACCTTGCTCAAAGCGATTCTAAAGAAAGGCTCCATTATGTTCGTCTCAAGGCCAATATCATGGTTATGGACAGTAATGATCTGCCACTGTTGCAGGAACGTGAAGCCTTAATTAAAGATACAATTATATCTATTCTCGGCTCCAAGGTTTTTTCTGATGTTAACAAACCAACATCAAGAGAAGAGATTAGATCAGAGTGTCTGCAGAAAATATCCGATATGATGTATGAAAAGGATGGCAGAAATATTGTGCAGGACTTTTTAATTATCAATTTCCTCTATCAGTAATTAATACATCAAGAGGAAATTTTAAAATATCTAAAGCTCAGGCCTAGAACCTGAGCTTTTTCATATCAAAATAGCCAACAGCCAGACCTACAAGCAGTCCGCCTAAATGGCAGATATTAGCTACACCGCCCAATAAAAAGCCAATACCTATAAATATAACCGACACAGTCAGAAGCCCCTGTGGCATATATAACTCATCTGGTAGATCCTTGCGGCGTGAGAGCATAGCCATATAACCAATAACCGCATAAACCACGCCAGAGAGTCCACCAAAATGGATCCTGTTTCATGGTTTTGCAGTAAAAACTGCAGGGCATTTGATATAAGTCCTGAGGATATAACCAAGGATATATCTTTACAGTGCCAATTTTATTTTCTATGCCGCGAGCAAAGGCCTCAAACATAACGAGATTAAAGGCAATGTGCAAAATAGAAAAATGTACAAAAATTGGAGTTAAAAGTCTCCATATTTGAGCACTATCCGTTATCTGCCTTATATCGTAAAGACACAGCAGTGCATAGACACTGTTGGCATCAAACAGACCATAGACATAGGCAATGACACAGATAACTTCAATGGCTGTAAACCACAGACAGAAAGTTAAAGCGCACCAGAGCTGTCTGCAGATAGGTCATAAGCCCATTGGCTCTTGCCATTTCTCTGGCCTTAGAGGCTGTACTGCTCTGTGTAAAGCTCTTGTTGCAAAATGACAGAAGTTCAATTTTTGCTCTTGAAACATCTTTTTGATTTGCAACATAGATACCAATGCTAGCCCCGCTAAAGCGTGTTGCACAGTCAATACCCAAAGACTGCAGACGGGCGCAGAACTCTACGCCTGTCTGCTTGTTTGGTACCAGACCCACAAAATGCGGGTATGTTATATCATCTACTATCTTGAATTGAGCCACTTCATATACTCAGCTACGCCCTGAGCTACAGTTTTAAACTCTATGTCGCATCCTGATGCTCTAAGCTTGGTTAAATCCGCCTCGGTAAAGCACTGATAATGACCTACGAGGTGCTCTGGGAAGTCAATAAACTCGACCTCTCCTCTGCCGTGATACTTGATTACAGCCTTGGCAATATTTAAAAACGGCTCGGCTCTGCCTGTACCACAGTTGTAAATACCTGATGGACCGTTATGTTCCCAGAACCATAGGTTTACCTTGCACACATCCTCAACGTAAACAAAGTCACGGGTCTGGCCGCCGTCTGGATAGCCCATACAACCTTTAAACAGTTTTGGATTTTCGCCCTTTAACATCTGATTGTTTAAATGGAAGGCAACGGATGCCATAGATCCTTTATGATTTTCACGTGGTCCGTATACATTAAAGTATCTAAAACCTACAACCTGAGAATTGATATGTGGTAGTCTTGAGCGCACATATCATCAAAGAGGAATTTTGAATAGCCATAGACATTCAAAGGTGCCTCATTGACTCTGTTTTCAACAAATACAGAGCCCGCCGCCGTATGTGGCTGCAGATGATGCATATAAAAATGGAATCTTAGACTTACGGCAAACTCAAAGAGAGTTACTGTATACTCATAATTGTTGCGCATTACATACTGACCATCCCACTCGGTAGTTGCAGAGCAGGGCGCCCTCATGGAATATGCCCTCAATGTCTCTTATATTAAATCTTGCGGCAAAAGCCTTTTCATCCTTAATCAGGCTAGAAAATCGTCCCTGTCCATGTAATCTGCAATATCCAGATCAACAAGATTTGTAAATTTGTGTCCGTCTTTTAAAATGGTCAACAACTAAAATATCTTTGCGACCTCTGTCATTTAAAAGCTGACGATATTGCTGCCGATAAAGCCGGCACCGCCAGTCACTATAATCATATTGCCACCTTAAATTTCATCTTTTCCATCTGATTATATAATAGTTATCTTTGCTCTTAATAAAAACTAAAAAAAATACTGCCACAAAGTGGGCATGATATTCATAAAAGCCAAGTTAATATAAATTTGCTACAATATCTAAAAAACAAGGATTTACAGCATGCAAACAGCTACACGAATACTTATTATCTGCCCGTCATGGCTTGGCGACATCATCAATGAGCCAGAGTCTTATAAAGTTTTAAAACAACTCTATCCTGGATGTATTATCGATGCCTTTGCTCCTGCCTGGACCATACCGGTGCTCAAGCGTATGGAAGAGGTGGACAATACCATTGAAAATCCATTTGGTCATGGCGTGTTTGATCTGCTAAGAAGAAAAGTTGTGGGCAGATCGCTCAAGGGCAATTATGATATGGCCTTTATTCTGCCAAATTCATTTAAGTCAGCCCTGATTCCATATTATGCCGACATTAACTACAGACGTGGTCTTAAAGGCGAATCGCGCTATGTTGTTATCAACGAGATGCGAAAAAACAAAGAAGATTTTCCTTTGATGGTACAGCGCTATGTCTCTCTTGCCTATTCAAATGAAGAGGTTAAGACAGCATCTGATCTGATGGACTTTGAATATCCAAGCCTTAAGGCCTATCCTCCATCTGAAGAGCTAATTGTCAGACTTAATCTTAAACGGACAGAAAGTTTATTGCCATAGGCTGCGGTGCCAACTATGGCCCTTCAAAGCTTTGGCCTTTTGAATACTATGCTGCAGTATGTGAGCACTTTATTAAAAAAGGTTATGCCATTATGGCTCTTGGCTCACAAAAAGATAAAGACAGTGTTGAGCAGGTTCTATCTCACATAGGCTCTGAATATAAACCTTATTTTATGATGTAGCAGGTAAGACCGATCTTACCGAGGCTCTTGATATTCTGACTTTATGTGCAGGTGCTGTGGTCAATGACTCAGGGCTTATGCATTCGCTTGCAGCTCTTGATATTCCTCAGGTATGCATCTTTGGCTCCACCTCCACAGGCTATACACCGCCACTGTCTAAAAAGGCTATATGTGTCGAGTCTGACGAGCCATGTCATCCATGCTTCAAGCGCGAGTGTAAATTAAAACCTATGCCTGTCAGAAAAATATAAAACACTCTACGGTTATAGAAAAGTTAGAAAGTCTGCTTGAACATGAGAATACTTAGCTTTTTCATAACTTTTAATCTATAAGCTTTTAACCCTGATAGCTCTTATACCAGGAGTTTTATTCCTATGCTATAAAAAAAGACGCGATCCTCCCTATGGCAGGAGGGTCATGGAGCTCTTTGGCTTTTGCCCGTACAGATTTAAAAGAAGCATATGGTTTCACACAGTAAGTGTGGGTGAGGTAATAGCTGCAAGACCTCTTATCAATAATTTTGTAAAGCGCCATCCTAAATTAAATATTATTGTAACCACCACAACTACCACAGGTGCCCTAGAGGCACAGAAAATAAAGGGCATTACCCATATTTTCGCGCCGCTTGGACAGTTCTCTTGCTCTTGGTATTTTTACCTCAAGAGTAAAACCAATCCCATCTTTTTATCATGGAGACAGAGCTGTGGCCAAATATGCTTGATATCTGCCACAGACATAAGGTCAATGTCACTGTGTTTAATGCCAGAATGCCTGAGAAAACCTGTCTTAAATATGAAAGATTCAAGTGGCTGGTCAAAGATCTTATTGCAAGAAAAAATATCCATGGTTATTGCTCAGACACCTGATGATGCCCAGCGTTTTGAGCGCATAGGTATAAATAAAGATAGAATCTTTGTAGCCAATTCTCTTAAGTATGATTTAGTGCCAAATGATGATCTCTTCAAAGAATCCTATATGTTTAAAAAGGCTCATGACAACTATTTGTCATAGGAGCCATATCAACACATGATGGAGAGGAAGAGCAGATCCTTGAGGTTTTTCTCTCTTTGTATGATATGTATCCGCATCTGCGTCTAGTGCTGGTGCCGCGCCACAAAAGCGGTGTGGACAGGGCTATTGCCTTTTTAGATGAAGTCAATACCAGATATGTCAGAAGATCACAGGCGCACAAGTTACCGAGCTCTTTACAGAGTCATCATTATAGGCGACACCATGGGTGAGATAGAACTCTACCTTGGTCTGTGCAACATTGTATTTATGGGAGGCAGTCTTGTAGATATAGGAGGCCATAATCCTCTTGAGCCTGCCTACTTCTCTTTGCCTGTAATTACAGGTCCTTACTATTATAATTTTAAGATGCAGTTTGAGGACATGATTGATGCAAGAGCAGCCTATCTTGCCAATGATGAAAAGAGACTGTATGTACTACTTGAAAACTTTATAAATGATACAGAGCTATGCACCAGAACCGGCCTTAAAAGCACTTGATGTACAGGAAAAAGGCCGTGGTGCAATAGCAAAAACTCTTGAGCTTTTTGAAGTGGCGCTTAAAAAGTAGCTACTTCATAGCCATATTATTGATAAAGTCTACATAATTTCTGGCGCTTACTGCTATTGCAGAGGCATCAACTGACTCGCCCTCTGAGGTGTTTGCGCCATAGAATGCATATACACCTTTAAAGTCAGCACCGCAGTATTTAAGTGCCTGAATATAAGGGCGCACATAATCCTCAAGAGAGTATTGAGCTCCGGCATTTACATCATATTTTTCAGCAGCACCCGCCTGTAGTTACAGCCAAAGCCACATGTTTACCCTCAAGTTTGTTGCCACCCTTGTAGGCCCAGCCTGCTGTAAGTACTGTATCAAACCAGGACTTGAGCATAGGAGGTGAGTTAAACCAGAAAAGAGGAAACTGAAACACAACTGCACCGTTGTTCTCTATAAGAGAGTGTTCCTGTCCGACATTGATAGGTGCATGAGGATATGAGCTTTGCAGGTTATGAATCAGAATATCATCAGGATATTTGCGTAATTCATCAAATCCATCTGCGATTTACAACTGAACGATCAAAATAAGGATGATCTACTATAATTAGTGTCTTCATTTTATATCCATTCCTTATCTGTTATATTATCTAGTATTATGTTACCTAAATTTTATCTAAATGACTATGCATTAATTTAACAAAAGTATCTTTATTAAAATAAAAACTTTCTTGGTGCAGATTTTGCTCCTTTTCAAAGAGCGTAACAGCCTATTTAACATATTTACATAGAGATCTTTGCTCATGTTTTTATCTATATAACATTTATCAAATCAATTATGTAAATCTGCTTGTTATTATCTATTAATATATTTTTAATATTAAGGTCACTGTGTACTATTTTATTTTTATAAAGCAGTGCACAGGTATTTAATATTTCAATATATGTCCTGTCATTAAGTGACTTTTTCATTAGCAGTTGACACAGATTCTGTGTATTTTCTATTTGCTTTATAATAATGTCCTGTTTTATAAACAGTAAGCCTCTGCTTTCTCTTGCAGCAAGAGCCTCAGGCACAGGCAATATTCAATGCGCGCATTGTCTGCAAAAGCTCAAGCTCATCAAAAGCTCTGTGGGCGAATCTAGCGTATTTAAAAAAGCTGTCCCTAAGCAATCTGCCAATCAGACCACCGCGCCTGTAGCTTCTGTATACAAGCTTTTTATGGTCTTGTGTCGTGTATAAAAAAGAACAGCCTCTGCCACCTACAGTTTTAATATCACCTGCAGTGTTCTTTATACTCTTAACATCAAAACGCTCTGCTATTGTTGCAATATCAAGACTCTGCCATGCATTATCTGCAATAAGGTACAGATAGCCTTTATATTCTAAAGTCTCTCTTGCCATCAGCCATTTCCAAGCACTATGGTGCCCTCTTTGTCAGAACTTCTGTCAACTTCAATGACCGGCTGTACAGTCTCCATCAGACTGTCATCCTGTATCAGGCCACCTGCTGGCTCAACCTTAATCTCGCCAGATTGTGACTGTTCCTTACTCTTTTTGCTATCATCAGAGCTGCTGTCATTGTTATCAGAACTCTTATCTTCACTTACTGCCACATTTTTATTTTCATAGCCCTTGTCAATAGAGACGTCGGCATGCTCTGATGAGGCCATAGATGAGAGCATATTACCAAAGAATATAGTATCAAGGCGTCTTGATTCTAATGACTGAGCCTCAATTTCTGTCAAGCCACACTGTGCTACATCATACTTTTCAAGGCACAGATAATTTACCTGATCTGTATAGCTTGCATTGATATTAAACTTATCTGAATTAAATGCTGAGATAAAATTCATAACCAGCATGATAAGTGCCAGGTACAAAATATGAGCCGTACGTATACGGTGTGATCTTTCAATAAGAACCAGCACAGGCAAAAGTGCAAAAGAGAAGATTATAATCAGATGCCAGTAGCTAAAGGTAATGGTGGAGATGGCACCTGCCAGCATTAAAGCGAGCATAGAGGCAATGGTTAGCGATCTGACAAAACGCATACCATCATTCTGAGCATACGGAGATGATGAGATGACTTTGTAGTTGGCATATACAGCTATAATTAAAGTAACAGCTCCTATTATCTGAGTAATGCCTAAATATAGATAGCGGAGGATCTCAAGATACAAAGGAGCATCAGCTGCCACATCTGGTACCAGAGCCTTTTTGGTTATCAATAAAGATCCGAATCTAAACCAGTAGACCAAAGCCTTGAGTACAGGATAAACATGTAAAAGCCCATAGCCAAAGTATCTGTCCTTGGCATCCTGCGAGCTGTTTTCTCTATAGCCTCATTTACCATAAACTCATTTATGTATGGAATCAAGGTTGCAGCCACCAGTGCAAGACCAACAAAAATACTACAAAACTTATAGTAATATCACGGCGCAGATATGAAATACCGCAAATGGCAACAAGCACCGGCCAGGAAAAGTGCAATTGCAGACAAAATCCTGCCGAGAGTGAGAGCATAAGAGATGATAAAAATGCTGTGGCATAGGAAACTTTGTGACCCCTGACTCTAAGGCGCACCAGCATATTTAAAAAAATGGCAGCTCCCAAGGCAAGATATGATGGATTATATAAAAGCTCATCGTATAAAAACCATGGAGATAGTGCATA
>NZ_UAPU01000007.1:0-225000 GCF_900445255.1 Anaerobiospirillum thomasii
CTCTTAGGCTCAACACCTGGCGCTATTTCATAGCCCTCATCTCGTGGAGTGAACTCATCAAGTACATTATCAGCACTAATTGAAGGCTTAACTGTGGCAACACTTTGATCAAAGATTTTAGAATTTGAATAAGAGCCATCAAGCACATGAAAACCACCGCCTGTGGTTCTTGTAAGCTCAAAATGCACTGATGTTGATGCATAGCGTGAACTTGGCCACCACCATTTTAAAGTTTGACTTTTCATCATCCTTAAACAGAATAAGGGCAAGAGCGACATCACGCACAACACCCGAGGATCCTGCAATGTCATAAAGGGTCGGCTCTTTTTTCTTTTTGCCCTTGTCAAACTGTGGCTTGGTCAGCTGAGTCAGAACAAGAATGGCAGTATCACTATCCTGCGCCAGGGCTACAAGCTGACGCATAACATCGGAAATCTGCTCCCACTGCTCGCCCCTTTTATATCTGTCGTTTTCAATAATTTGCAGATAGTCAATGACAATCAGATCTACATCGCCTATAAACTTGGCACTGTCTACACTGCTCTTGATATCATTGATAGACATTGAGCGCCCACCGATGATTTTTAAATTGTTGTTCAGATCGTAGGCCTGATTAAACTCATTAAAAGCTTTATGTGGAAAGCCGTGCTCCTTAACCATCTTCTCGGTCACTTTCATCTTGACCATAAAAAGGCGCTGTGCGATTGAATCCACACTCATCTCGGCGGTGAAAAATAAAACGCGCTTATTGTTGTCAATGGCACGCAGGGCAGACTCAATGCCAAAGTAGGTCTTACCCACACCTGTATGTGCTGCCAATATGGAGACCTCGCCACGTCTGTAACCATAGACTTGATTATCAATGCTCTGATAGCCTGTTGATATATACAGGTGGTTAAAGACATCAGGATCGCTTATATCATTAAGGGCAGAGTTACAGCTTTTTAAAACCTCATCTCTTTCTTTGAGCTCTTTAAGTCCTGTATTGGAGCCAAGGCACATCATGGCCTGATTGGTTAGATCTTTCATATCTGAGGCACTGCCCTCAAGTGCTGCTTTGATATTGGCCTTTGATATATTGATAATCTGCAATCTTGATGCCTTGTCTATCATCTGCTCCATCTGTTCGCACAGCGTGTCAAAGGTCACAGGAGAGGATGCGCTTGTTACAGCCTTAAACAGCTCATCAGACACATTAAACTTGTGCAGGGTCTGCCTAAACTCTTTGAGGACAAAGATGCTGTGAGTCTTGGTATGTTCATACAGGGCCTTGAATATGCCCACATGTTCCACAGGAATTTTTTTAATGCTGTTTTTATAGCGTGAGATGAATTTACTTCTGTCCTCGGCTGTGCAATACATAATCAAATTGCTATAATCAAAGAGCTTAAGTTTTTGATGCTGTCATAGAGTGTCATCTCTGTCGCTTCTGATGACTTAAGCTCTACAGCAGCATCATCCACTTTTGATTTGTTTGAGAATACTTGTCCCTGGCGCATTGAGAAACCTCTCTCCTGCGCCTTTTTAATAAGCACGCCTATCCCTATTCCCTGATTATCTTTATAAAACAAACTCTTCTCATGTTTAGCAGCAGCTGCATCATGCTTATCACTCTTTGATGCCCATGAGACGCATCTGTTAAAGACATCACCGTCACCAGGGAAGGCATTCCCCAGCGCACGGAAGACGTCCACCCACTCATCACGCTCACTTGGTTCAAAGTAGTTTAAAAGCTCTGCCACCTGTGCTTTATCAAAATTCATTATTCACCCTCCTTAAAAATAGCATCCAAGGTTTCATCTAAAGTCACGGCAGGCAGCTTAAACTGCGTATATGCTTTGTTAAAGACGCCCCATATACTTGCAAAGTAATCAAGCATTTCCTTATCTGAGGCATTGAGAAAGACATCCTCGTTTTTTGTAAATTTAAAGAGATCTCTCCATGTGTCATGCATATCGTTGTGATACCTGAAGCGATACAGGCAGAAATGTATAAACCATGCATTGATAATGATGATTAGCTCTTTGGTGCCTATGTACTTTTTGGCAATAATGTCATAACCGCTAAAGTCATAGCCCTCACGGCAGTGGCGTCTTATTTTTCTCAAAGCTTTATCATCAAAGGCAAAGTAATGAGCCTCAGCCCATGTAGGTGTAAGTTTCATTTTTTCATCTTTCTGAAACAGCCACTTTTGCAACATCAGGCGATCAAAGAGTCTGCCAAAGGTTTCAATGTAGTTATCCTCACCGTCTCTGTACTTTCTAAATAAGATTTTGCAGTTATTAAGAATCACTGTTTGAAAGTAATCAAGAAAGTGAACGCCCTTGGATGGGTCGTAATGACCAAGAGCATAGTCAAGCACGGGCTCAAGATTAAATTCACACCTGCCTGCATGATCGTGATAAAAGTACTTGCAACATAAGAGCTCTCTGGCCCACTCTTTGATATTTGTATAAATCCAATCAGTCAGAGCTTCATAAGGCCCACCATCAAAAGGGATAGTCTTTTTAGCCTCTGCCAAATCACAACGAAATACATCCTTGTCTTTGAACAATTGGTCTAAATTATTTTTATAAAATTTGAGTAAAAACCTTTCTATATATATTCTTAGGTTTCTTAGGTTTCTTAGGTTATTAGTTGTACACGCCTTGTGTACATTGACGTCACACTGTGTGTACATTGAGGTGTCAGAGTGTGTACAACTAGAAGTAACATCTTGTGTACGACTAGATGTATCTGTATGAGTACAACTAGTTGTACACGCCTTGTGTACATTGACGTCATCGGTCTTACAGGCTAAAAGTTCCCAGTTAGGCGTAATCACTCTAGATCCGTGCATGTGTAAACCTGTACGAGACACTTTGATCAAATCTCCACTTTTTAACACCTGAAGCGCTCTTGCAATTTGAGTGCGATACAGAGGAAAAGGGATCATCTCTTGAATTTTTGCATCCGAAAGGACACAGTGCCCTTTTTTCTTTGCCATGTGACAAGCTTTACCTAAAATGAATAACGCTAACAGCTCCGAGACTCCACATTTTTTAAATATGCCTTTTAAGCTGTTAGGGATTAAAAAAGTTTCAGCATTAAAATTATCAACTGCCCCCATCACTGTACCTCAATAATTTTTACCTTTGGATAAACAATGAGAGAACCGTCCGATCTTTGTGTCGCATATTCTGCTATTCCTTTATCCTTGAGCCTGCTTAATGTTTGAAAAAGAGCAGGCCTTGAAATTTTGAACTTAAATAAAAGATCATCTATTGAGACAAACTGATTTTTTGATAGCCCTTGAAAGAACAGAATTAATTCACATTCTCGTTTAGAAATAGAAAAAGAACGCATATATACTCTCCAAAGAAATATAATATAACTGATATTAGCATATTATATGACTTAATAAATATAAAATCTTCACCTAACAATAAAAAATATGCTTGAGACCATAAAAAACATTGAATATATGCGCTTTTCTTCCTATACTTTAAAAGTTACATATTAAGAGAGGACAATAGAATGAAGCGACGATCAAAATACTCACATTTAAGTGATAAAGAATTGGGACAAAAAATAAGGCTTTTAAGACATAGCTCAGGGCTCTTACAGTCTAACTTCTGCACAGCCATGGAGATATCTCAATCTAGACTATCTCGCATTGAGAATGGACAAGCTAGACCATCGGATCAACAAGTTGACGCTCTGCTTGAATATACAAACACGCCACCAGATTTTTTTGAATTAAACTCTCCAAAGGTTGCAGGAACTGCCAGTGCTGGCTTTCCAACAGATCGCTATCCTGACGATCTAGGCACTCTGTCGGACATTGTTCCAACTCATGAGCACATCTTTATTGTGCAGGTTTCAGGCTACAGCATGGAGCCAACCATCAACAATGGAGACTTTGTTATTGTTGACTCTTTACAGAAAGATCCTCAGGATCTGCGCAATCAGATAGTATGCGCAAGAGTAGAAGATGAAGAGCACGTAATTAAGCGCCTTGTATATGAAACAGGCTGTTATTATCTTAAATCTGACAACCCTCAATTCCCTTTAATTCCTGTCCGCGCTGATACAGAGATTGAAGGCAAAGTCACAAACATCATTAAAAAACTTTAATTGTCTTTTTTTTAGCCCCCTTGCTGGGGCTTTTTTTTGCCCTAATTCCCTACAATTCCCTCCTGCTTCTTCAAATATGCACCATGGCAAACACTTGTCGCATAAAAATTACCCTATTTATCATACAGATATGCAATAAATCTGCATAAAATATTTAAAATAACTCATATATATCTTTATTTTTTCTATATTAAACATATAATATGATCAAATTCATCATAAAGAGGAAATATATGACCGAAAGCACTACATTATTAACATTTGCCCCTAATTCAACTTTAAAACTAAGACGCAGGATAGTTATTGAAAAGGTGAAGGCGCTTTTAAGCAACAAAGAAAAAGAGGCTGTTATCAACGAATACAAAGCCTTAATTGATGAACTAGCACAAATTGATGATAGAGAAAAATCCAATGACCAAAGAATTTAAACACTGGATGAGTGAATCAATGAACAAAGAGGCTTTCTTGTTTGCCCTTATTTCAACAGTTCTATTTTTTGCAGTGGCAACACTGTTTGACTTTTTGGAGATTTTTTAATGACTGACTTACCAATAATTGAGGGTCTTACCTATGAGCAGGCAGGCGACATTCATGATAAGCGCACAGCCAAAATCAACCAAATGATCGCAGATAAAGGCCTTACAGGCTATGACAAATGGCTTGCAGAGCGTCAGTGCGGTCTTGGTGGCTCTGATGTGGCTGTAATCCTTGGCCTTAGCAAATACAAGAGCCCTTATGAGCTTTGGCTTGAAAAGACAGGACGTGCAGAGCCTTTCAAGGGCAATGATGCCACACACTGGGGTCAGAGACTTGAGGACGTTATAGCAGAAGAATACGCAGAGCGCACAGGCATGATGCTACACACCTGTCCGACTCTGAATGATAACACATGTTTTTGGCTGTTCGGCTCTCCTGATCGCATTGTAACAACCAAGGAGAATCCAAACTCACCTGTATCTATTTTAGAAATAAAAACAACAAGGCGCAACACAGCTACTAACGAGATAGACGACAACGGAGACACCGTCATGCTGTGGGGCCCTGGCAACAAGTACATAAATGGCAAGCTTGCCGTGCAGGATTCTCAAGTCCCTATGGAGTACATCTTACAAGTTCACGTGTATATGCTCCTTACCGGTGTCAGAACCTGTGACCTTGCTGTCCTAATGCAGACCTCTGACTATCGTGTCTATACCATTGACTTTGATCTAGAGGTAGCTGTTGAACTCCATAGGAACACATATGAGTGGTGGGTTAAGCATGTTCTTCTAGATCAGGAGCCTCCAAAGACTATCAAGGATCTAAAGAATGCAGAGCACTCAAGTGACTATGCTCAGGTAGATGCAGACATTAAAAACGCTGTCATTAGCTACAGAGAGATTAAGGACCAAATAAAGGCACTTGAAAAGCAGGCAGACACACTGCAAGAGAAGATAGTCACAGCTATCGGAGAAAACGAAGGCATTCAAGATGCAAACGGTGCCGTCCTGGCTACCTACAAGCTTCAAAAGGGCAGAATCTCAATCAATAAAGATCTCTTAGAGATTGAGCACCCAGAGCTATATGCCCGCTATAGAGTTCAGGGCGCAAATTTCAGAGTTTTAAGAACAAAAGCAATTAATTAAAAAGGAATATAAAAATGGCAGATTTTAACGTATCAAACTTCAATACAAGACCAACCGTTGTGGGCGCACAGCCCACTTCTAATGGCTTTAACAGCTTTCAGCCACAGCAGGCCCCACAGGTTCAGCCTATGCAGGCCTTTCAGCCACAGCCACAGATGACACCGCAGATGATGCAGTCAAATGCTTTTATCCCTTCTGCCCCTCCTGTTCCTGTGCCTCCTGCTCCAATGGTGCCAAGTGCTGAGACTCTTGCCCATGACTTTGGCCATGTTGAGTCTGATACCTCTGTAGCTATGGCAATGGAAGAGGCTGGCAGAAAGGTGGTAAATGGCTTTAATGTACTGCCTAAGACCATCAATGATGCTAGAGAGTACGCCAAGTATTTAAGTTTTTCTTTACTAGTGCCTGCTGCACTGCGCTCAACCGATACAGTAGATCATAGTGTTGATGTTTTTCTGATCATAGCTGCAGGTCAGCGTTTTGACCTGTCTCCTGAGATGGCCCTAAGAGCCTTCTATGTAGCGAACGGCCGTGTAGATATGTTTGTCAAAGCCAAGGCCGGTATCTGCATCAAGTACGGCTCATGGTCTTATAAGGTAGAGCAGCAGCCTGGCTACTATGGTGTGACTTATTCAGGCTACAGAAAAGACAGACCTAATGAACCTCACTCTGTGACCTATTCAACAGCAGACGCACAGCTGCGCAACCTTGTGGCCATTGACGCCAACGGCAACATTTTCGGACAAGGCAAATGGGCAGACAAATGGCCTGACATGATCAGAATTCGCGCCCTGGGCCGTTTCCTTGATGAAGTGTTCCCTGATGTTATCGGTGGCTACACCTCAAGAGAGGAAATGGAAGATCTTGATGCCCTGCCTGTAGCATCTGAGCACAAAGAAGGCCAGCCTGCCAAGGAGAGCAAATCAGTCAAAGATGCGCTTAAAAAGACACGCACCACCAAGAAGGTAATAGGCACAACAGATAGCATTCAGCCACCTTCACTTGTGCCACCTCCACAGGTACTGTCTCAGATGAATGCCAAAGCAGAAGGCCCACACATTGAAGAGATTAAAGAGCCTGTGCTTGATGCTGACAACCCACCATTTTAATTTTTGAATTTAATAGGAGTAAAACAACATGATTGAACTAGGAAATGTACAGACCTTAACTGACGAGAAGTTTTTTGCATCTCTTGACGGTCTGCCATACATCAACAATTCAGGCGTGTACGATGCTGTGATTATTGATGCAATTGCAGGCGCTAGACAGAACGACCCTAATCACAAGGTCATCTCCCTTGGCCTGCTGTGCACCGATGCAGATGGCAAAAAGGGCCGTATGAACCTGTCCATTGATTTATCACAGACAGAGTTCTCACACCACACAACCAACCTGGCCTATCTGCTTGGCTCTGTTGATCAGACCGGCAGGGTATACATTGACGACCAGGTGAAGCAGCTGCCAAAACCTCTTCCTGATGGTCGCACCTCCTTGACCATTATTGCCAACTTCATACAGAAGCAGATAAAGGTAGCCGTGCGCCGTTCATCTAAAACAAATCAAAAAGGCGTGCCTTACTTCTCTGTCGTGGCCTTTTTCAATCCACAAGGACAGAGCGCTATTGAGCTTGCAAGAGGTCAGCAACCACAGAAGATCCACGAGGCTATGGCAACCTTGCAGAGTGAGGGCAATGAGATGCTGACTATCAGCAATCAGTCCACACAGCAAGCCCCAGCATATGGCCAAGGTGCTGCACAGAACATTTACGGCCAGACAGCACAACAGGCTCCTGCTTATGGCCAAGGCGCCCCTAACAATATCTATGGCCAAGCAGCAGCTGCACAACAGCAGGCTAATGTAAATCCATTTTAAGGAGAAGGTGTGAATAAAGGAGAGGTTAAAGGCATAAGGGTATTTGACGTCTTCTTTCCATCTAAAACCAATTTAATGAGGGTGCTGGGCTATAAGTTCTGCCCCTCGTTCAAAGATGAGAAAGAGATAGAAGAGTGGCTTATGAAAAGGTTCAACCTGGATGACAGGGCATATCTGACAGAGCTGCTGAAGAGTCTCAAGGACAAATACGCCAAATATCTAATTGAGAAGCGATTTGAGAGGCATAAATTTAAGAGGTTTTAATCATGACAGAACAAACAAAAGTGGATATTCAGCCAATTTTTATATGCAGAGCACAGTTTAAAGAGTATGTCGGTATCAGCTATTCAACCGTATACAGGTATTTAAACAGCACCTTCAAGGGGTTTCCAAAGCCACTGATATTAGGCACCAAGGCCTTTTATAAGCTTGATGACATTAAAAAATTCGTTGCAGAGATGGAGGTTTAAAAATGGCACGTGCATTCTTAAATTTCAGAGAGAAAAAGACAGCCATTGAGGTCAAGGAAAAAGGCAACATGAGAGCTGAGATATATGAGTGGCCTAAGGCATCAAGCTTTGATGTTGTAGGATTCATGGACGGTGAGGTAGTGATGTACAGCTCTGCCATGTCCCTTGAGCATGCCAAGTCATTTGCCAAGCACTTTGTTGAGGGCACAATATGATAAGTGCACGTTGGTATCAGGCAGAGGCCTGCAATGAGTTCTGGCGCTTTGTGACGGAAAACTCCGATACAAATGGCAGCAGCTCAAAGAATCCTCTGCTTGTCCTGCCTACAGGTACAGGTAAAAGCATCATCATTGCCCTTATTGTACAGCGCATGCTCAAGACCTGGCCTAACACTCGCTGTCTGATGCTGACTCATGTAGGTGAGCTTGTAAAGCAGAATGCAGAAAAGATGCGCGCTGTATGGCCAGAGATAGACATGGGCATTCACAGCGCATCACTTGGCGCCAAGGATCTAGGGCACAAGGCTATCTTTGGCACAATTCAGAGTGTGGCAAGCACTTTAAGATGCTGTCGTCATACCTTTGGCGTTATCAATCTAATCATCATAGATGAGTGCCATCTGCTGTCAGAGAAGGAAAGCTCTCAGTACAGAACTGTTATATCAACTTTAAAAGCAGCCAACCCTCGCATGCGTGTCCTTGGCTTAACAGCTACACCTTATCGTATGCAGGGAGGCCTCTTAACTGAGCAGAACAACGCTATCTTTACAGATGTTGCCTACGATCTCACCAAGTCACTAAACAGACTGATTAAAGAGGGCTATCTGTCAAACTTAAGAACTCTGCATACCAAGGCAGAGGTAAAGGCAGAGGGACTGCACACAAGGGGTGGTGACTTTAAGCTTGAAGAGCTTGAGAAGGCTTGCGGTGACAGTGACATGTTAGACGCAGCACTCTTGCAGTCAGTGCAGATAGCCAAGGCAGAAGATCGCAGACATTGGCTGTGCTTTATTGCAGGCATTGAGAATACGCAGAAGGTAGCACAGAAATTGCGCGATCTAAACGTCAGAGCTTATGCTGTCAATTCAGCCAATTCAAAAGAAGACAATGCAGCTGCTATAGAAAAATTCAGAGCTGGAGATATTGACTGTCTTGTAAGTGCAGACCAATTGACCACAGGCTTTGATGTTCCCTTTGTTGATATGCTCATAATGTTAAGACCTACCAAGTCTACAGCCTTATATGTGCAGATCATTGGTCGTGCCCTGCGCCCTGCTGAGGGCAAAAAGGATGCGTTAATCTTAGACTTCGCCCGCAACATTGAAAGACATGGCCCTATCAATGCCATTGAGATAGAAAGCCATGAGCCTTCTGAGAACGAGAAAAAGAAGGGCAATAAGAGGCCATCACCTGTCAAGGCATGCCCAGAGTGCAGCACTTACATCCCTGCCACTTCAACGGTATGCCCTTACTGTGGTGCCACCATTATAAGAGAGATTGATTACAAACTTGCCACAGATGTGAAAGTCATAGAAGAAGATCTCCCTACAGGCATGGAGCCGGCATATGGAGGGCATGTGCTGCACATTGATGGTCTGAAAGTAAGTCAGGAGCTTTCAAGGAATGGTAACAACCTGCTTAAGGTGACCTTTTTAAGCAAATACAAGGGCAAGACTCACAATGTAAGCACATGGCTTGGCTTTGACTTTGGCAAAAAATCTACAGCATACCAGACAGCCAAGGAGACATGGGGACAGTTGGCAGACACCATGGCACCGGCATCAGTTGCTGAAGCATTGGAGCGTAAAAGAGAGATTAAGCAGCCTAAGGGCATTGAAGTCATCCTGCGCAACTTCTATCAAAAGCGCTATTACGATGAGATTTTAAGATTTATTTATTAATTATAGAAGGATTATAAAAAATGGCAGAGTTTCCTTATTTTTTAAAAGTTGAAATGAACAACACAACAATTAAATGCGTCAAGACAGACGGAACCTTTTATTACTGCATCAGACATTTAGAAAAAGCTTTCCCAGGTTGCATAAAGACTGATGAAATAAAAGAGGTTAAACATGTAACTTACATTAATGACATGGGCATACAGACTTTTTATTACATGATAACAATTAACAAGCTGTACTCCATGCTTCCACTAAAAGAATGGACAGCCCTTTTTTATAAAAGTGTGCTTGTTTATTTAAAAGAAAAGAATTAATAGGAGATTGCTCATGATTAATCAGGAAGAAGCAAAAGAAATGCTTGAGTTTTTAAACATAAAGATTTTTGAAAAATATAAATCAAAAGCTAAGCTCGCAAAAATTTTAGATATGAATTATTCATATTTTATAAGTTGCACCACTGGCTCACGTTGCTTTCCACAGGATAAGAGAAAGCTGCTTTGCAGACTATTAGAGTTAAATGCAGATGAGAAAGCACAATTAAATAAATTTTTTAAAGAATATGAAAAGCAGAAGAGCCTGCCAGGTCAAAAGTCAGAAGCGCAGAAATATGAAAACACATATCCATTTGGCGTAGATGATTTATGGTTTTTAGTAAAGATTGCTCCTGATTATATTAGGTTTTTATATAAGGTACGCAAATGGGTCAAATTGGAGTATGGTTGTGCTTTTAATCTTAGTAAAAAGACAAAAACTAAAACATCTGTAATAAATAAATTAATTAATGGTTTAGTTTTAAAAAAAAGTCATGTTCAAATATTTAAAGACTTATGCAATCCAACTGATGAAGAAATTCACGCCATTGAAAACTTTTACTATAAGCAAAAGTATTATATGGAAGTTGTTTTAGAGTGCCGAAAAATCAGAAAAGAGCACGACCAAAGCAGTCAGAATTTCATAGATAGACAGATTAATGAGTATTTACATAGCGTAGGATTTTAAACGATGAAACTTAAGCAATACATGAAATTTCTAAGTCAGTACGATCCAAATCTGACTGTTGGCATTAACGTGATTACTCCGCAGAACACAGAGCTGTGGGTTTTGGATAAAAGCTCAATGCGTGTGATGGATAAGGGCACCTCTTTGACCCTATTCACTGCCAGGCTTAACAGAACAACTAACTCACGCCTGATGAAGAATGTAAAAATCCCTACTGTGGCATCACTCAAATGTACCCCCGATGAGATATGGGAGCGCATCAAGGAGCGTTACGATCTTGAAGAGCTTGAGAAGACGCTAAAAGATCCAAACGATTTATATGAAGGCATGATGGCCATAAGGACAGTAATTCAGCTTGATACAGAGAAGCTGCTGCAGCTGCTAGAAGATGTGAACTGTGTCCTTTGGATGTATGGAATTATGAAAGAGAAAGAAGCAAGAGAGGCAAAATAAAATGGCAATAAGACCTAACTTTAATTTTTTTAAACCACTTTATTCAATTAACAAAAACGGCGTGCCTTTTATAACCCTTGTGTTAGAGATAGAACGCGAATTGATCAATAAAGATGTTGTAATTGATATAAACATAGCCAAGGGCACAGTAAAGCCTTCATTACAAAGATTAAAAGGCATCGCAGAGGAATATGATTTAAGACCTTTTTCTTATTTAAAAAGAGAGGTTGAAAAAAGAACGGCATTAGAAAACATAACAGACTCAGACAAGATTGACATCTTACAGCAGGGCATCGCTGTCATGGAAAAAGAAGATCTTAGCGACATTCAAAGGCAGCACTTAAAATTTTTCTTAGATTATATTGCCACATCGGTGGACACTGGGGACAAAACTGATGCTCTACATGATAACCCTAATTTTATGAACAGATTTACAAAAATACAGTGAGGTAGCCATGAATATAACAACCGTACTTAATCTTATCAGATGCCATGTAGAGAACGATGAGCAAGGATTTAAAGAAAACGCTTTAGAGCTTGCTAGGCATTTTGAACAAGAAGGGCAAGAGGGCTTGTCAGCATACATTCTTACATTGATGCAGGCAGTGCCTGTCCTAGGGCCCCTTGACTGAATTATAACCGAATTATAACCGTTTAACCGTTACTAAATCCGATGGATAAGCCATCTGTCGGATTTATAACCGAAATTATAGCCGTGAAAAAGGAGAATAATAATTATGAGCTTCCAACAGGATAAAATACAGGAAATTAAACATAAGGTTAATGAAATAGAATACAACATACAAATAGGAAATCAAGCTTTGGCTGACTCTTTGCTCACAGCCTTACTTGATGATGTTAATCTTCTTAAAATGATGACAATTGTTGAAAAAAAACAACTATTATCAACCTCTTATAGTGAGTAAATACAATGAATCAATTATTTAGTGTATCCGAGTTAAGCGAGCTTGCAAAGCTAATTGAGCAGCCCTACTCTTCTTCCTGGAATGAATTTTCAAAGGTACTTAGTTGGGGTAATTTTAACATTCTGCAGTTAAGACAAAACTGTGGCTCTAAGGTTAACTGCCTGCTATCCATTTTTCAGTATGGACAACAGAACTATCAAAATGACGGTTTTGTGTTTCAGACTATAGCAGCAGCATTTTCACCTTCTCTTATTAACACAAATCCAACATTTAAAAGAGCAATAGATGGTATAAACTCACTTTTTGAGTTAAGAAAACTACCTATATATTATGATTATACTCAAGGATATGGGCTTATTGACCTTAGGAATCCGCCAGAGGGCTATTATGGCAAACGATCAAATGCTGCCTTATTAAAGGAGCTAGAGAAACGCGGGATCTATCATAAAGTCTTAACCTATTGCTCAGATAAGAGCATTAATGGCGATGAGTTCTCTGTCCTATTTGAAGCAACAAAAGGATTGTTTGAAGAATTAAGGCGTAAAGCAAATCTAAACAGCGGTATAGATGGTCATATGCTTATTGATCAGGCTCTTTTATGTAGTCAGCCTTTAGTAAAACTTACAAAAATGGAATCAGAGCAGGATTTAAAAGATCAGAGGGCAATAGCTCTGTTATTTAAAGCTGCCTATTCAATCATAAGGAATCCTTTAGCGCACAGACCGGTAATGTTATGTGAAGGAAAGGAAGATCTGTTTGATTTATTCACTATTATTTCATACCTATACAGAAAACTTGATAACAGTAAATGAGGGGTATAATTTTTTAAACTTGCAAAAATTCAAAAAGCGCTCTATATTAGTAGTGTCCTTAAGTCGTGGGACTAGTGCCTGAAAAACACTATGAAGCAAGAGCGCAACCTTTCTACCCATGGTATAGCTGTAACTATACTGTGCGTCTATGGTAGGTGTCGTGTGAATATATTGAATAAGCAGGCCGTCTTGCTTCGGTTTTTCAGCACCTACCCACCCACTTAAGATCTCAATTGAAAAATATAAAGCAAGGATAAATCATGACTAAATTACAAGTCTTAAACTTTCAAGATTCAACTGTTCGCACTGAGATTGATTTTAAAAATAACCTTTGGATGTGTGCCAAGGATCTATGTGATGCTTTAGGTTACACAAACCCACGAGATGCGCTTAAAAATTATGTTCATGAAGATGACGTAGCCAAACGCGACGTCATAGACAGTATGGGTAGAGCACAAAAAGCTAACTTTGTAAATGAAAGTGGCATGTATGCCCTCATCTTCGGCTCCAAACTTCCAAAGGCAAAAGAGTTCAAAAAATGGGTTACATCAGAGGTTCTGCCTCAGATAAGAAGGACAGGTACATACATGTCAGCAGAGGAAAAAGAGGCACGCCTTGAGAACTATAGAGATTTGTACTCAATCGTCTATAGAACTGAATCATGCACAGCTCCTAAACATGTGCCTTTATTCACAGATGAGCAAGCCCAGTTTGTAAAAAATTTAATTGATGTTGCAACTGCCAAAGCAAGCAGAGGTCAATATGCATTAAATGAGACGCAGCTATGCGCCTTAAAAAATCTAGTAAAGAGCTACGATCAGAACGATAGGATATTTAGAAAGCTCAATTATTTGTTAGGCGATCTGAATTGCCACGTGCTTGGCGTTCTTCAGGAGGTGATTTTATATACAATCAAGCCTATTGTTAAAGAGCACTATCCTTCTGACTTTGGAGGTTTTGACTTAGAAGATCTAGATCTTTGCATCGCTGAAAAATTTGTAAAGTGAATAGATGGTGACTAGAAAGATTAGAACGATTAGAAATGCTATAATTTAACTGACAGAGCCCCACGGCCTACGGCTTAAGCTGCGCAAAAATGTGGGGACATTTCCCCTAAGGTGCCGGATCTCTTCACGGCCTTAGGGCCCTCACTTGGCACGCTAGGTGAGACTGCCAGGCAGAGGCGCCACTTGCCTGGCGCTAGCGCATTAAATTATGATAATGATTTATAAATTGCCGCAGTAATGGTTGCAAAAAATACCAAAGTGGCAGCTGCGCCAACAATTTTCCATCTTAATGAGTCTATTTTTTCAACTTTATCTTCTAGTTTTTCAAGACGTTTAATAATGCTCTGTGTTGATGATTCTATTATCTTTAAGTCCTTTTCATGGAGCTCTTTTAAATGCTTTTGATCATTATTTAATATAGACACCCTTTCAGAAAGAGAATGCATCTTATCTGGATAATCATTTTTTGTAGGAGCAACTGAGTTGGTCTGCTCTGGGAATTGATTAGCCATGTTTTAGTATGGGCCCATTTTTAAATTTAACCATTCCCATATATCAGTAGGGGCATAACCATTAAACCCACCAGGTACAACAGATATGATAATAGCTGAAATTGGAGGGATATTAGGAGCCTCTGATATTTCACTATCTGACATATGAGGGTTATTTTTGCCACCTAGATTGAGCCTATCTCTTAGCTCGGTACTGATACCATTAAATGCAACATAGCAGGCATTTCTATTTAAAAGCATATACATATCTGAGGGGCTTGCTATTACGCTTTTTATTCTATCCTCAAGCTCTTGAGTAATTATTGAAGTACCGACAGGCACAATCATATAAACAGGCATCATGTCTCCTAGAAATTAAAATCTATAATTATTTTAGCAAAAATGTAAAATTATTATTGATTATTGTTGCTATATTAATCAATTATTGATATAATTGAGGCCAAGGAGGTGAAAGATGAAGCGAAAAGAAAAGCGCTTAAACCGAATCAATGCTTTACTAGTTCTGATTTTGGCCATTCTTGAAATAGTAAAGACATTGATTGACATCGTAAATTCATTAACCTAGATTTACGGCCCTGTGGAGGCAGGGCCTATTAATAATACAATAATGGAGTGAAAACATGCAAACAAAAATAATGATTTTATTATTGGTATTAATAGCATTAAACGCAATAGACTTATTTTTTACAGTTATGAGGTGGATAAATGGCTAAGGGTGGAGCACGTGAAGGGGCTGGCCGTAAAGTTGGATCTACTACAGGCGGTACGGGCTACAAGACAGGGCGCATTGTTATATCCTGCACCAAAGAGATGGAGCAGAAAATAAAAGATGCAGCTAAAGAGGCCAATAAAAACGTAAGTGAGTTTATGCTAGAAATTTTTGAGGGTCGTAAATAGAGAGGGGCGCCAATGGCGCCTTTAATGTGCAACAATTATTAAAATATTAGATGTCATATATCTCTCATTTGATAAACTATAAAAACGATTCTATTTTTATAAGAGCATTGACTATGGATGAGTTTCAAATAAAAATTAAATATAAAGACTTGAAATTAGGTGAATATCGCATTTCGTTGGAAGACTTTGCAAAGTCCTTGTCAGGATACTCAAATGTATTATCAATCGTTGGAACTTATTCTGTAAGCGGAAGGATTGAGGAAAAACCTGAAAATTGGATTGTAGATGTAGTAACAGACGCAAAGCTTGCCCCCGGCTCAATTGAGATAATAGCCATTATTTCGGCAATATCTCAAGCAGCCCAACCGATAGGGGAGACTATAAACTCTATAAGGGAGTTGTTTAACGCTATGTGTAGTTTTATATTTAGTAAAAGATCTGATAGTGATTCACAAAACGCTGTTAATGCAATTTTAAATTATAGTATAGAGTCACAAAAAATTACGGCGGATACTGCAAAACATGCCATAGATAAAATAGCTGAAATTACAAAGATGTATAGCAGAAACGCTCTAAATCCAATTGGTAAAAGTTGTGGTGAAATTGATTTGATTCAGCCAGCTACAAACTTACAGGAAAAGGATAAGCTAATAGCTACTGTTGATAATGAAGTAAAAAAAGTAATATCTAAAAATGAGCAACCTGTTGTATCCCAAATAATGGAGTTTGATATTATACTTTGCTCATTAAATAAGATATCAAATAAATGTACTTTTATCAAAGCTGAAGACTGCCCAAACAACAACTATTATGAAAATGACAACGAAAGCTTTATCAAACATAATGCCGTAATATCTGATGATGCGTTCAGTCTCCCATCTAACGTATATACCACAGCATTTAATACAGGAGAAATTTTAAGAGTACAAGCCAAATTAAAAACAACAGCAAAGAATAAAATATATAACATTTACGATGCGCATACTTTAAAAGATTATAATTTATAAAATTACATGTTCACGCAATTTTGCCTTTTAATGCACCTAATGGCTTAATATTTAAATTTTTAGTGGTGTTTAAATCTATTGCAATAAACTCATTAGCACTGTCCTGAATTGCCTCAATAACTTCACGTAGATCTTCTGACTCGGCTATGACTCCTTTAACATCAGGACTATATCCACAAAAATGTTTAAGATCTTTATTAAAGTAGACAACATACCGATAGTACAGTGAAAAGCCAAGCTTGTAAGCAATCTTCCACCCTGGCCAACCTATTCTATACTTCAACTTAAAACTCCTTTTTAAGTCCTGCCTGTTTTAAAATTACATTCATCATGTCTCTTTTATAAATATTTTTGGACACTGTAAAAGTGTTCTCTGAAATTGGACTGTACCACCATTCATGAGAGCCTTTCCCCTGCCTTATAACTGTACAGCCATTATTTTTTAAAATTTTGCTTAGCTTTACATACCCATTGTGGCCCATTTAAACAAGACCTTTTATATGCTGAGGCAGAATAGGTTGAATTTTTGAAGAAAGCTTATCTGTTTTACATTGCATTTCAACATACTCATTTGCAATTGATTGAGCTTCTTTAATCAACTCTTCAAATGTAAGAGCCTCAAAAGCAAGATCTAAATCATCAAAATAGCCAGTATATGTATACAAATTTCCTTCTTCATTTTGAAATTCGTCATCAGCAAGAGAGTACTCAAAACTCACTTTATAGGTCATAGTAAAGCCTAATTTATAAGCAACCTTCCACCCTGGCCATCCTATTCTGTATTTCATGTCAACACCTCTTTTTTCCCCTAATTATAGGATCTAAGAAAAGCCACGTCAAAGCAAAATGAATGGAGTTGCACTAGATTGATATAGGTTGCATTAGATAGAAACGCAAAATATATGCTGTTTTGTTTGATTTTTTATTGTAATTATTATTCAATAGTGTTATAATAAGGGCATGATAACATGGAGTAGGAGGCATCCATGATGAAAAAGAAACGAAGGCAAAAACGCCAACGTAAACAAGGATGGTCAAGTTTTGATTTAGCTATTTTCATACTTACACTTATTCAAATACTAATATCAATCCTTGACCTTTATTTAAAATAACCTTAGGCCCTGTGGAGGCAGGGCTCCTAAATTGTATATTAGATACAAAAGGATGTCAAAATGAGCAGAGAAACGCTTTTAAAAATCATAATAGCATTACAAGTGATATCAATTGTTTTACAGGTTGTGAGGTTCTTTTATGGCTAGAGGTGGCTCAAGAGAAGGAGCAGGACGTCCAAAGGGCACTATCAGCAACAAGCCAAAGGCTGAGGGCAGGATTGTGGTGTCATGTCTCAAAGAAGAGGAGCAGGAGATTAAAAGACTGGCCCAGGAGAGTGGCAAGAATTTAAGTCGTTATGTATTGGATATTCTGCTTGCTAAAAATTAATAAAAACCTTCATGGGTTAGTCTGATAATGGGGTGATGAAATGTGCATTTAAAAATAAAATCGGTAATTTTAGAGTTTAGATTTTTGCTGATGATAAGGCCCTCTCATTGAGGGCTTTTATTTTATAAACTCTTTATACTCTGTCATGTAGTAGTCATAATCATTTTTGATCATTTCATAATACTTGTCTCGCATATCAAGCCAATGGGCCCGGTAGGCAAAGATAGCCATGCCACTGACCAAGATCGCAAAAATGAGGGCACCAATAAAATTATCATCTTCTGTTGTAACAGCATAGAAGCCAAGTGTAGCGCATACAGCTGAGCATATGGCGCACAATAATATAAATTTAATCCTGAAATTGTGGATACGCTCAAGCAGCGTCTTGGCCAAAATCATAGCCTTGAAGTAATCAAATCTTTCGTTCATTTTTTGACCTTGTAA
This sequence comes from Anaerobiospirillum thomasii, assembly GCF_900445255.1. Lineage (NCBI taxonomy): Bacteria > Pseudomonadati > Pseudomonadota > Gammaproteobacteria > Aeromonadales > Succinivibrionaceae > Anaerobiospirillum > Anaerobiospirillum thomasii. The sequence continues at coordinate 18,481 of NZ_UAPU01000007.1, forward strand.
GCTAAAAAGCATTGACTTTATGTACGGATTTATCGTACAATATAACTACAGTCAGTTAAGACTGGGGCCCTGAAAAGGATGTTCAATTTAAGGAGAACAAAGAATGAAATTAACCTATAAGGAAAAGTTTGAAATTCTTTGGATCCTTTGCTCTACTAATGCTAAAAGACAGTTTTCTGAAATAGTGCAGAAACAAGAAAACGAGTTAGAACGCAAAAAGTCAAAGCAAAGGAGATAAAACGGAAGGGGGCAACCCCTTCTTTCTCCTAAATTATAGGACATAAAAATATGGATAGCAAATTATACAAAAGGCTGCGTCTGGCTATGGGGTTATCACCTGAGGAGTTAGCAGCGCAGCTTGGCATATCAGCTGAGTATGTCTCCAAAATGGAAAGAGGTCTAAGGCCGGTGACGGACAGACAGGCAGAAAAAATAAAAACTTTACTATTTAAAGCCCTATTCTCAGATGACCCATGTTTTAAGGTGATCAGAGATTATTTAAGAAGGGATATGCCAGAATAAACAAGGGCGCCAGGTGGCGCCTTTATTGTTTAACTTAAACTCATATGTTTTACACGGTCATCAAGCTCTGCCTTTTTGGCATTGTTGAATCTGTCAGTTGTTCCTACAAGATAGCCTGTTATGCGTCTGATACGTTGAAATCTCACACCTGCGCCAACAACGCCGGACTTATCGGCCTTAAGCCTGCATATATATTCACTCATAAGATCCTCCTAAAAAGTAAAAAATTTACCCTGCCCTTTTATCGGCTCCGCATTGAGACAAGATTCTACGAAGTCGGACCATGCCTGCATCAGCTCACGGCGCTCATCTAATCTCTGTGATCGGTTATAGGCAAGCTCTGTGCTTGATGCTGTTAAATGAGCAAGACACATCTCAGATAAGTCATGATCATATCTCTGCTCTTGAAACCAAGTGCGCCCTATTGACCTGATGCCATGGGGTACAAGAATGTCTTTAAACCCTCTTGTCCTAAAGAATTTTTCAGCTAAGGCTGTGGTCAGTGGTTGCCCTGGCTTTGATGAAGGGAACAGCCACTCATTTATCTGCATGCCCTTACGTCTTTTAAGCAATGCATATAATTGATCGCTTACAGGAATGGCATGCTCCCTTTTCATTTTCATGAGTGCAGAGGGCAGGGTGATGACTCTGTTATCTAGGTCAATGTAGTCCCATTTTAAACTTATATACTCATTAGGTCTTAGCAGCGTGTAAAACCCTGTAAGAGTGATATCAAAAATTGAAGGGCTGTGGATCTGCTCCTGCTTAAACTTCTGTAGGATCTCTGCCAAATTGTCAGGGTGAACAGAAGGCATAGGCTTGGCTCTAGGTGGTGGCACAATCTTGTTAATGCCCTGAAACTTATAGCTGTCTGCATAGCCACTGTTTACGGCGTACACTTCTAACTGTTTCAGCCAAATAGCCAAACGCTTAGCGCTTTCAAGTTTCTGCGTGCCGTTTGCCGTGTACTTCTTTATTTCATTGCCTATCTGTACTGTAGTGAGAGAATGAAAGGGCAGGTGTCCAAACTTAGCCACTAATCCATTTAGACGCAGCTTAACGTTTTTAACATCTTTTATCTGCTTTGCCTTAAACTCAATCCATTCATCATACACGTCTTTAAATATTTTGACGCTGCCACTTTCTACCCCTTGAAGACTGTCAATGTACTCCTTGGCCAATTGTCTTGCAGTGGCAATAGACATTTCAGGATAGGAGCCTAGAGTCTTGGTGAAAATTTTATTGTTTATCTTTTTTCTGACAATAAAGCTTTTCGTTCCACTCCCTAAGACCCTCACATACAGCCCTTTACCGTCTGCAAGTGATCCACTCTTTAAATTCTTGATTTGAATAGCAGTAATCATTGTGTGTCGCCTCTGTGGTGATCATGAAATCGTGATCACTCGTTAAAATGATCACTTTTTACAAAAATCGGTGATCATAGGTTACCACACGCCTGCATAGCAAAAAAGTCAATTGACATAGGTTGCAATGGGCTGAAACGGCAAAACGTTGATTTTACAAGGTTTTTATTTATTGTTTTGAGTGGGATTGAATGGGTTTGATATAGGTTAAAAAGGCTTTGTGGCGGAAGGGAAGGGATTTGAACCCTTGAAACCCGATAAGAGTTTGCCGCATTTCGAGTGCGGTGCATTCAGCCTCTCTGCCACCCTTCCTTGCGTGTATAATTGTAAACCACTTTAATGCTTTTGACTACCAAAACATATTTTGGATCTGTGCCAAACCATATTCTTCCATTATTTTCCTGCGTTTTATGTGGCTAAAAGCTCACTGCACCTAAGATGCACACAAAAAAGTCAATATTATATTATTCACCACCACCATCAGGAAACATTGTAAAATAGCCAGACTTATGTCAAATAAAAGATAACTTTGCTTCTTAAGGAGTAAGGCGTGAAACTTAAAGCCTTTAAAGCAGCTCTGCCCCATACTCTGCCCATATGCGTAGCCTTTTTGTTTTTAGGTATGTCATATGGCTTTTTTATGAAAAGCGAGGGCTTTTCCTTTATCTACCCTATGCTCATGAGCCTGCTTATTTTTGCCGGATCCATGGAGTTTATCACTGTAGCCCTGCTGCTTGGTACTTTCAATCCGCTCTATGCCCTGCTTATGGCTCTTATGGTCAATGCCCGTCATCTTTTTTACGGCATATCCATGCTCGATAAATATAAAAATACAGGTTTAAAAAAATTCTATTTAATCTTTGGCATGTGTGATGAATCTTTTACCATCAACTGCACCACAAAGATTCCAGCTGATGTGGACAAAGGTTATTTTATGTTTTTTGTCACCCTGTTAAATCACATCTACTGGGTGGCAGGCGCTACACTAGGAGCTCTACTTGGCTACGTGGTCAGCTTTGATACCACAGGTATTGAATTTGTTATGACAGCCCTTTTTGTGGTGATTTTTCTAAATCAGTGGGACAGCGTTAAAAATCATACCCCGGCTCTTACAGGTTTAATCTGTACCTTTATCTGTCTTGTGCTCTTTGGCAGCGATCACTTTATCGTACCGGCCATGCTTGGCATTATCCTCATTTTCTCAATGCTAAGAAGAAAACTGGAGGTATTTTAAATGACAACAACGCAGGAGATTATAACTATAGCTGCAGTTATAGCCGGCACTATGCTCACCCGCTTTATTCCCTTTATGCTCTTTAGTGAAAAAAGAACAGCACCTGCCTATATCAGCTTTCTTGGCAAGGTACTGCCCTTTGCCATGATTGCGCTTTTAGTCATCTACTGCCTTAAGGACAGTATTTATAAAAGCCATCATGGTCTGCCCGATCTTATTGCCATTATTTTTATTGTGCTTATACACAAATGGAAGAAAAATACACTGCTAAGTATTGCCTCAGGCACTGTCTTTTATATGATACTTGTGCAGAATTTCTTTATATAAAGAGTATATAAAAGCCTGTTAGCTGTTAATCCTGACAGGCTTTTTTACAGTTTTTGCTTTTATCTTATATCTTAAAAATCAGAGCTAAAGGCATTGTCATAATTTACTATAAAATTAAGCTTATCTGACATAGAGTGCATCTGTAGTACTGACTGTCTGTCCTGCACACTAAGCTCATCAAAGATAATATAGACAAGGCGTGATGAGACATCATCTGCACTGTATTCATTGACACCCTTATCAGTATTGCCATCAGCACTGCCATCAGTGGCAGTCTCTACACTCTTATTTACCGCAGATGCAGGTTTTATAAGATCTGTAAAGATAGCCTCATGCTTTTTAAACACATCCTCATCAATACAGATCTTATCTGCCTTTTCAATGGCACTTTCATCATAATCAGCAAGCTTTAATATAACATTGGCAAAGCCTGCAGCCTTAAGCTTTTCGTACTGACTTAAAGATGAGGCCATAAGAGCTACATTCTTGTAAGATAACAGATCCTCAAGCATAGAGATCTCAGCCTTGTCATCAAGTGCAAAAATAACCCTGGTATCCTTGTTATAGAGCTTGTGCATATACTCTTTATCGCCTATGAAGTCATCATCATAGTCCTTAAGTGCTCTTACAAAGATCTTACCGTCATGGGTTATGGTATCAACATGCAATGTTTCATAACCCTTGGAGATAAGACTGTTGGCCTTAAACAGTGAGTTGGCACTGCGTATGGCTATTCTTTTTACAAGAGGATCAAGTGCTGTAATATTGGCTATATATTCAGGATCGTTGGCTACCTTTGTATCCTTGATAATAGTTATATCCTGCTCATTGCCCATGTCAAAGGACATATTGGCAGCAGAGAGCTTATAATTTACAGCAGAGCTTTTAATTTGCATCAGATCGAGCATAAAATCATAAAGAGTGTCATTGGTGACAATCTTATTCTTATTACGCTCCATGGCATAAAAGCTTGATGGATATTCCTTTACAAAACTATCTGAGACATTGACTATAAAAGGAATACGGCTCATGGCATAGGAAAACTGAGCCACATTGTGACGTCCTACATGGGCATTGTTCTGTACAGCCTTGCCCACGGCGTCATAATGTATGGCCTCGGCATGATCTGAATAGTAAATAAAGGCTCTGTAATCCTCACGTGTGGCAAAAAGATCATAAAGCTCATTTAAAAACTCATCATTGTATTTTACAGCTGTAACATAATTGTCATAGGCTGTGGCTTTATCTAAAGCCATGTTTACAACATTGGCATCAAGAGACAGACTGCCAAGCTGTGAGGCATCATTGATTTTAATTACAGGATAGTTCTCAGGAAAACGATTATAGTATGGCGAGTGATTGCCCATAATATGCACAATAACAAAGTTGTTCTGGCTGCTGTCAAGTGAGTCAAAGACCTTCTTTAACTGCGGAAGTAAAACCTTGTCAGGCTTTTGTGAATAGGAGCCGTCAAAGACATAGTTGGTGGTAAAAAATGAATTGTCAGCAAGGCTTGAGATGGCGCCTACAGGTGTATCTGCATTGCCGTTTTTGACCTGATTTGAAATCCAGTGTGTCACCATGCCGCTCTTTTTGGCCATGGAAATTAAATTCTCGCCCTCAGGAAAGATAAGGCCTGTTACAAAATTACCCTGTGAGAATGAGGCTGTAATAGATGGCACTGTATTTACAAAGCTTGAATAGGCATTGTTAAATACCACTGTATTATCTAAACTGCCAAGCCTTGATAAAAAAGGAGTATTATCTATAGATCTGTTATAAAGCCCCATATTGTCACGACAGAGTGACTCGCCAATGACCAGAACATAAAGCTCGCCCTTTTTGCTTTTATAGGCATTTGATACAGAGGCACTTTCTAGCTTCTGCGTCAGAGCATGAAAAGTGTCAATCTTGCTTTGCAGATCTGAGACCATTAGTCTGTAATATTTAAAAGGTCTTAGCTGTGTGGTGATAATGACACTGGCTATAATAAATATAAAGGCAAAAAACACTGCTGTATTTTTATAGACAATCTTTTTGCCCGCAGCTCTAAAATACAGAAATACAAGTGTTAAAAGAGTTGCTGCTAGACTCAATGCTCCATAGAGCAGAGTATTTTCATTTATAAGATAATGCTCGGCAAAGTCATAAAGCTCCTCAACATTTGACTGAGCAATAGCTACTATGTCATCGCCTGTAAAAAATGAATCTATGCTGGTGTAATAGACATAGGATACAGCTGTTGATACAGAAAAAACAGATAGTATCAGCGTCCAGATAAGAGCGCTTTTATGCCATCTGGCTCTTATGAGCAGATAGACAGCGCTCCAGCCTAATATGCCTATGATAAAAGGTCTTATAAAATCAGTAGGCAGATGCCTGCCAGTTATCTTTAAAGAAAAATAACCTAAAGCCAGAGCATTGATAATTATCAGTAATGTAGATAAAGAGCTTTTAAAAAAAGACATGCAATACTCCAAGAGGATAAAATTTTATTATTTTTATAAAAAATATTCAGTCTTTAATAAAAATCATCCTTTATCTCATCACCCATTTCACCCAGCTCATCTACAAAATCAGATGCAGCCTCCTTGGAGCCTGAATAGACATTTTTAGCGCCTCTGACCACACCCTTGCCAAAATTTTTTGCATCAGATCCTGCCTGAGAGGCTGCATGCGAAAAGTCACTTTTAAGCTCTGAGCGCTTTGATGCAGAGCATCCTGCGCACAAAGCTGCACTAATACATAAAACAAGACATATTTTATTCATATTGCACCAGGCGTCCTTTATATCTTTAGTACCAGGATAAGAACGCTCTCTCCTTTAAAAATCTGAATATACCACTCATGCTGCCTGTTCTTTTAATCACTATATAATCAAAAAAGAAGGCAGCACTTTTAATTTGTGATTTTAAGAGTATGTATAAAATTCAGCGTACTGATGCTCCAAATACTTAAAGCCTGTTACATACTCTGTATAAGATTAATCTATCTGTACGCTCTTTTGAGCCTTAACCACATCATCAATCTGCTTTAGCTGTGTTAAAAAGACTTCAAGGCAGTCAAGAGGCAGAGCTGATGGACCATCGCACAGCGCCTTGTCAGGATTTTTATGGGTCTCAAGGAAAATGCCTGCAATAGATACAGCCACACCGGCCTTGGCCAGCTCAAGAGCCTGTGAGCGTCTGCCGCCTGAGGCCTTGGCATTGGCATCACGGCACTGCAGTGAGTGGGTTACATCAAAAATTATAGGGCAGTCATCTGCAACCTTTTTCATAACGCCAAAGCCTAACATATCAACTACAAGGTTGTCATAGCCAAACTGTGAGCCTCTCTCGCATAAAAGAACATTCTCATTGCCTGACTCTTTGAATTTTTCAACTATATTGGCAACCTGGGCTGGGGCCATAAACTGCGGCTTTTTAACATTGATAACCTTGCCGGTAGCTCCCATGGCAAAGACCAGATCGGTCTGACGGGCTAAAAAGGCTGGCAGCTGCAGAATATCCACATGCTCTGCCACAATGGCAGCCTGATATGGCTCATGCACATCGGTAATTACAGGCACATTGTAGGTCTTTTTAATATGATCAAAAATCTCCATGCCCTTTTCAAGACCCACACCGCGGTATGAGTGCAGTGATGAACGATTGGCCTTGTCAAAACTGGCCTTGAAGATATAAGGCATATTAAGAGACTGTGTAACCTCTAAAAACTTTTCACATACCTCACAGGCCATATCTAGTGACTCAAGAACATTAAGTCCACCAATGACTGCAAGTGTATTATGATTGGACAGACTAATAGAGCCTACCTTTACAGTTTTTCCCATAGCATCACTCCTTAAAATACTGTGCATAACTTACTCTGACAATGCCTGACAGATCCTTTTTAGATCCGGTATTGACAAAGCCATGTTCTAAAAAAAGCTCCTTTATGGACTCGGCCTGATCATAGCCATGCTCAAGCATGAGATAGCCGCCATTGTTTAAATGCAAAGGTGCTTTGTGAATAATTTCTCTTATATCATCAAGCCCGTCAGAGCCTGAGGTTAAGGCGCTGCGCGGCTCAAAGCGCACACCGTCTCCATCTAAATTCTCATCTCCTTCTTTTATATATGGAGGATTGGAGACTATAAAATCAAAGCGCTCATTGTCAAAGGCATCAAACCATGAGCTTTGAGTAAATGTCACATCAAGATGGTTGAGCAGAGCATTTCTCTTTGACAGCTCAATGGCCTTTTTAATGCGATCACAGCCTGTAGCTTCAATAGCTGGTCGTTCTTTTTTTAAAGCAAGAATAATAGCGCCACTGCCGCAGCCAAGATCTAAAACCCTGCCGTGAATATCAAGTTCAAGGGCAGCCTCAATCAGAGTTTCTGTATCAGGACGCGGGATTAAAGTTGAGCTGTCTACCTTTAGTGTCAAGGTCCAGAAATCCTTATAACCTGTTATATAGGCATAAGGATAGCCTGCAGCTCTTTTTTTGATGAGATCTTTATAGTGTGAGCACAAAGTATCGTCTACTTCCTCGTGCCCATCTAGAAACAATGCCACCTCCTTTTTGCCTGTTACATGCAGCAAGAGGAGATCGGCATCTAATTTAAATGAGGGTAGCTTACTTTCCTTTAAATACTCACGCCCCCATGCACGCAGTGCATCAAAGCGCATTAAAGTCCGCCCTGACGAGCCATTTCTGCCAGCTGCTCGGCCTGATACTCTTCAATTACAGGTTTTAACAGAAGATCAAGATTGCCTTCCATAACCTCTGAGAGGCGGTATAAAGTCAGATTGATGCGATGATCGGTAACACGTGACTGCGGAAAGTTGTAGGTTCTGATTCTATCTGATCTGTCACCTGAACTTAAAATGCTGTTACGGACCTCATCCTGCTCGGCGCGGCGTTTGTCCTCTTCAAGCTTGGCAAGACGTGAGACTAAAACAGCCATGGCCTTTTCTCGGTTGCGATGCTGTGATCTTTCATCCTGACACTCAACTACAATACCTGTAGGATTGTGGGTAATACGGATGGCAGAATCGGTTTTATTAATATGCTGACCACCGGCACCTGAGGCTCTGAAAGTATCAATACGCAGATCGGCCGGATTGATTTCAGGGGCCTTTGAAGGTGGAATCTCAGGCAGAACCATTACAGTACAGGCTGAGGTGTGGACACGACCCTGAGCTTCAGTCTCTGGTACACGCTGTACACGGTGACCGCCTGATTCAAATTTCATAAAGCCATAGGCACCATCGCCTGACATCTTGGCAATAATTTCCTTGACGCCGCCGACTTCACCCTCGCTTTTAGATACAATTTCAAGCTGCCAGCCTTTTGATTCAACATATTTGCTGTAAGCTCTGAACAGTTCGCCTGCAAACAGAGCAGCCTCGTCACCGCCGGTGCCGGCTCTGATTTCCAAAAAGCAGTTGCAGTCATCTTTTTCATCATGCGGCAGCAGTAAAATCTGCAGCTCCTGCTCAAGCTGAGCCTCTCTTTGTCTGGTAGGCTCAAGCTCTTCTGCGGCCATCTCTTTCATGTCCTCATCGTCGCCATCTAGCATCATCTGCATCTCGGCTACGTCATCTGAGGCTCTTTTGTAATCTCTGTAGGTGTCAACTAAAACCTGTAGGCGTGAATATTCCTTGTTTAACTCACGAAATTTATCCTGATCGGCTATGATTTCAGGCTGGCTGATTAACTGTTCAACCTCCTGATGACGCTCGACAAGAGCATCGAGCTTACGAAGAATACTGTCTTGCATATTTCTTATAACTTTTTTGACTTAAAATTTAACTTACCTAAAAAGCCATATTGTAACAAATCAGAGCATATTTAGAAAATCTTTATTAGGTTGTGTGCGCAGTGCCGCATTCAAAGCCAGCACAAAATCATACATAACAGGATCAGCAGGACACGGTCTTTGTGTCAGATCGCATATATTGTGCATAATAGCCTTTTGTCTGCTGTTTAATTTAAGATTTGATCTTTTGTCATACCACAGATAGGCCTGCAGCGGTATAAGAGCAATAAACAGGACACAGCAGATAGCCACGGCATAATTGTTCTTGAGCGTAAAAAGAAAATCAACGCCTTTGAGTCCTCCGCCCATGACAAAGGTCCAGACTATGATAAAAACTATAAAAGGCGGCCAGAGTTTGGCCCCAAGAGCCAGGGTGCGTCTGACCCTAAGCTCTGGAAAAATGGCTACAAGCACCCTCTCCTCAGGCCAGAGGGCCATATACTCACGCCCTCTTGCTATTCTTTTAAAAAATCCTGCCATAGAAATTAAATACACCACAAGAAAATATATAAGCTTTACTGCAAAGACAGTTATTATAAATTATGTGCACACAAATGTAAGATTTAATAAAATAAGGACAGTACAGGCCACCAGTCTGTATCCTTTTATACCCTGCCTCCCATTTAATATGTCCCTGCCGCCACTGATGCGCACTGTGAGCAAAGAGCAAAAAAGGCCTAAGAGTCATATGAAGCTGATTTTATAGTATGACCTTATTCACACATTTAAAATAAGTTCTTATTTAACAGATATTTAGTTATTAAATTTACTTAATAAAGTAAGTTTAAATAAATACTAGCACTTTTATGTATAACGTATTGTTTTTAATGGTATTTTTATATATTTATCGCTTTATTTTTATAAACATTAAAGCCATTTGCATAAGATAGGAGTATATTTTTTACATTGTGTAAATTATTAATTAATTGGAGTTAATTGTGGCCAATTCAGTAATGCTAGTTCCTGTTGGTGCTTCAACAGGTATCTTCCCTGCAAGTTTAGGTCTTGTCAAAGCTTTAGAGAATAAAGGTTTAAAAGCTCAGCTTTTCCGTCCAGTTGAGAGCTGCAAGAATGTTTGTGAAAAAGGCTATGCTCTTAGCAAGCGTATTGCCAGAAAGATGATTGCAGATAATCTAAAAACTGAGCTTTTAGAGCTTGTTGTTGAAAACTACAAAAAACTCCTTGCAGCTACTGATGCCAGTGTAGTTGTGGTTGAGGGTGTTCAGATTGAGGGTATTGCCCAGCATGAGCTCAACGCTGCCATCTGCCATGCTCTTGATGCAAGAATCATTACTGTAACCATGGGCACCTGCGGCAAGGCTGCCAACAATGTCAAAATGGCCTTAAAATACTTCGGTCAGGCCGGCCTCAAGCGCCACCTTGGCACTGTTGTATTAAATGACAATGCTCCAAAGGATGCCTCAGGTACCAAGATTTTAACCTTAGCAGGCTGCGGCTGTGACAATGCCTGTTCAGCTACCAAGACCTGCTCATGTTTAGCAGATAGCCGCCCACTTGAGAACATTCTGTGCTCAATTCCATACACCAAGGAAAACTATGGTCTGCGCGCCTGCGATCTTAACGCACAGCTTGATGGCTCAACTCTTGAGGGTGATGGCTCAGTTCGCGTCTACAAATTAGTCTTCAATGCCATGGACGCTGCAGCTCACCACGTACTTGTAACCGACAGATGCGAAGAGACCAATGCCGGTGTTGTAGTACTGACCTCAGGTACACAAAATACCTATAAGGGCAAGACTGTTATTTCAACCAAGGCCTCTTTATGGCAGGTAGTCAAGGCTTTAGGCTCTATTGCCCCTGAGATTAATGCCGATGATAAGGAGCGCATTGACTTTGCTGCCGCCTTTGGTGCCAAGTACTATACAGATGAGATTTTAGATACTGTTGTAAAGGATGATGCTGATCGCATTCCTCTCATGTCACCTGCAGCCTTCCGCTACAAGTTAACCGAGCTGGCCCGTGCCGCCCACAAGAGAATTGCTCTGCCTGAGGGTGATGAGCCACGTACAGTATGTGCAGCCTCCAAGGTTGCCAAGATGGGTATTGCCACCCCAGTACTCTTTGGCAAGAAGGAAACTATCTTAAATGTAGCCAAAGAACAGGGCGTAACCTTAGATGACGGCGTTGAGTTTATCGATCCTGATGAGGTACGCGCCAACTATGTAGATCGTCTTGTTGAGCTGCGCAAATCAAAGGGCATGACACCAGAGCAGGCTTTAGAGATGCTGCAGGATAATGTAGCCCTGGCCACCATGCTGCTTGAGCGCAATGAGGTTGACGGTCTGGTGTCAGGTGCTGTACACACTACTGCCAATACCATTCGTCCACCACTGCAGATTATCAAGACTGCACCTAATGCCTCACTGGTATCATCAGTATTCTTTATGCTGATGCCAGAGCAGGTCTATGTCTTTGGTGACTGTGCCATCAATCCAAATCCAAAACCAGAGGAAATTGCCGAGATTGCCATTCAGTCTGCAGATACTGCCAAGACCTTTGGTATTGACCCACGCGTAGCCATGGTAACCTACTCAACCGGTACCTCAGGCAAAGGTCCTGATATTGATACTGTAGTTGAGGCTACACGTATTGCCAAGGAGAAGAGACCTGATCTGAACATCGACGGTCCTCTGCAGTACGATGCTGCTGTTATGGAAGATGTAGCAGCTCAGAAGGCTCCAAAATCAACTGTTGCAGGTAAAGCAACTGTCTTTATCTTCCCATCTTTAGAGGTTGGCAACGTTGTATACAAGGCTGTTCAGAGATCTGCTGATCTTGTATCTATCGGCCCTATGCTACAGGGTATGAGAAAGCCTGTAAATGATCTCTCACGTGGTGCTTTAGTAGATGATATTATCTACACTATTGCCATCACAGCCATTCAGGCCACACAGCAGTAATTTAAAGAATTACCAACTCAAAGCCACATCATTGCGATGTGGCTTTTTCATTTGGCGCAGGATAAAAGTGCGCATGTACACAAATGCCCTGCTGTATAACAACAGGGCACCTAGTTTTAATCTTTTTATTTAAGATTAACTATGATGCCACAATTAGATCCTAAATCCCCAAATTAATTATAGGGTAACATAATGGGGTAGCGTTATAATACCATAAAACTAGCATAAACAAGCGATTTTGAGACTTATATGCTAGTTTTTTTATGCACTTTATGATACCCTATAAATATATTTAATGGAGTATCATATATGCTGTACACTGATGTTTCTATATCTTTACCTAATGACTCTAGATATGAGCTTCATAGGCAAAAAAAAGGCCAGACCTATGTAAAGTATCGCATTAAGAGCTATCGCGTTGATGGTAAGCTTAAGCATGATAGACTTTTAATTGGCAAGATAAGCAATGAAGATATTGAGGGAATTAAAACTTTTCATCCAAATGAGAACTACTACTCTTTTTTTAAAATCCCACTTCCTAAAATCTCAACTGTAAAAGGTCCTGGACGGCCTTGTAAAGATATATCTACAGCGCCGGCACGTAAAGCAAACATTACGTCTTTTGGATATACCTTGGCCTGCCATTCTATTGCAAAAGAGTATTCTCTTGATGTGATGCTTAGGAACGCATTTGGAGAGTCCATGGCTAACAAGATCCTTGCTGTAGCATCCTTCTTTGCAGCTGGTGCTCCTGGTGGGCTTTCAAACATTGATCACTTTACAGATAAACACATGTGCTTTACTGACAGCGTGATATCCTCTCAGGCTTTAAGTCAGCTTTATCGTAGTATTAGCCTTGTTGAGTGCAATGATTTCTTTCAAGACTGGATCAAGTACTGTTGTGCCGATGACTGCTGTCAGTGCTCTATTAATCTGTCATTAATTTAGCTCATATCTTTGTCGAGTTTTCTGCCTATCTTTTATTGATTCCTCTTGCTCTTCTTTAAAGTCACCACATTCTGCTCACTTTTTGTCAAAACCCAGTCTGGGCCTATTTTTTGTTAAAAATTTGGAAATAGAGGTTACCTTACGTTGAAAAATGCAGAAAAAGGTACAGATGCTTTGCTATGATTTAGGAAAAGACAGTTTTAGAAATGCCACGGGACACTACCCTTTAGATTAGAGCCCTAAAAATAGTGTCCCGCCCAAAAACGCACAAGGCGTCTTCATGGCAATAATTGTAGCAGAAGAAGATACTCTTGTTAAAGAGGTATACAGAAAATCAAATAAAACCGGGAAGCGTGAGCTAGTACCAGTGCTTACGCTAAAGCCGGGCGTTGTGGTCAAATGCCGGTATTGCGGTCAGCCTATGATACGTTATGGTATAACCGGTTATAAAAAGCATATTGAAGACATTCGCCACGGAACTCCTACAAAGATCTTTCACCTGCAGATTCTAACCTGTCCCAATAAAGAAAAATGCCGTGACATAACATCAGGCAAAGATCCTCAAGGTAACAGCAATAAAGCAACCCATGTTCTGCTGCCTGATTATGCCTGCCCAGGTTTAAGAGTACAGTCAGACACAGCAGAAGATCTTGCCAAGGCCAATAAAGAGATACAGCATTTAAAGGGACAGTTTAATCACACTAACCTGTCATGGCCCAGAATAGAGCTATATATCTCTCAGAGTAAGCTTTTACACAAGCTCAAAGAAGAGTACGTTAATTTTAGATATTTTGTCATAAAAGCTCTTGGTCCCTTAGGAAAACACCTATCAATGCCCGTTGAAACGGTGCTATCTCATGCTCAAAATGTTTTTGAAACTTATAGTTTAAATTTTAACAGGGCACCTGTTAAAACCAGAGGCAAAGCTTTTGATATACAAGGAAAAAACAAATTTAGAATTTTTGGTGTCTACTGTTGCTCGCAGTTTGTCAACGACCCACCCATACACCTAAAACATAATTGGGTGATCTCCTGCAATAACATGATAATCAAAGAGCCAGATGACAGCTCTTAGTCATTTGTTTTATAGGAGATTCTATAAATGACCAATATTAAACAAAGAATTAAAGATTTAAATGATGATCCAAAGAGTTACAGAATGAGGGTTATTGCGCCCATTGTGTCACTTAAGAAAGATGCCAATGGGAAAAATTCGAAGAAGCGTGTGGCTATGATAAAACAGGTTGCAGCAGAGCAGTGCTTATCTGTGAGAACTATTGAGCGCTGGGTTGACCAATATGAACAATTTGGTCTGCAAGGACTTGAGCCAAAGTATAAGAAGTTTCGCTCAGATATAAGGAGGTTCATCAGTTTTGAGAGTCTACTAGATGAAGCAATAGTCTTGCGCAGGCAATGTCCTACCATTTCAGTAGTTGAGATCATTAAATGTCTGGAAGAAAAACACCAAAACATAAAGGGCATTATAAAGCGCTCTACTTTACAGAGGCATTTACAGCAGAAAGGTTTTTCTCGTGGGGAGCTTTTAAGAGAGCGTGAAAAAGGAGGAACAGCATTTTTCGGAGCCTATCGTAAAAAGCTCCCTATGGAGCAGGTTCAGGCAGATATTAAAATAGCTGGAAAATCATTTTGTGTTAATGAGCAGGGCATGCCAGTAACCCCATATATCCATCTATGGATGGACAATGCCTCACGCATGATCCTCGTGGCAACCATATCTGACACCCAGGATAACAGCCTGGTTCTGTCATCTTTTAGAGAGCTTGTTACAGGCTATGGTATTCCAATGAGCATTCTTACAGATCAGGGCTCTGTATATAAGAGCGCTGCAATGGAGCATTGCACCAGCACTTTAGGAGTTCCTCATAAGCGCTCAAAACCATATAAACCTCAGAGCAAAGGGGCAATTGAACGTTTAAATGGTACTTTAGATAAAGTATTAAAGCAGCTTGAAGGTATGAATAATGTAAAGCTGAGTATGGTTGAATTACTTGTAAAACAGTGGGTTGCAGAGTACAACGAAACACCACATTCAGCTCTAACCGAAAATATGGGAACAGATGCAGAGGTAACACTATCCCCTAAAGAATATTTTTACAAATATATAGAGCCTGTAGCAAGACCTGTAGATGATATTGTGAATCTGGCCTTTACTATGGAGTACTCTCGTAAGGTCCTCAAGGATGGCGTCATACACATAAAAGGCCGTTATTACAAGTTGCCTGCAAATAGCGCCAAAAGTGGAGAGTATGTGGTCGTGCACTGCTCTTTAGTGGGCAATTCAGTGGAGCTTGTACAGGAGCTTACTGAGGAAGAAAAAAAAGAAAGCCTCTCACAGAGCATGTATAAATTTATACCGCTGTATGAGCGTGAAATCAAAGAGAATATTGACTTTACCGAACGTGCATCTGATAGATCAGAAGACATGCCTCAGTCTTTGCCTGATGAAATAAAGCCAACTATACAAAGGCTCGCCCGCAGGTTGTATAAGGATAGAGATCTTTATACCACAGAGAAGGATTTTGAAGAGCAACTAAGGAAAGAGCTATTCCACCAAGGCTCGGCCTCCTATAGCACAGAGCCAGGAAATAGCTCTTTATACAACAAAAGCTCAATCAAGACAGATGAGGATAAATAATTATGATAAGCACTGATTTGCTAGACTACTTTAAGATGGAATATACCCCTTTTACAAATAATATTGACACTGGCTTTCTCTATCAGACAGACATTTTTAGAGGAGCATGCCTGAAGTTAAAAATGGCCATTGAGAACAACTCATTTGCATTGCTGACCGGAGTCCCTGGTACAGGTAAAAGCACACTGCTGCGCTACTTTACATCTCAGCTTAATGAAGAAAAACATACAGTGATGTATGTATCACTGTCTAATGCCACACCCAGGTGGATGTATATTGCTCCATTAAATCAGATGGGTGTAAAGTCAAAGTATTATGTCAATGATGCGCGTCTGCAGCTGCACAGAGAGATTGAGACATTAAGAAAGACCCACGGTAAAAAGGTAATTCTGATATTTGATGAGGCCCACCTGCTGGCTAATAAGTACAGTAAATTCAGCCTGCTTGAGGAGATTAGATTTTTACTCAACGGTAACAGCTATGACAGCGGATCACCGCTTACACTGATACTCTCAGGCCAAAAAGAAATTCTGTCTGTGCTCAAGACAGATAAGTGCAAGGCTATAACTCAAAGGATTATGTATTTTAGTTCTACGCAGAATCTGACAAATGAGCAGGTTGGCAGTTATATAGGATCTCATTTAAAGTGGTCAAGATGTCAAGATAATCCGTTTGAATATAGGGCCGTGGAAAAGATAGGCGATCTCTCAGGAGGAAATCCACGACTTATTAATAAGATCTGTATGCACGCTTTAAGCTATACATGCTTAAAGCGTGAAGAGAAGGTAACCGAAGCTACCGTAACTGAGGTTGCCAATAACGAGGTTATTGACCTAATTTTAAAGAATTTAAACTAGTGTTAAATTGAGCTTATCCTGTGAAGCTTCCAGGATAAGCTGTGCCTACAATCATAAGCCACCTCTCCCAATAATACAAGCCAATTGTCATCATTTTAATGAATATTAAGAAAATTTTTATAGTATTACGTCAGACTAATTGGCAGGTGGTAAAAACATTATTGCAATCATATGGTTATGACAAAAAAGAGCAGTTATAGACAACATATTTGAGCAGGTGGTGACACTATTATTGTAGGCACAAACAAGACAAGATTACGACATAATTGTAAGCAATTAGTGGCAACATACTTTAAACAGATATTGCCGACAAACTCGAGCAAATGGAGACAACAATTTGAGGTCAAAAAGGCGACAGAAATAAAGCAGTTAGTGTCAACAATAAAATAGCAGAAAAGCCATTAAATAAGGACATAATTATGAGCAATTTTAATGACAAACTAGCAGAGCATTGACAACTGCATTTGCTATGACGTCACATCGATATCAAACTACTCCACTTCATTACCTATGGTTGCATGGGGATATAATCGCGATAAAGAAAGACTTCCTCAAGTAAATGTAGGTATGTTTTGCACCATTCAACGCAAGTTGCCTGTTTATTTCAGTTGTTACAATGGCTCAATTAATGATTTTACAAATCTGCCATATGTTTTAGAGCAGGCCAAAGCTAATGGTCTTAAGTTAGATGTACCTATAACATTGGTAATTGATGGAGGTTTTGCTGTTGGGGACGCTCTTGATAATGCAAGAGCTCATGGCTGTGACTTTATTGTTGGTGCTCCTCTTGACTTCTGCAAGGACATTAGAGAACAGGTTTTGAACTGGAGACGAAATCCATTATCAGAAAATACAATCCTTATTCAGCGCAGTGATGAGACTATACGCTGCTCTGTTAAGGACTACAATATTGGCCGCATAAATACAAGACTTATGATGTATAAGTCTCCACTTTCAACCTCAAGAGATGAAGCATCTTTGAGCTCGTATGTATCTAAAATTAGTGAAGAGTTAAGATCTGCAACTCGCCTTGGTCCAAATAGGTACAAGCAATACTCTCAGCTCTTTCATATTAATGTAAATGAAAAGAACGAGATTTTAAGTTTTGAGATCAAGGAAAAGCACTACTCTGAGATCCTGGAACTTTGTGGATGTTTTGCTTTGTTCTGTACACGCAATGATTTATCGCCACAAGAGGTGCTTGATATCTATAGAGCTAAAGATTGCGTTGAGAAAGCTTTCAGTGTCTTCAAGAACGATATTCTCTATGAAAGACTCGAGGTTAAGAGTCAAGAAAGCATATACGGCAAGTTGTTTATAGCCTTCATTGCGCTTATTATTCGACGCATGCTTGATAACAAGCTAAGACCTTATCTAAAGATCTCTCGTATTGGTTTAGATAGTGCTATTGCTCGGTTATCTGACATTACCTGTAGAAAATATGGGGAAAGCTGGGTTCTAACAAGCTCCCTTTCAAAGCAACAGAAAGAGCTAGTAGAGACTCTTAACATCCCTATAAGTTTCTTAGATATAAAGAAGGGGTAGTGCCGACCCTCAGTTTTTGGCTTGACACTACTTTAAGTGATACCCTATATTAAATTACGGGATCTAGGTTAGATCATTGTGCATACTGTTGCGCTGAGCTACCATTGACTCAATCTGTGATTTGAGCATGGCATTTTGCTCTCTTGTCTTGGCAATACTCTTGTCAAGATTGGCAAGTGCCTCCTTTTCAGCATCTGTCAGAT
This sequence comes from Anaerobiospirillum thomasii, assembly GCF_900445255.1. Classification (NCBI taxonomy): domain Bacteria; kingdom Pseudomonadati; phylum Pseudomonadota; class Gammaproteobacteria; order Aeromonadales; family Succinivibrionaceae; genus Anaerobiospirillum; species Anaerobiospirillum thomasii. The sequence continues at coordinate 36,861 of NZ_UAPU01000007.1, forward strand.
TGTCCTTACCTACAATTTTTTCTCTTACCTGTATATAGTCTGTTTCAATCTGCTGTGAAGCCTCAAGATTTTTACGCAGACTGTCAATATTGGCATCAGCATCTGCTATGAGCTTTTTAACCTCTTTTTGTCTGTTGATGCTGTCCATCTCTGCCTTATCTATTTTAGACAGCTCCTCACGTTGCTGCTTTTGAATATCTTTGGCCAGATTTACAATATTGGTGAGCTTGTCATTTTCAGCCTGCAGCTTCTTTTGTGTTGCATTTAACTGATCTTCCTTGCTCTTGTAATCTTTACGTATACTGTCAAAAATCAGATTAGAGCCCATACCTACAGCGCAGCCGCTTGCTGCACCTATAAGAGCACCTGCTGCCCTGTCATTAGATGCTGTAAAACCTATAAAAGCACCGAGAGTGCCACCTAAAAGACATGATGTAAAATAGGAATTTGTTGTAAATGAGCTTTTCTCAAGTCGAGGATCAACCTCACCTTTTTCATCTGAGTTACTTAAACATCCTGTGGTTAAAAACACAGGAAGCAGCATATATGCAACTGTTCTACCAAGTGATGCCATATCTTCTCCCTTTTACTTTAATAGTAATCTATCAAAACATTAAATGTGTACTCAAGGTGCTATTAACACTGCTTTTAAAGGCACGTGAGCACCATACGCCTTTTATAACAGGAGCAGATCGGTAAGCTTAGCCTTTTGCTCCTCAAGCTCTTTAAGCTCTGCCTCTCTTTTGGCTATAAGCATCTGTCCATTGTTCTTTTGCATATTACCAACTGTCTTTTTAGTACTCTCAAGCTGGGCTTTAGCCTCTGCTGTAAGTTTATTTTTAGCTTTAAGTTCAGCCTCAAGCTTATCTAAGGTACCAACAATGGCATCTAAAGATGCAGCTCTGTCATTTATAGTGCCATACAAAAGACGGTTTTGATCCTCAATCTGCTCAGCTAGCAATGCTAAAGTGGTATTTTCCTTTCTAAGCCTTTCATTTTCTATCTCCTTTTGCTCAACTCTGTCTGAGTAGGCGCCTGAGAAGGTACAGCCAATCTTGCCAAAATAGCCGTTATCAACTGAAGGATCGCACTCCTGTGCTGTCATACTGCAACCACAAAGAGTAAGGGCTGCTATTATTGTTATTGTTTTTTTCATATTTTTTCCTCTAGTTTTTAAATATTCTTATTGGAAATGCGCTCTGATTGTCATACTGACCAAAACATCTGGTACTGCCATCACTTTGCTGAGAGCATTTAATATCTGGCATCTGATAGGTGACATTATCCTTGCACACAGCAGCACCATCTGGAGTTATAGACACAGCGCCATTATCATTTGAGGCCTTTGATCCTACAGTGCATTTGACTCCATCCTGACGGGTAATGGTAAGCTGACCTACATTATCCTTATGATCATAGCTTAAATTCAAAGGCTTGCCTGAATTTGTATCCATAAGACCGGACTTTGTCTGCCAGTGACCGTTGAGCGATGACAGATCGCCCTTTTGTACAGCAGCAGGATCAATACTCAAAGCCCCATCAGCAAAAGGATTGACATTGCCAACACTGCCCTTGTCCGATACTGCATTATTATCAGCAGCAGGCGCATTATCCTGACTCTCAGGGCTCTTGCTCTCATCTGCACTATCTACAGGAGCATCAGACTCTGTGGAATTGTCACCTGAATCTGTCTCTGCCTGTGTACCTGTAAGCGCATCTAAAGGATTTTGCACAGCAGGCTCTTTTAGATCAGGAATATTAGCAACAGGTGCATCAAGTGCATCTAAATTGGCCTGAGGAGCTGAAGTTACAGGCACTGATGGTGCTGTTACATCAACAGCATCAGCAGTATGTACTGTCTTATCAGCAGCAGCCTCTGTATTCACAGGTGTTTTACTAATATCAGGTGCACTTATTGATGGCAGATCTGGCAGTGCAGGATTAAAAAACGGCAGATTAAAATTAAAGAGCTTTGATAAAAGCCATAATAAAAGCGGCAGCAGCAATAATAACAGCAGGCCTAAAAGCAGGCATTTCCAATGTGGAAAAAGTGCACAGCTATGCCCTCTTTTTTCATTGCTATTATCATTTGGTGCACCAGCTGCAGCCGATGCAGATGCCGAAGCTATTGTAGCCTGAACCCTGCCTTGCGGCATAGACAGACGCGACAAAGGACTTATATCTATACTTGCATCATTTTCAATAAAGCCCCAGAAGGTAATGACAGGCTCGCCGTCTACAATAAAGACGCAGTCCTGATTTGGAAAATGAATGGCAGGCAGTATATTGCCCTTCTGATTGCCTGTTAAAAAGTGCGCCAGCACCAGCATATCACCGCTAGCTCCACGGCTTATAAGACGTCTGCCATAGACCTTGAGCACATCCTCAAGCTGTTTTAGCTTGGCATAGGCAGCCCTCTTTTCATCATCAGAGGCAGCCGACCACTTTACAATCTGATACTCACCATCAGAAGAGCGGCTTTCATTTGGGGTAAACCAGTCAATATGCCCATCAAGTGGATCATAACTTGGTACAGCAAGATATTTGACATAGGCAGGACCTACCTCAGGAGCTTTAATCAAAGCATCTCTGAAACTTTTGGCCTTTTCATAGATGGCAAAACCATCCTGGGCAATATATTTATATTGGGTAATCTTGCCTGAATTTAATAAAGCATGCAGCATAATCAGTCCTTGCAGATACGTCCCTGATTCAATTCAGATGACAGATTGTTTAACTGTTGAGTAAAATCACTGACACTCTGCGGCTCTAGTATCTTACCGCCTGTAATGTCAGCTACACATTTGACATTGGATATATCCTGGGCAATGCTTAGCACATGGATCTTAAGGCGCGGCTTGGCCTTGTGTATTGAGGCTGCAAGCGAGCACACCTCAGCACCAAAGCACGTATCCTCACCATCTGAGATTAAAATGCCCACATCATCACTCTCTACACCATCAACACTGTTGGCAATATTCAAAATTCCAGATGACAGCGGAGTTTTTCCATCATAGCTGTACGGACTTATGGCCCTGACCTTTGAGATAAGAGCAGATCTTGCATCTGAGGCAAAAAATCCATGATTTTTGGCAAGAGGACAGCCATTAATCTCCACAAGACCAATACTTACTCTTTTATCAATAAGAGGCACCATATCAGATACAGCCTTTTTGGCTAAATTTATTCTATTATGAGCCGTTGTATAATCAATATCATTGGAGAGCATGGACTCGCTGCCATCAAAGGCTATGACAAGACGCGGATATTTATTGCTCTTTTTAAGATCGGAGCATTTAGGCTTTGAGGCCATGGCAGGATCTGTGACCTTGACCTTTTGGGCCTTAGTCTGAGATTCAAGCTTTTTAATATCATCTTTGAGCTTTTGTATCTGCTCATCCTTGCTCTTTAGCATCTCATCGTGCTTTAATCTGTCCTCCTGATTATTTTTAGCCTCCTGCTCTTTCTTTAAAAGCTCCTCATTTAAACGAGCTATCTCATCATCCTTTTGAGAACTCTTGGTATCAGCATCTAAAAGTCTGGCATTAAGCTCATCTAATTTCTGCTGCTCATGTTCAGAAATATAATCAAGCTTTGGCGGCAGATCGGCAAAGAAACTGGCGCAATCTCCACTAAGCGGCCATGGTCTTAAAAACAGCCACCACAAAACACCAAGAAACAAGAGCAGAGCAAAAAGAGCTGTCAGAATATAACACAGAGTATGGGAGGTGGCAGCCGCAGCCCCTCCTGCAACAGCAGAGGCTGCTGGTGCGGCCCCTATTGCTGCAGCCTGCTCTTTGCTCTGTGCTATGACAATAAGAACCTGCTGCCCTTCAATAAGCGCAAGCTTTGGTATATTGTCAAGAAAATAGATAATATTCTCTTTATGCTCATTAAGCAGTGGATCAGTGCACAAGGCTGAGTGCAGATAATCTTTAATACCGCTGCACTTTTGCTCTAATAGTTCAAAAAGAGAGCTGTTGGTATTCTTAAGCTCCTCATAGTCTGTATAGCTTATATTGCCAGAGCTTTTTGCAAAAAAGTTTATATACTCACCATCCTCCTTTGCTGTTGCAAAAAGTGAGGCAAAGCTCTGCCCTAAGGCAAGCCCTAAACTGCTGCCTATAGCTTCAAGATGGGGAATTAAGGCTAATGCTCTGTCTGATAAACTGTCTTTTAAAACTCTGTCTATTCTAATCATGAGTACACCTATTTATCGGCGGCACTGCCTGTTTTAAAACAGCCTTCAATCCACTTTTGTTCATTCTTTTTAAGATCTTTTTTTCTATCTTTGCTGTACGAGAGCAGATCTGAATAAAAATTATTTATAAACTGCGCAAACATCTTGTTATCAGACAAGGCGCCTAATGACTCGCCTGCTGTACTTAACTGCTGTTTGACAAGAGGCAGATCATAGCTGCTCTGTGTCATTGCAATAAGTGATCCATAGGTGTCAGAGACCATCTTTAAATCCTGCACAAAGGCCTCATGCTGAGCCTTTGCCTTTTTATAACTCTCTTTATAGCTCTCATCCTTATCAGCCATGTCTTTTATAAGATCAAGTCTCTTTTTAGCTGTAACCTCACTCTTTTTATAGTCAGAGACTATAGAGCACATAAGAGCGCCTATTCTTATATTTGAGGCTATGGCTCTGTCACGCATCTCATCACGTGCAGCATTGGCCTTGACCATATCCTGCTTGAGGGCACTTAGCGCACTGCCCATGCTCTCAATCTGCTCACTTAATGAGCTGTTGCGCTCTTTGAGCTTTGCAGATAAGGCCTTTTCATCCTTTAAATCCTTTTCACCCTTTAAAATAAGTTTTTTATTTTCATCAAGGGTCTTTTTATTGTTAGCAATTATCTTATCAAGACTTTCTACAGTCTTTAAATTACCGCCCCTGCTGTCCTTTTCATCTGAGTCATAACCTAATTTTTTAATCTCGGCATTTAGAGCATCGGCACTTTGCAAAGATGAAATCACAGGCAAAGAGAGCACTAAACGTGTTGACATGTCACGCGATTTATTCTCCTTGCCCTTTATAAAAAAGGAACGCTCTTTTCTATAGGCACTGCTCATCTCATCTGCTGCAGTTAAAAAACTGCCGCCGCGCACTGTAAAGCCGCCACCCTGGCCATGCAGACGTCCTGTTCTTGTGGCATGAAACAAATCATGCATCATCTCATTGGCATTGCCAAAAAGATCGAACAGGCCAAGCACATTGCCCTTTCTGGTACCTATAGGTGAGATTTTACCATTGGCAGACTCCACACCCTGATAGACAGCATAATCATTCAAACTACCCTCCATAGGAGGCAGCATGGCATCAAACTGTGCCTGTGAGCTTACAAGTCCGCCACGCACGGCAAATTCAAACTCACTGTCTGTAACCATACGCGCAAAGGCTGCAACGCCATCTGCTTTAGGGGCATCCTTGGCATTTTGCAGATACAGTGAGTAATTGGCAGCTGCCCTTTGCGCATCAAAATAACTTATATTGACAGCAGGCATACGTCCCTTGACTGTAGCCTTGGGGCATTTTTCATCAGTTAAAACCTGATACTGCAATGCACTTAACTCATATTTGCCAAGCAGATAGTAATAACCTTTTTTATCCTTAAATGAGCCCTGCACATAGCGTGTATTTAAACTCTCAGAGATAAGATCGGTATTTTGCTCGCCTCCTGCTCTAAAGCTTTTATCCTTGATGCGCTCATTGTCATAGGAGGTATAGACTTTTCTAAACACCATTTTCATATCACATGGCATAGATACTACAACATCATCAGACAATGGCTTTGGATTGTAAAAGATCTCCTTTATCTGTGCAGCATTGGATACTGAAGTATAAAGGGCTAAACAGGCTATAGATAACAGATACTTTTTCATACATTAAATCTCACGTAGCTTATCTGCCACATTAAATCTGCCAAGCAGCATAGAAAGGCACATCAAAGCTGAAAATACACTGACAGCAGCACACAGCACAAAGGCTATTGCAATATGCTCTGCAAGCAGTGTTGAAACTACACTGTCCTGACCTAACTGCAATGCAAATCTCTGATTGAAAATAAAAGATCCTGACAGATACAAAAGCAGGGATAAAAGCATGCCGCACAGGCCTAAAATCAGATTTTCATAGACAATCATGGTTTTGATCTGTCCCATGCTAAAGCCTGTAAGACGCATAAGGGCAATGGATTTCATCCTTCTTTTTATGGCGCCTGTATTAAAGCCTATAAGCACTAAAAAGGCACAGAAGCTTGAGCATGAGGCTATAACTGTAAAGATAAAATCAAGCGTGCTCTTGATATTTTTAAGCCCCACTACCTCATGCACCTTGGAGTTTATATCATATCCCTGAGCCTCAAGATAGGAGACCAGGGCCTCAAGAGTATAGATATCCTTGCCATAGATTAAAGCCTTTTCATAATAGTGGCGCACAGGTGCCACTTTGGAGCCATCAGAGAAAATCTCTGGCTCATAGCCTGACTTGTAATCCTCAATGGCCAAAATTACTGGCAGTGACAGATAGATGGCATCGCGCTTTTCATACTTGCTGTTGATAATGCCCCTGACTTTAAAGACAGCACGCTTTATCTGTGTGATACCCTCATTAAGCCTTGAGATCTGTACACTAAGACTGTCACCCTGTGCAAGTTTTAATCTTGTGGCTGCAGATGCTGAGACATAGACACTGTCATTTTGAAAGTTAGAATCAAGCTTTGACATTAAAAGTGTAGGATCGCCATAGCCACTGGCCTCGGCATTGACAGAAATGCGCTTGTTATCTTTAAATATAACCACAGAATTTGAAATATCACGGGTCTGCTCTATAACAAAGGCCACATCATCTCTGTCTCTTATGCTTTTAAAAAAGGCCTCATCAAGCTGCGCGCCTGTTCTAAAGCTGATGCGCAGGGCATAAGGATCTGAAACAAGACTGTGCTGCATGGTGCTGACAATACCAAAGCGCAGCGAATAGAGCAACAGCAAAGGAGCAATAATGGCACAGACTGTAATGGCCGTACACAGTGACATCCACCTGTCAAAGACAAGATCTCTTATGGCAAGTTTAAACATGTAATCTCTCCTGCATGGCAAAAGAGCAGATGCCATTTTCTATACCAAGATAGGAGCATATGTCATAGTCATAGCGCTCTACACTGCTGTGATCATGTGTCACAACCACAGCTGCGCTGCTGCTTTTTTGCACTACCTCTTTGATAATGGCAAAAAGCTCAAGAGCATGCACAGGATCTAAAGCCGATGTGGGCTCATCTATTAACAAAAGCGCAGGCTCATGGGCAATAGATCGTATAAAAGAGGCACGCTGTCTTTGTCCTATGGACATTTCATGGGCCTTTTTAGCAACAAGATGACCAATATCAAGAGCAGCACACAATGCCATGGCCCTGTCCTGTAACTTATGTCTATACTCTTTATCCTTATCATGATGGGACAAATCTATCTGCACCTTTATATTCTGTTCTACAGATAAAAAAGGCAGCAGACCGTCTGTCTGCGGCATATAGCCAAAGGCCGTACGTCTTATACTGTCATAGGAGGCGCCCTTAAGGCTCAAAGCATCAAGACCTTTTATCTTAAAGCTTTTGGCTTTAAGGCTGTCATGTAAAAGACCTATGCACTCAAGCAAAGTTGACTTGCCGCAGCCTGACTGTCCGGTAAGAGCCACCACATCGCCTGCCTTTAAAGACAGGCTGTCAAGATGCAGTGCAAAAACATCAGAGCGTCTGAAGCTCAAATCCTTTACATAAAGAGTATATTCCATATAAAAATCCTATGGCAGATCTCTTAGCGGCACAGGATAAACCTTTTCACGCTCTGAGGCGCCCTCTGATAAAGACACCCAGCGTCCATGATCGCCATCATAAATCTTATAATGCTCAAGCTTTGATGACAGATCGCGATAAATGCTGTCCTGCTCCTGTGGCGAGAGTGCATTCCAGGTATCCTCATCAATCTCGGCTATACGGCTCTTATATGGCAGTGCAGCAAGATACTCATCCATAAGACCCATCTGTGTCAGATTTAAACTCTTATCCTTAACCTTATCAGGATCGCTGCCCATCTTGAGTGCCAGCTCACGCAGTGAGGCAAAGGAGTCAGCAGAGCCTAGCGATCTTTCATCTACAGCCATTTGTACCTGACTTACAAGATCATAAAGATCAGCAAGCTCCTTTCTTGTGAGCAGTACCACAGGCTCAACTACGGCTTTACTGTGATCTACAAGATCTCTGTCAGCCATCCAGCCCTGAATGAAATCAGGAGCCTTGGTGCCAAGTTTGTCGCCTAAATAATAAAGCTGCATGGCATAACCAAGCTTTGTAAGCTTTTTATCAAGCTCGCTGCTGTCGGCAATAGCGGCAGAGCCAGCTCCTACCTTACCATCTGAGGCCAGGCGCACCTGATTGGATATAACCTCGGCAAAATGATCTATCTTTTTGCCAAACTCATCTACAGAGCCTGCATTTATAGACTCATAGAGCGTATCCTGAATGGCATTGTTATAGGAGAGCGTCTGGTACTGAGCCTTGGCCTTGGCATGGTTTTTCTTGCCGGCACTAGTTAAAAGATGCAGTGTGAAAATAGCTGTCTTTTTCTTTTCAGCCTCGGAGGCAATCTGTGCTGCATCTAAATGTGTAGTTGAGAGATCATTGCTGCCCTCAATGGCGCCAGCGTCGGTAATAAGCACAATATAGCGTCCACCGAACTCATCCCAGTTGACCTCATTTAAAGCCCTGGCAATACCGCTGTAGGCATCCTCATCAAAAAGCTTGGATGAAACGCTGGCCTGCTTTAAATCCTTTAGCTTTTCATTAAACTCATCTACAGTCAAAGCATCGCCCGGCTTTAAAAAGGTTTTTGACTCATACTCAAGGGCAGGTACTGCCTTGGTATTTGATCTAAATGACACCAGACCAAACTGCACATAATCCTCAAGCCCTCTGTCCTTTAATTTAGAGACAATGGTATTGATGGCCATCTTGGTTCTGTCAATATATGGCTGCATGGAAATTGAGGCATCTACCACAAAGACAATGCCGGCCTTAAAGGCTGTTATGGCAGAGCCTGCAGCACTGCCTGTGCCCTTGCCACCAGCACTTGCTAAAGTCTGTGACGCAGCGCTGCCATCTGCTGTAACTGAGGCTATTTTAAGCTCAAGTGCAGGTGAACCGTCGGCAAACATTGACTCTGAGCTGTCAAGTATTGGCAGCAGATAAAACTGCTTTGCAAAATTTACATAAGTTTCAGGCTCTGTGGCTATGACACCCTTGGCACTTTGACCTTTATAGACCTTCTCCTTTATAGGATCGATAATGGCCTTTGGATCATCAAGATTCATAATCTCAGTTAAAGTGTCATATTTTTCAAAAATAATGGCTCTGTCTCGTGAGGCTGGATTGTTAAACAGCAGTGCTGTCTGTATCTTCCAGGGTACTGTACACTCCTCTAAAAGATAGCCTGCAATTTTACCTGTAGTATCAGGCCCTACTTTTACATAGCCACCCTCACGGCCATAGACGTAAAAACGTGAAAAAGCATCTACAGCGCTGCCGTTTTTACCATCGGCAGTCTGTGATAATTTACATGATGGAGTGGTAAGCACTCTTTGATATAAACTTTTACTGCCATCCTGTAAAAGTGGCTTGTCATTGCAAGAGGCACTAAAGGATATGGCACAAAGTGAGCCCAAAGCTAAAGCTAAAAGTGTTTTTTTCATATTGTTTTTCCTACTGTTTTTCAAGTGCTCTGGCAATGTCATAATAATACATGGCAGCCTTGTCATCCTTGTTTAAACATGGCAGAGACAAAGATGACTTGCTGTCATAAAACTGTGCCAGCTTAAAGGCAAAGGTAGGATCGCTCTTTTCATTTCTGGCTCTGTATAAAAGCACATTGACAGCACTTTCACATTTACTGTCAGCTACAGCCTGTTTGATAAAGCCAATAATCTCATCACGACTTCCCTCTTTGGCACATGTAGCTATAACAGAGCTGTCATAGCCAGAGTCCACAGAGCATTTGCCTGTGGTACTTGGTGTCTGCACTACCACAGGCTCTACTGCCTGAGGCTTAGCATCTGCCTGTGTACCTGCTGTCTGCTGTTGTGCCTGTTCTGTCTGAGTTACCTGAGTATCTACCTGTGCTCCTTTAAAGAACAGAAAATAGATAATGGCCGCTATTAGCGCTAGAGCAAGAGTTGCAAGACCTGCAATCAGTAAAATCTTGTTGCTGCCCTTACTTTGTGCCTGACTTTCATTTACAGGTGAACTTTGTGCTGCTGTCTTAAAAGAGGCATCGGCCGCCTGCCTGTTGTTGTCAACCTTTAAAGCTTGATCTTGTGTAGCTGTATTTTCTGTATTTTCTGTATTATCAGTATTGCTGTGAGTATCAACATACTCAGTACTAAAGTTTACCTCTTTACCTAAAGCCTGATCTTTTGAAATGGCACCCTGCTTTAGACACTCAACCTTAATCTCGCGCTGATGACCTCTTATCATAAGATCAAAACTGTCATCACCTGACTCTAAAACAGACTGCACTATACTGCCAGGCAGCCTTGAGACCATAGCTCCTGAATCAAACTCTAAGTTTAATTTGTAATATCTGTCATTAATCTCATCAGGTACAGGCCAGTTAGGTATAAGCTCATTACCATGGCGTCTGTATAGTTTAATTAAAATTTCACGACCACGATCTGTCATAGGACAGTCATTAAGACCGCGGCCTTTTAAAAACAGTACCACGCCCTTGGTGCCATGATTTTTTATCGAGGCGTCAAAACTCTCAAAACTGTCGCTCATAAATTATTCCTTTAAACTCTCAAGTCCATCAATAATGGCACATAACTGCTCATTACGCTCCCTGTCAAAGACACCTGTAGAGGCGGCACTTTTTATCTCCTCAAACATACAGATAAAATTGGACATATTATCTGCCACATACATAAATGCATAATCCTCTTTATCTATACTGTCATCGGTTTTTACCAGATCATATTCACACACTGCCCTGCCTATATGATAACCTGCTGTATCTAAAGGCACAGCCTGACTTAAAGGACTTATATAGCACAGATCACTATGATGCTTTAGCTCAAAATAGCGCATCAGGGCTACATCATTCATTAAGAACAGACCATATGAGGCAAAAAACTCAGATATAAAATCAAGAGCAAAGCCTACATACAAAGCCTTTGGCACATCACGTGTGGCTCCTGCCACACGGCCTTTGGACAGACGCTCTGACAGAGCATTTTGTAGATTGATACGCTCTGATGTAAGCATATCCTTTAAAGCCATGGCATAAAGCGTAAAGACATTGCCTATATCTTTTATAAGTGTCTGTCTGTCCTTTAAAACACCATTTGCAAAAAGATATGGATAGATATCCTCTGTTATTTCCTCTTTGACAGAGAGTATGCCCTCTGCCACAAAGGAGGACATAAAGGCGCACAAAGAGCCGCTGTGCAGGCTGTCAACCTTGTTTATAAGCAGCTTGACAAGAGCCGTGGCAAAGCTTCTCTCTACAATGTTGCTTTGAAAACTTGCATTGTAGCAGCTCTCAATTTCCCCATAGTCAGGCTCAAGACGCTCTTTTAGTACATATAAAAAAGGACAGGCCTGATTTAACTGTATAAATTTATAGGCAAGTGACATGGCGCTCTCACGGGCTTTTTTTCTGCCCTCTGCCCCATCGCGCATGGCAAAGGCACTCAAAGGCTCAAGTGCCTCTATATCTGCTAAAAGTCTGTCACTAAAGGCTTTAGTACGATTACTGTCTGATCCATGCTCTTTTAAGATAGCATCGGCAAGATAACCCACACCGCCATCAGGTTTTACAAGCTCAATAAAGGCCGTCTGAGGATTTTTTACTCTTTTTACAAAGGTTGAGTTGTTATTTAGATAATCATCAACCACTCTGTTAAAGTTATCCCTGTGCTCCTCTTTGACTCCATTGTCATCAAGATAGCAGGTCTGAGAGGTATACTCAGGATTGCGCGCAATATAGAAATTGTTAAACTCATCGCCCATGCCGGCAAAGTTTGACATAAAGTTTTCGGCCTTGAAGTCATCTAAAATGGCATCAAGCTTTGACTTGGTATCAGGATTGTTGCCCTTGCCAAGATTGTTTACAATCTGCGTCTGTATGGCATCATCAAATTTGGTAAAGACACCTATAAGAGTGTTTTTAGCTCTGGCTCTTTGCTCTGCACTGGCGCCTATATTCATAGTGACATATTTTCTGACCATAGATGGCAGAGTTCTGACCTCCTGATTTGGCTTATTGGCGGCCATACAGTATAAAAGTACTTCAAATTCACCGCGGTCACAGTATCTGTCAAATAAATAGGCCACCTTGCCGCGTCTGAACTTTTCATTTAAAACCTTGCCAACAAGAGAGTCCTTGTTGGTGCTAAATGAGGCAATAGCCTTTAGATCAAAAGCCTCATCCTCCTCTTTGAGAGCCAGCTGTGAGCTTTGCTCGCGCGATCTGGCACCAGGCAGGTCAAGCACATCAAAGGTATCAGTGTATTTGCTCTTATCAAGTGGATTTAGTACAAATTCACAGATTAAAGCAGCAAGAGCTGCAAATTCAAGCTCACGCACACAGCTGCCATCAGCACCTACACAGACACTGACCTTCTCCTTGCTCTCCATAATACCCTCAAGAGCATCAACCTTGATGATATTATTATCCCTCTGCTTCATATGCTCTGCTTTATCATCAATAACAAAGACTGTAGGAGAGGCAAAGACTTCACGGGCATAATCAACCAAGGAGAGCTGCTGTATAAGACGCTCATAAAGTGCACTTATAACCTTGAGTCTGTCCCACAGTAGCGAGAAATAAAAGGCTCTGCCCTTTATATTCATCGATGGCAGATTATTGATGCCATAGACAATATAAGGATGATCAAAGCTCATAGCGTTAAGTCTGCCTGATGAGCTCTCCTTTATATAATCAAAAAGCGCATAGATATCCTCTGTTGTCAGGACACATGGCTTTTCATCTGTAGCAAAATCCCTATACTCTGCCCTGTCACACTCTTTAAGATGTGAGGTAAAGTCAATAGAATGAAAATCAAAGGTTATGGTCTTTGGATCATAATCCTGAAAGAAAGAATTAATAAGAACTTTGACAATTTCAGCCTCATTAAACAGTCTAAAGAGTACAGGATAACCTTTAGGTGCCGCATAGGCCTTTGAGGTAAAGCGTGTCACAAAGGCCGAGGACTCAGCACCGCCACCTGGCGGATTTATATTGTGTAAAAATGAGAATACTCTGTCATCCCACTTTAAATTAAGATCATCAACCCCATCACCTACAAGCTTTGAGACTAAATAGCTTTTACCTGCCTGAGACTCGCCAAAAACGCCTATAGTTTTGTTATTGTGCAGCACACTGTCATAGGCGCTGGCCTTATTGGTAAGTTTTGAGGCCATATATATAAATTCATAGGCCCTGCTCTTTAATCTCTCATCAGCCTCATAATTGCTCTTTATAAAATCTATGGCATCATGTGCAGCCTGTGCAACTGTATGTAACTTACTTTCCATAAAAAACTCTCTATACAATAATACCTGTATCTATCCAGTACACTCTTTCATTTTCATTGACAGTCTGCAGTGACAGCTCAAAGGCATCAGTCAAATCATTTGAATCAGTATCCTCAATGGATACAAGAGATAAAAGCTGCACAGGATTTATAACCGCGCTGTTGACAAACATGGCATAGCGTATATCGCTGCTTTGTATTGAGCCAGAGGCAATTTTGTCTCTGCCATCTTCATAAAGCAGAACATTGTCAGGATCTTTGACATAACCTATAACATTGGTAATCTCAACCTCAACTTTGATGTTTTTCTCCTGTCTGCCAAGCAATTGGGCTGCCATATCGATTTTATGCTTAATCTCGGCACGGCAGGCGGCTACATTTTCATCATAGATATCATTACTTAAAAAATATTTGTCATTTACAAGGTTGTCGTTTAAGGCAGCAAGCTCCTCTTTAACATCCATATCAAGCTCGATAAGACGCTGCGCTATCTGCTCACTGATTGCATCTTTGCGCTCCTGCTCTCTTTTGCTCTTGCCAAAGATCTTATCTGTAACAGAAAGCTTTTGCTCCTTCATCTTTTCATCAACCTGTGCTGCCACATTTGCAGGCAGAGCATCACACAGAGCCTTAAAGCGCTGTTGCACAGAGATAATATCAACAACATCTCCTGTGTAGCTAAGAAGTCTGTCAAGTGTCTTTTCACTGCCATCTGCTGCTAAAAGATCTGCTAGGCTATACAGCTTTGCATATAACAGAGCAACCTTATCCTTGTACTTATCAAAGATCTCTTCACTTAGACTGTCTTTTTTCGTATTGACTACACCTGCACTTACAGGATCATCAGAGTATTTTAAAACCTCCTGGGCACTGCTACTTGCAGATTTAAGTCCGAAAATTTCAAAAATATCCTGGGCTTTATGTGACAGATCTATAGCACGTCTGACCTTGCCTGCTCTTAAAGGATTATTTAAAACCTGCAGTTTATAAAGCGGTGTAGCCTTTAACAGCTCAGAGCCAAGCTGTCTGTAGCCAAAGCACTCATTGCCCGAAAACTCCATTGCATCAAGCTGCGCACACATATTTTTATTGCGGCGACGGCGACAGGTATTGTCCTGCTCCTGATCCTGTACAGGATGGGTAGATTTAAGTCTACCTGTGCCAAAACTTACACCCTTTATCTCATCATCTAAAAGATTATGACCTGGGCGTATCAACATATGCGAAAGTCTGTCCTGAAGGTCAGATACTGCCTTGCTCTCATCTATTTCATATGGGGCATAGGTGTAATACACATGACGGCCCTGCATTAAAGAATTATTATCTATAACGCCAAAATATCTGATCTGCGCTCTTGATGGCAGAGCATTGGCATAATACTTGAAGTTTGTAAAAGCATTATGATTGGTGGTCTTGATAAGATTGATCAGAGCACCTACAGCTGCCGTGGTCTTTGGATCATTGATAGTCCTGTCAAGGAATGAATTAAATGGATACCAGGTATCACAGTGATACTGATGCATTGCCACCACGCGTGATTTTGGCAGAGGCAGACGCTGCAGGAAAAACTCCCTGATACCAGGTATCTTAGATGGACGGCCTGAGATTAAAAGCAGATCAACATTGTAACTTGACAGCAGATTGCAAAGTACAGATAAAGCCTTGCATATATCCATACTGCCTATGATAAATTTATCATTTAAAGAGCGCAAATTAATCTCAAGCTTTAAATCCATAATATCAAAGTTCTTTAAACTTGAATTATCAGCTATTGTATTGTTTATATGATTTAAAACCTCTGACTCTGCCTCACCTGCCACATGTGGTTTGGCAACAAGATCAGCTAAAGTCTTATTGACCTCTTTGCCCTGCAGAAAATCGCGTATAGTACCTGTAACAGTATTTTCCTCGCCACTTGTATAGTGCTCAAGATGGAAAATAATTCTGTAGACTACAGGCATAAAGATCTGCTGAATAATCTGTTTTCTTAGTGCCTCAACCTCTGAACTGCCCTCGCTTAAGGCAAAGAGCTTGTTGCAAAGAGCCTGACCATCAGCCCCATTTTCATCAAGATAGGATTTTAGGGTATCAACTATATACTCTTTTATAAGCTGCTTTGAGATGTCATCTCCTGCATTTTTAAAACCGTCACTAAGCAGATTTGAAGGGTAGATTAAAGATCTGGCATTTTCACTGTCATCTCTGAATGAGTAGTCACGTATTACAAGATCGGTGGTACCGCCTCCAATATCGACAGTGGCAATACGCGCAGAGGTATAGGTCTTTTTAAGCTCATAGCCATTATCAATGGCAGCCTTTAGCTCCATACTGTCATAGAGCTTGTCAAAAATACGCCCCTCCATACCGTCGCGGCGCAGGTTTTCAATAAAGCCCTTGCAGTCACCGCCAAAGACCTTTTGTGTTTCATTGTAGATATAGACTGACTGACAGCACTCGGCCTCATTCCAGTCCATGATGACCTCAGGAACCTCTATATCTATCTTGGAATCTTTATCTCTGAAATTAAAAGAGCATGGATCATCGCTTTTATCGTAGCCAAGACTTTTGTATAAAATACCCACAGCCTCATAGACACACAGACGGAAAATCTCCTTTTCCTGATCCGGCATGGAAGGCGGTGTGGTTAAAATAATATTTTTAAGTACACGTGGAACATCTGAGTTTGATTTGTCCGATCTGACCTTATAGGAATTTATCTGTGTTAAAGCCTGCAGGAAAATTTCCATAAGCATAAAGGTCATAGTGGCCTTGTAGCAAAAGCCTGATGAAAAGCCACCGGCATCATCGCCACGCTCAAGAGCAAAGGTGGCATCACCGTTGGCATTTAGATAAAGACCTATGCTTGAGTCTGTAATCTCCACACGGGAGCGGTTTAAATCCTTAAGCACACGAGGTATATCAAAATCACTGCTTTGATCATTGAAATTGGTTATCTGATAGGAGAAATTGTTAAAGCACCAGCTGTTGACACCGCCCTGCCCGTCGCCGCCATAGACATTCCATAAATAGCGTTTTGGACTTGAGGTGCCAGATCTGCCCCCTGAGATATTGGCATGTGAGGCAAGGATTGAGGCCTCGTTGCCTACACGGGCAATGGATGGCCACACAAAGCTTAAATCAGAGTTTTTAACAGCCTGACGGTTGTTGAAGCTAAAGGAGGCCTTGGCAAATTCAATTCGTGAGGCAAAAGGCTCCTCATAGATCTGATCTGGTGAGTTTATATCGCGGATCTGCAGTTTATATACGCCGCTAAAATCATCATTTTTATTTTCAATGGATTTGAGCTCTTCATATAAAAGACCGCAGGAGCGTGAATTGCCAATATCCAGCACAAGACTTACACCTATAGCCTCTTTGGAATTGGATATGATTTTAACTTCCTTTAAATCCACGAAGTTTTCAATAAAGGAGAGCATGGCAAGATAAAAGACTGTATCAAGTCCAGCCTCTACTGCCTGTTCTTTATCTGAGACTTTGCTGTCATATTTTACATAGTCAAGTCCCTTTAAAGTTTCCTTCATGTAATCCTTAAGTCTGTCATCAAACAGAGTGGAGAAGACATCACGGGCCCAGGATTTTACCCATGAACCACTTAGCTCATCTAACATAAAGGCATCTAAAAGCTCGCCTTTAGTTATTATGCTGTAGGTTCTGTCCACATCCTCTGCAGTTGGAATAATATAGCGCTCGGTTTTGTGCGGGGCAATCTTGGTGTCAAAGGCAAAGGTTATATGGTATTTTTTTGCATCTTTAAGAGCTTCCTGACCATAGGCCCTTACATCGCCATCATCAAAGGCAATCTCCACCACACGACAGCGGCACCAGTCTATAGGTCCAAAGCGTGAAACCCTGGCACTGTCATCAAAACATGGAACAGGAAACCAGACACCATTGTACAGATACAGAGCATCATCAAGAGTAATAAAATTTTTTCTCTCAACTTCCTTGTGATTAAGCACAATATCATTTAATTTAAAGTGCGCCTCCTCATCATATGAATTGATAAGATAAGGCAGATAGCGGGCAAATATTCTCTTACCTGACAGATCCTGTGCCACCTCAAAGTAGGTATTTTCATAGGCAGCATTGAGCACTGTCTCTGATGGTGTCTTACTCTCAACACCTAATATAACTTCATAATCTAAAAACTGTATATTTGAATTTGCAATAAGGCTTACAGATTCTGATTTATCTTTACTAAGCAGGGGAGCTAACATGTTATTACTCCAGTATGATTTTTATAAATTAATTTCTGTTATTCTAACTCATAGAAATTATTAATAAATATCAAAGTAACAGTACTTTAAATAAAATCTAGCACAGTCACAAAAATTATATACAAAAAAGCACACAACACCGCATGAGTGCGCACTTTTGAGCACTGACAGAGCAACAGATTGCACAGATCAAAGTATTTAAATCAGAATTATATTAACAACTAATATAGACAAAGGTACATTACAGCGCGAGCAGTGAAAATAGATTTAACTGTATGGGTATAGTGTGCTGTTATATTTAAATTAGATGGTGGATGCTATAGGACTCGAACCTATGACCCTCTGCTTGTAAGGCAGATGCTCTAACCAGACTGAGCTAAGCATCCTTTAAAAGATATTTAAGTTTAATGGTGGATGCTATAGGACTCGAACCTATGACCCTCTGCTTGTAAGGCAGATGCTCTAACCAGACTGAGCTAAGCATCCTTTAAAGGATATTTAAATTTAATGGTGGATGCTATAGGACTCGAACCTATGACCCTCTGCTTGTAAGGCAGATGCTCTAACCAGACTGAGCTAAGCATCCATTTAAATGGTGGGTCTTGAGGGATTCGAACCCGCGACCAACGGATTAAGAGTCCGCTGCTCTACCAGCTGAGCTAAAGACCCACTTAAATGGTCTAGGAATCAAATGGTGGGTCTTGAGGGATTCGAACCCGCGACCAACGGATTAAGAGTCCGCTGCTCTACCAGCTGAGCTAAAGACCCACTTGATCCTGCTTTAAATTTGGTGGGTCGTGAGAGATTCGAACTCTCGACCAACGGATTAAAAGTCCGCTGCTCTACCGACTGAGCTAACGACCCGCCCAGATTTAATCGTTTTGGCTTTATTGCCTCAACGGAGCGATATTTTACTTGAATTTAGATCTAATGCAAGCACTTTTTTACAAAAAATTAAAATTATTTTTAAAAATCGCTTATTTAAGCCATCTATAAGGCAAAAAAATTTTAGACCCGAGTGCACCGCATACACTCTATCAATATGCAAAAAGCTTCTTTTCAGTCATTTTGCAGATCTTTACATAAGGCGCACAAGCACGCTTTGCTTTTTACATATAGATATTTTATGGGCTCTTTAGAGCTAAGGGCTCTTTGCAACAGCTTATTTATACAAAAAGCCTCAATTTTTATGCAGCATTGTGCCAAGACTTTAAACTATCTTTTATGTACACCCCTATCCTCTTTTACTTTTTAGGGCACATAAATGCAAAAGAGCAGGTTCACCCTGCCCTTTTACGTAAAACTTAACGCCCAAGCTCCCTTTGTGACAGCGTAGCTGCTGTATCACCAGGATAGCTTTTTATAACAAGCTCAAAGTATTTTTGTGCCTTTTCCTTATCACCTTTGAACTTAGTTATCATACCAAGCTTGTAGAGTGCATCAGGACGCTTTAGTGAATCTTCAAAACGTACCACATTTAAAAAACTTACTCTGGCACTGTCATAATCCTGAAGCTTGTACTGTACCTGCCCTTTCCAGTACCAGGCATTAGGTGTCAGCTTGTTGTTTTTATAGGTATCAATATAATTGCCAAAAGCCTGCTCTGCCTCTTTGAGCTTGTTGTCAAGCACCAGGGCATAGGCCTTGTCATAAAGAGCCTGAGCCTTATCATCAACACCTGCGACACTGTCCTTTTGAGTATCAGCACTGCCTTTATCAGCTGTCTGTACAGGAGCTTGTGCAGTAGTCTGAGTCTGCTCAACCTTAGGCTGTGACACTGCTGTATTTGAAGGTGCAGATGTATTTGCAGATGCGGCAGGAGCACTGTTTAATCTGTAGCTTAGCTCATCTATACTGCCCTTTAACTGCTTTATCTCACGCTCCATCTCGGCCATACGGTTTTGCATGGAAAGCATGGTGCGCTGCTGAGCATCAAGCTGTCTTTGCAGTGAATCCGAGGCCATGGCTGCAGTGCTTATCGATAAAGTTAAAATAGCTGTCGATATTACTTTTACTAATTGCATATTTATCTACCTAAAAGGCGCCCGAGAGCGCCTTTTAACATTAAAAAACTTAAAAATTAATAGTTGATAACAGCTCTTCTGTTTTTCTGCCATGAGCTTTCAACATGACCTGGATCAACAGGCTTTTCCTCGCCATAGCTTACAATTGAAAGCTGATTTACATCAACACCAAGATTCTGCATATAACGGGCAACAGAACGGGCACGTCTTTCTCCTAGGGCGATATTGTACTCAGGTGTACCGCGCTCATCAGTGTGACCTTCGATGATAATGCGTGAGTCTGGATTATCTCTTAAATACTGGGCATGAGCCTGCATTACGCCTACATAGGCATCCTGGATCTGCTCTGAGTCGTATTTAAAGTAAATGGTATTGTTCTCACGCAGAGCCTGAGGACCCTGCATGGCCTGATTCTGCTCGGCATATGGATCGCCTACAACCAGAGCGCCGTCAGGATCTAAAGAACCCTGCTCAAAACCGCCCATAGTACCCATCTGACCCTGATTCTGCATAGTGCCGTCTTCAACAAGAACACCAGAGCCCTCCTGAGGCTCTTCAGAGGTGGTACAGCCTGTCAGGTACAGAGCAGCTGCAGTGCATAATACAAGGGATATAATTGACTTTTTCATAATAACAATTCCTATAATATTTTATCTATCAACAATTGGACCCCAGGATGGTGCACTGACCTCTCCCTGAGTAGAAGGTAAATTGGCTTTAAATCTTCCATCGGCAGACACCAAGGCCAGACCTTTGCGACCCTGATATACAGTTGAATATATTACCATAGAGCCATTTGGAGCAACAGATGGAGACTCATCAAGTGCTGATGTAGTTAACATATAAATGCTTCCATCCTTGTCAACACGGGCTACACGATAACCGTTCTGCTGTGTCACCACAATAAGGGCATCACTGCCAGGAATTTTCTTGGCTGACAGATTCATATTGCCCTGATAGGTTACACGATCTGTCTTTCTTGTGGCAAAATCAAATCTGTAGATCTGAGCTCTGCCACCTCTGTCTGAGGTAAAGTACAGAGCATTGGAGTTTTCATCCCAGGTAGGCTCGGTATCAATAGATCTGTCTGAAGTAACACGTATAAGCTTTCTTACATTAAGATCATAATAGTAGATGTCAGGCTGACCGTCTTTTGACAGTGTCATGGCAATCTTGGTGCCATCTGGTGACCACGATGGTGAACTGTTAAGACCTTTGAAGGCAGCTAGTTTTACACGCTTTTTAGTATAGATATTGTGAATAAAAATAGCAGGAGCTCTGCGCTCAAAGCTTACATATACCAAAGAGCTGCCATCTGGTGACCATGAAGGAGTCATAATAGGCTCTGCAGATCTTAGTACAGGAGTCTCATTAAAGCCGTCATAATCTGCAGTCATAAGCTGATAAGGATATTTATCGCTGTGACGGTAGACTATATAGGCAATGCGGGTTCTAAAGGCGCCCTCCTGACCTGTCAGATGCTTGTAGACTCTGTCAGAAACACGGTGGGCGGCTTTACGCATGGTCTCAAGATTTGAAGGACCACGGTAATGAGCTAAAATCTTGCCCTTGTTGGCACCCTGCAGGGCTACGAGCTGAAACTCAAGCTGATATTTATCGCCGTCAGGAAAAACTCGTCCTACAACTACGGCCTCGGCAGGTGAGCCTTCAAAAGCCTTTAAATCAATCTGATTTAATTTGCCATGTGATGGCAGAGCAGACTTTGGCAGTGGTGAAAATTTACCTGAACGCATAAGATCGGCACTGACCACAGAGGCCACATCTATGCCTATCATAGGCTGTTCAAATGGCATAACTGCAATCTTGCGACCTTCATTAATACCACCTGTAATCTGAATTTCAAGCGCAGCATTGGCACTAAATGTAGCCGCCAGCAGCGCCATAGCTGTTATAAGTTTCCTAAACATTTTTACCCTCAATAACGCTGTAAATTACGTAAGATTATAATACGTTAAAGTTTTGGTGTCATTGAAATTACTATAGTATTGCAGTCTGTGCACTCTTTAGGAGGCATAGGCAACATGCCTATAAGTCTTAAAGTACTAAGAGCGCTGTTGCATACAGCCTTGTCTCCTTCACATTTTTCATTGGAGATAAGACCATCAGGCCCCACTGTCACAGTAACCACCACCTTTTTACCATTCATTGACGGATCAATACGCCAGTTCTGCTCAATAAGCTGTGTGACCTTGGCTCCATACTGTGCCGATACTCCGCCATCAGAGCCACCGCCCCCTCCTTCTACACCATCTGCAGAACCAAAAAGCTCATCTTCAATAGAGTTGGCTTCCTCTTTGGCCTTGTTCATAGCCTCCTGACGTTTTTGCTCCTCAAGTTTCTTTTTCTCCTCGAGTTTTTTCTTTTCCTCTAGCTTCTTTTTCTCCTCGAGTTTTTTCTTCTCCTCAAGCTTCTTCTTTTCCTCTAATTTCTTTTTCTCCTCAAGCTTCTTCTTTTCCTCTAGCTTCTTTTTCTCTTCAAGCTTTTTCTTTTCCTCTAGCTTCTTTTTCTCTTCAAGCTTTTTCTTTTCTTCCTGCTTTTTCTTTAATGCAAGAGCCTCCTGACGCTTCTGCTCTAAAGCTTTTTGCGCTGCAATCTGCTTTTCAAGCTCAGCCTTTTTAGCCTCAAGCTCTTTATTTTTGGAGTTTTGCTGTATACTCTGCTGTTCTTTTTTAGAGGAGGCATTAACCTTCTGCCCATTAGGATTACCCTTAGGCGGTGCAGAGATTATAGTGGCATGCATGATTTTGCCTACATTTTCATTAGGTCTTTTTGGCTTATCAAGAGAAATATTGATAACCAGGGCGGCCACCAGGCCTAGATGTATAACAAGTGCTATGATAAAAGCAGCAACAATATTTATTTTCACACTCTATCCTATAGAGGATCTGTAACCAGTCCTACTGACTGCACTCCACCGTTTTTAAGTGCATTCATCAGCTGAATAACGCTGTCATACGGCACCTGTGCATCTCCCTGCACTACCACAGGACGGGTTGGATCCTTGGCAAGTTCAATTGATACCAGACGTGCCACCTCATTAAGATCAGGTACTTTTACAGAGGTTGTATCCATACTGACAAAGTACTGACCTGCTCTGTCAACAGAGGCAATAATAGGAGTTCTCTGATCTTCATTCATAGCCTCGGCCTGAGCCTTTGGCAGATCAACAGTCACTCCCTGCATCACCACAGGCGCTGTGGCAATAAAAATAACCAAAAGCACCAGCATTACATCAATATATGGCACTACATTGATTTCAGCCACTGCTCTTTTTTTGGATCTGGCTCGTGTCTTCATAGATTACTGCCCGCCTCTGTCCTTGCGCACGCCTGGGGTTATATACCTTGGCTCATCGCTTTGTGTATTATTTATACCACCGCTATCCTTAGCATTTACATAGCCCTGCGAGGATACATGGGCACCTGGTCGCAAAAAGCCACCTGAAAAATCTACATTTACAGTGCCATCAGCAGCACCTGAAGCTAAAGAGGCTCTGCCCTTTGTAGCATCAGTTACATCCTGCATAGCTTTATTGTAGACAGAGGATATGGAACCTGGGGCAATATACGAGCCTGATGCACTCTCCCTTGGGGCTCTGGTATTAGCTGTGCTCTGATGTTTTACAGCTGTCTGTGCTGCACTCTGACTGTGCCCTGCACCTGCGTGTCCTGAAAGTTCCTGCCTTGCGGTGCTTTGAGCCATAGTATTGTGGGTTATACTACTTTGGGACATGGAGCTTTGAGACATAGTTCTTTGCGGCACAGTACCCTCAGACATGGTACTTTGTGTCATGGCAGCTCTGGTCTTGACAGGAGCTGCAGCAGTACCGTGAACATTTTGATGGTGAGCTGCACTCTGCCCACCATCCTTGTCATTTTTTAAAAGCTGTGATCTTATTGTAACCAGACGACGGTTTAATATAGTTGAAAACTCATCCATAAAGTTTAGATAGGTGTTTTCAAGAGCCTCTACCTTGGTTACAAAGCGGTTGTAGAACATAACGGCAGGAATGGCGGCAAAAAGACCCATGGCAGTAGCAATCAGCGCCTCGGCAATTGGCGGGGCTACCATGTTCAAAGTAGCGTTTTTAACTGCAGCCAGTGCCACAAAGGCGTGCATAATACCCCACACAGTACCAAACAGTCCAATATATGGGGAGATGGAGCCAATGGTGGCCAGAGTAGGCAGATGTGACTCAAGAGCCTCAACCTCACGTGAGCTTGCCACCTTCATCTGACGATAGGTACCGTCCATTACCACTTCCTGATCGGCAGGACCTGAATTTACAAGGCGCACAAACTCTTTAAAGCCTGCAGCATAGATAACCTCAAGACCTATAAGACTATCCTGTCTTTTAATACAGTCCTGATAGAGATTGTTAAGATCTATACCAGACCAGAATCTGTCTTCAAACTCCATGGCCTGACGCTTGGCTATCTTGTACTGATTGGAGCGCTGAATAATAATAGTCCATGACACCAAAGAGAGTATGAGCAAAAAGAGCATTACAAGCTGTACTAAAAAGCTGGCATTGAAGATAAGCTCGGTAAAAGATAAGGTTCCCTGTGCCTGCTGCATTTATTTAACCCTCATATCACTAATATCTGCTGGTACCTGCGAGAGAGCAAAATCCATAGCAGGACCATCCATTCTCATTGGTAGGCCTTTTTTAAGATCAAGATAGGCAATATCGCATTCCATTTCAAAAAGCAGTTCACCGCTGTCATTGAAAATCTGCTGAAAAAAGCTGATCCCCACACGTCTGACACGTACTGGAATACAGCTTATAGTTAACATATCGTCAAGTCTTGCGCTTTTGATAAAACGGGCATTGATACGTGAAATAACAAAGCCCACGCCCTCTTTTAACATTTTATCCTGCGATATATCAAGCTGACGCAGCCAGTCTGTTCTTGCTCTTTCTGTAAATTTAAGATAATTGGCATGATAGACAATGCCGCCGGCATCGGTATCTTCATAGTATACGCGGGCATTTATAGTAAAACTCATAAACTACTCACCATCCTCGTCATAGCGTATATTAAACTTTTTATAGGCCTTTTTGGAAGCCATGCGCCCCTGTCTGGTGCGCTGCACAAAACCCTGCTGAATAAGATAAGGCTCAACCACATTCTCCAGTGTATCACGTTCATGGCCTAATGAGGCTGCAAGAGAATCAACACCTACAGGTCCGCCGTTAAAATCATCGATAATGGCCTTTAAATACTGCCTGTCAAAATCATCAAAACCATCAGGATCAATTTTGAGCAGATTTAATGCCTTATTGGCCACATCCTCATCAATAAAGCCGCTGCCCTTGACCTCGGCATAATCACGCACACGCTTTAAAAGGCGATTGGCTACACGCGGTGTACCGCGTGAACGTCTGGCAATTTCCATGGCTCCTGCATAATCAATGCTTATATTAAGCTTTCTGGCACTTGCCGAGATAATAAGCTCAAGCTCTTCAGGGCTGTAATAGTTTAGCTGCAGTATGATGCCAAAACGGGCACGCAGAGGAGAGGTTAAAGTTCCTGCTCTTGTGGTGGCACCAACAAGAGTAAATGGACTTAAACCTATTTTAATGGAGCGGGCTGACGGACCCTCGCCTGTCATAATGTCAACCTCGTAATCTTCCATGGCAGGATACATAAATTCCTCAATCACAGGAGAGAGACGGTGTATCTCGTCAATAAAGATTACATCACGTGACTGCAGATTGGTTAAAAGAGCGGCCGCATCTCCCTTTTTCTCAAGGGCAGGACCTGAAGTCTGCGACATATGTACGCCAAGCTCATTGGCTATAATATTTGACAGTGTGGTTTTACCAAGACCAGGAGGGCCGAAAATAAGTACATGATCAAGAGCCTCACCGCGTTTTTTTGCTGCTTTCAGGGCAATTTCAAGCTGAGCCTTGACATCCTCCTGACCTATATAGTCAGACAGTGTCTTAGGACGCAGCGCCCTGTCCTCAGCCTGACCTGAGGCTGTATTTAAATCGCGTATTTCCTGTGCAGTCCTGTCCGGGCTTAAATCAGGATTAACCCCAATGGCATCAGCCACAATTGATGCATCTGACATGACTACCTCTTAACCAGTGCCAGAGCTTTGACTATGATATCTTTTGTATCCATACCCTCAACATATACAGCTTTGACATACTCTAAAGCCACATTCTCTTTATAGCCAAGACCCATAAGGGCAGATACGGCCTCCTGAGTGGCAAACATATTAACACACACTCCGCTGTTACTGTTATCCTGGCTCTGACAGCCTGCAGCGGCAGCTGGAGCAAGATTGAGCTTTGATACTTTATCTTTAAACTCAACAATTATTCTTTCAGCTGTCTTTTTGCCAACTCCAGGTATAGCTGTCAGGGCTGTTACATCAGAAAAACTCAAAGCCTTGATAAAATCATCCACAGTAAGTGAGGATAAAATAGCCAGGGCCATTTTAGGGCCTATGCCGCTGGCTTTAATAAGTTCACGAAACAGTGTTCTTGAGCCTATATCGGCAAAACCATAAAGCAGTGATGCATCCTCACGCACCACATGATGTATAAAAATAAAGACCTCATCATCAACGCTGATATCTCTTAGTGAGGTTACAGGCATTTCCACCTCATAACCTACACCTGATGTTTCAATCAGCACCATCATTCCATCTATACGCAGGACCTTGCCCTGTAAACTGCCTATCACAAAAAATCTCCTTATGTGCCTCTTAAACGTCCACGTATGGAGGAGCCTACTGCAACATCATTACCCATACGTGAGCTTACAGCATATGTATATCCATGACATAAAGCGCAGGCCAGTGCATCGGCTGCATCAGTCTGAGGAGTGCCTGACAGACGCAGAATTTTCTGCACCATAAACTGTACCTGATTTTTCTGGGCCGCTCCGTAGCCTACCACTGCCTGTTTTATCTGCATGGGGGTATATTCATAAACCTCAAGCGAGGCAACAGTAGCTGCCACCATGGCGCTGGCTCTGGCCTCTGAAAGCTTGACCGTAGACTGCACATTCTTAGATAAAAAAGTCTGTTCAATAGCAAAGACATCTGGTTTGAACTGCTCTATAAGAGTAGATACACCTGTAAAGATATTATGCAGTCTTTTATATAGTACGTCTGTACCGGCTTTTATGCAGCCTGATCCCACGTAATGCACCACAGGGCCATTGACATCAATAACCCCATAGCCTGTAATTCGTGAGCCAGGATCAATACCTAATATTCTTAGCTGCATATACGCCTCATAACAAAATGCGTATATTATACAAAAAATAGCTCTAAAAATATAAAGCTAAGTCTTTGATGATAATATGACTTAAGTAGATTAATAAAGGCATGATGCTGTATTTTTAAATGCTTTGAGCTCTTTTTGTCATATAGCTGCAATTATTATCTCTCTGTGCTCTTTGATGTCTATGAAAGCCTAAGTTCAATACAAGATAACATAGCTTTTGCATACTGTTTTGTCATATCAAGACTATGTGATCTGCACTCTTTAATACAGTCTAAAAATGTTTTAGATTAATTAAGTGACAGGTTTTAACAAAATCCAAGGGAGATAAAATCATGGCAGATAGTGAATGGCTTGCAAAATACGAGACCTTTAAAGTCAAACTTAGAAGTCAAACCGATTTAGAGTCGTATTTTATCAGTGATGTTATTGAAGATATCAAAATTGATGTTATTGATGCTGGCAGTTTATATCTGCCAACAGGCACTGTCATTGCCTGTGATCCTCTGGTAAATCTTGATACTGCAGAGCCCTTTCTGCAGACAGTTGAGGCAGGAACCTATCCTGTAAAGCTCTGCGTGGTGCCAAGTGAAAAGTATGGTGACCGCTATGCCTGCATCAAGATTGAAATAAGCCAGGAAAAACCTGTTGTATATGAGCTTGCTATGACGGGCAGCGAACAGCTTGATGAAGAGCCATCACAAGGTGAGTATTTTGGCTTTGGCGTTGATGCCGGTATGGGTTGCATAGCAGATATTCAGACACAAAAAGCATTTAAGGCCTACTGGGACAGACGTCTTGAGGAGGACAGCGACATTGATCCATACAACGATCTGTTTGAGGATCTGCTTGAGCAGAATGTCAAAGAAAATCCAAAATATCAAAGCCGCTATGGAGACTGGCTTAACTGGACAGTACCTGACAGCAGTTTTAATCTTATAATGTGCTCCTCAGGCTGGGGTGATGGCTGCTATCCTGTCTACTTTGGCTATGATGGAAATGGCAAAGTCTGTGGTATATATGTAAGCTTTATTGATATTAAAGAGAGCTACAGCTGATACATCAGCCAATAGATTTTTTAAAAAGGATAATAATGCCAGTCCTGCTTAGCTGCCAAAGATAAGTTCTGCCTTTGAGGCTATAAAGTGCATGACATAGGCTTAAATTTATATGCAAAAACTTAAAACTTTTATTTATACATGTTCTTTTTGCTGTTGTGTATATGGAGGATCTGTAAGTGCCGCTCCTTCATGTATACTTGAGAATGCACTGTACCTAAAAAGTCAGTCTCTTGTAAGTGAAATGGAGCAAATGTTAAAAAGTGAGGAGTGGATAGCCTTATTTACAGCAGATAAAGATGTAAGGCAGCTCCTCCTTACAATAAAAGATAAAAATTTTTCAAAATTAAAGACAGTCTATAAGTTAAGTCCAGCCATGAAAGGCCCAGCCTGGCTTGCCTTGCACTCAGATCTGTCATCACTGCCATCATCACTGCAAAGGCGCATCAATGATGCTCTATACAGCACTCTTGGCAGCAGGATAAATGCACAGGATGGGCCTGTGACACTGTCTGCATCAAGCAGCTGCACAGTACAGCAGACCTTTGTCTTAAATACTTTAAAGGACAATGCTATTTATCTTTTAACCTATGAAAATGCCATACCTGTAGTGGTGAGCCTCATACCAGGACAGGATGGAGCTGTAATGGCAAGTGCCGTAGCTGTTTTAAACAAAAACTTTAAATCCAGCAGCGCAGAAGATATTGAGAATTTTTTAAGTGGCTTTAATGCCCATGAGTGCACTGTTGGCAGGACAGAGTAAAACAGTGTTTAAAAACTATGAGCATAAAAGCTTTGTTATGATGTTTTAGGTTTTTTATATGCAGCGCTATGTTGATAAACCATACCTTACCTATAGTGCCTACAATGCCATGAGCGTGGGTATTATGGTCAAATGCCCTAGATGTCATAAGGCAGGTGTTGTAAAAGTTGATGGTAATATGGCCTATTTTGTCTGTCACAGCTGTACCTGTCAGCAGACTAGGGATCGCACTGTCTATCGCTATGATGTCCACAATCAGTGCAAAAACTGTGGCAGATACTACAGAGTTGATATTGAAGATAAAAAAAGCCAGCACTTTAGTGTACTTACTGTAGCCTGCCCCTACTGCGGCACAGCTATGACAGGCGCAGTACATAAAACTGCGCAGGCTTATTCCTATATTGCGTCTATAGCTAATGGGCGCGAGCCTTTTTTTGGTTTTGAGCTGTGGTTTTTAACCCACTTTCAGGGCAGAGCCATATGGGCTCTTAATAAAGAGCATCTAAACTATCTTATAGATTATCTTGCAGCCACTCAAAGGCAAAAGCCTGCCACCTATCCTTTAAAGACACAGTCAGATCATCTGCCAACCTTTATGAAAACAGCTAAAAACCGTGAGCGCATTGTAAAGCTGCTTGTGCAGATGCAAAGAGCGCAGCTTTAAGATAAACATGTACTGTCTGGCTTTAAGATAAAATCTGCGCTCTCCAAGACAGGCCTTTAATGCCGGCATTCTGATACTACAGATTATGCCTCTGTCTTATAAAGACAGTTAAATGACACATGGGATAAAAAAGGCGAAAGCCTTTGCATATCCTTAGCGCACAAAATATACCTAGCTCTTATATCTCTATAAAAAACAGCACTTTTTCTTGCAAAAGCCTTTGCACATATTAATATTGAAAAAAGCTCTAATGAAAGATTTAAAGTGGCATTATATTTAGTTAATGGTCGCTTAACTTAAAGCTGTATCAGGGCATATATTATATGAAGTAAAGCTTACAGCGCTTTTAATATGTTGTTATTCTCACAGCAAAAGAGGCAAGGAGATTTTCTATGAATATTATTGAGCAGTGTCAGCAGTATAAGGCACAGGGAAATATAGAAAAAATAATTGAAATTCTTGAGGCCCTTGCCCCTGAGGAGCGCACTGCAGAGCTTGACTTTGATCTGGCATGTGCCTACATCAGCATAGCTCCTTTTGGCGATGAAGGTCGTCCTATGCTTATAAAGGCCTGTAATCTGCTTCTTGAGCATGAGGAGTATTTTGCAGATGAGCCAAGATTCCTTAACAGTATGGCCACTGCCAATTTAATGCTTGAAAATATTCCTGTTGCCCTTGAATACTATAAAAAAGCTTTAGCACTGCAGCCAGATGATGAAAATATTAAACAGTACATAGAGGACTGTAAGCAGCGTCTGAGCATGCCTATATTTTCGCGTGACTTTTTTCAAAGAACACAAAAGGCCTGGGAGGAATTTGTCAAAATTGAAGGCAGACTGCGTGAAATTATAGACTCTAAGGACAGAAATGAGCGCGGTAATGAGATGCTTGAGCTGTGCGCAACTGCACTAAAGACTGCTCTTGATGATATCTCCTTTGAGCTTGGCTTTAATGGCAGCAAATATGAGCTGGTACTATCAGCCCACAGCCTGCGCCATAAGCTTTTTATTCTGCAGTATTTTCTAAACCATGCCCCACAGTCATTGTTTGAAAACTGGAATATTGTTGTAGGCAGACAGAGAAATGATAATTTCCTGCTGCGCACTGAGGATTTTGAAATCAACGCTGATGACGTACTGATGTGGGTAGAAAAAAATG
The DNA here is from genome assembly GCF_900445255.1 of Anaerobiospirillum thomasii. Taxonomy (NCBI): domain Bacteria; kingdom Pseudomonadati; phylum Pseudomonadota; class Gammaproteobacteria; order Aeromonadales; family Succinivibrionaceae; genus Anaerobiospirillum; species Anaerobiospirillum thomasii. The sequence continues at coordinate 67,618 of NZ_UAPU01000007.1, forward strand.
ATGACAACAGAGTCAAACTCACATTGTACTGCCATGAACTGCTGCCTGTGCTAAAAAAGGATAGAAATCATGCCTTCTGGGCTATGTGCATGCTTATAGAGCAATGCATAGGAGAGATCTCAACTATTGCCCATATAGCCTCTTTTGATATAGCTGACAAGGTAAAGGACAGTATGGGTCTGCCTCTTAATCGTCTGCCTGGCGTGCTTGAGAGTATGGGATGTGAACCTTATACCGATGCCAAGATCCTTCTTGACAACAGTTTTTACAGCTACTCAATTGAACCTGTCAAGGATCCTGAAGCTCCGCTGCGCTTTGATATCTTTGCAGGCAGCACTTCTTTGACTGCTCTGCTTAATGACTATTATAGTCATGAGACCGATATTTTTGATGAATACTATTGTAAAGGCATAGTTGCAGGCTTTATCTGCTTTTCACTTGAGTCTTTTGTCTCTGATGACAGAGCCAAGGAGATTTTAAATTTCAGAGACAAACTACTCGATACCATTGTGCAGGAGACAGGAGATGATGCCTTTATCTTTATAGGAGGAGCTACAGGTCTTTACTATTGCTATATAGATTTTATAGCCTGTGATCTTACAGCCGTGCTTGAGACAGCTGAGGCTTTCTTTGCTCAAAACAAGGTAGAGTCAGCCCTCTTTAAGACTTTAAGATATGGCAGTGAGTCTCTGTCTTTAATTGACGATACTATTGAGCCTGTCATTCATGAAGATACAAGCTCCGTGCTCTCATCTGAGGATATCAAGACTCTTGAGTCCTTTGTAGATGAAGATGATGACAGCGGCTACTATGGCAAAATGATGCAGTATCTTGATGATTTTATAGACAAAGGCATTGAGGACAGGCTCTTTAGCAAAGAGCAGGCACAGGAGGATCTGCAGCTTGCGCTGTGGTATGCATATGCCGGCAACAATCTTGACAGCTATATGCTCTACTATAGTGTTGCACAATGGATGGAGCACTCTTATGTCAATGCCAGAGGCTGCGGCACCTGGTTTTATCGCTACAGTGTGGCTCTTATGTACTGCTCTCGCCTTGATGAGGCTTTAAAATTTGCCAAAGAAGGCGCTGTAGAGGAGCCTGACTATCCATGGATCTGGCTGCAGCTTGGCAAACTGCTCTATCATTTTGGTGATAAAGAAGGCGCTCTTGATGCTGTTGAGCATGGTTTAAAACTTGTACCAGGTGATTATGAGTTTGAGACCTTAAAGCAGGAGATTGATGATGGTGCCAGCCTTGAGCAGATGGAGTATCACTGGATAAATCCAAATGCAGATAAAAAGCTGCAGATGGGTCTTGATGAGGATGCCGATGACAAACAGCGCGCTATTGCCTGCATCAGAGTCAATGAAGAAGGTCTTGCAAAGGCACTTGATCTCTTTAAACTCGATGGAGTTGTGTATAAAAAAGACATTCCTGGCTGTGAGTTTAAATATGTAATTGAGGGACAGGAGGTTGTGCTGGTCTTTCGCATGAACGAGGCCGGTCTGTCCAAGATGAGTTATGACAGGCTTTATGATCTTCAGGAAAAACTTCTTGATGGCAGCTGGCTTAAATACTCAAAAGATGCGCTTACTGTAGGTACTCTCTCTTACGTACTTGTAGAACAGAACTATGATATATGCCTGGTCTACAGTCCAAAAGATGTGATGCAGTCCTTTAGAGTTATTATACATGCCGATGGCACACAGTCAGAGCCCTTTGGTCTGGTCATGAACGATGAAGGCGTTGAAACCTATTCACAGGAGGAAATGGCACAGATTGAGGAGCATATTTCAAAGACCTTTGGTGACTTTGAGAAGGTGATGCATGAGCTTATCTCACCTGATATTCATGTAGATATATGTGTAGTGCCTCCATCTGACAGACGCAATTACTATACCCTGATTACCATGGGTATGGGCGCCCATAGGATGAATGTGCCAGAGGAGCTTGCCTCCTACAATTTAGAGCGTGCCGAGCTTGCCATAGCCCTACCGCCTGACTGGAAGCTTGATGATGCCTCGCTGCATGATGAGAAGTGGTACTGGCCTGTGCGTCTGTTAAAAAGCATGGCACGCTTGCCTATATACAGTGAAACCTGGCTTGGCTTTGGTCACAGTCTTGATAATGAAAAACCTTTTGCTGATAATACACAGCTGTGCGCTGCCATGCTCACAGGTCTTGAGGATACTTTAGATGACGGTGAGATCTGTATTTTATCAGATGATCTTGAGATTAACTTCTATCAGGTTATTCCTCTTTACAGGGAGGAGATGGAATATAAGATGACCCATGATGCCGACAGTCTTTTAGAGAAGATGGCAGGCATAAGCTTTATAGTTGATCCTTACAGGAAAAATGCTATAGAAAAGAGTACAAAGGAGAAAAAAGCCGACAGGCAGTATTCATGCTAGATTCTGTGCGCCTCACGGCGCACATAAAGCTTTGTGCGACAAGGCCTGTCTGAACAGCTGCCTTTTGTGCAGCATCCTATTAGACAGCTTTGTACGGTAACTAAAGATAAAGGCCTATGTATTATTACTACATGGGCCTTTTGCAATTTTTTAAAATTTCAGGATTTATTTTTTATCAAGCTTTAGAGTATTTAGCATATAGTCTTTTAAAAGCTCAAAATCAGGTTTCATGACCACAGATTTATTTTCAAGCTCCATCTTGCTGCGAAGAATCTCTGGTACAGGAACATCAATACCAAGAGCGCTGTCAACATCATCTTTAAACTTGGCAGGATGTGCAGTACCCAGGAAAATACCTGTCTCATCATCAGATAAGGCATCCTTTAGCACACTGTAGGCAATGGCGGCATGTGGCTCTAATATATATGAGGTTCTGCTGTACAGATCGCGCATCACGCCTTTGGTGCTCTCATCATCAAGCACGCCATAATCAAAATCCTGTAAAGACCAGTTTTGCATCTGACATAAAGCCTCAACGCGCGGCCAGTTGTTAGGACGTGATATATCCATGGCATTTGATAAAGTAGCTATGGTAGGCTTTGGCTCCCATCTGCCGGATTTAAGATAGCGCGGCACTGTATCATTGACATTGCAGGCAATGACAAATCTGGCCTTAAGACCTAAAGCCCTGGCTATAAGACCTGCTGTAATATTGCCAAAATTGCCGCATGGTACAGAAAATACCACCTTGTCTCTTTTACTCTCAGGCAGCTGTGCCACAGCCTCAAAGTAATAGCAGATCTGAGCAAAAAGACGGCTGACATTGATGGAATTGGCTGAGTTTAAACCTACAGCATCAACAAAATCCCTGTCATCAAAGGCTTTTTTAACCATGTCCTGACACATGTCAAAATCACCTTCAACCTCAATAGCATTGATATTCTCACCTAAAGTTGAGATAAGCTTTTCCTGCAGTATTGAGATCTTGCCCTTTGGATAAAGTATGACCACATCTATGCCTTTTTGACGGTAGAAGGCATCAGCCACAGCAGCACCTGTATCACCAGAGGTTGCTGTTAAAATAGTTAAATGTTTATCACCACGTATGGCAGAGAGCACACGGGCCATAAATCTTGCGCCAAAGTCCTTAAAAGCAAGAGTAGGACCATGGAAAAGCTCAAGGGCAAAGATATTGTCATCGGCCTTGACAAGAGGAGCCTTGAAGGTAAAGGCATCCTCAACAATAGCCTCAAGCTCAGGTACCTCATCACCTATAATATGACGCAGAATCTTTTGTGATCTGGCCACCAAAGGCATGGATAATAGCTCGTCTATATTATCAAGCTTGATAATCCTGTCGACAAAGAACAGACCCTGATTGCGTCCTATACCCAGTGTCACGGCAGTTGCAAAATTAACTTCCTGACTTTTATCTTTTAAATTGAATAATTGCATTTACAATCCACTCTTTTAAAACCTAACTATTCCTCACTGACAGTTACAGTGCATCCTTCCTTGTCAATAGTGCAGATATGACAGAAACCATCTTCATTATCAATAAAGTTGCGTTCAAGATACTCTTTCATCTCGCGTGCCTTGTCCATATCTGTGTAAATTGAGAATATTGATGAACCTGAGCCTGAAATACCTGTAGCTAAAGCTCCATGTGCCCTGCCATATTCGCGGGCTTTGTCAAAGCCCGGAATTAATGAGGCACGGTATGGCTCTGCAATTACATCATAAAGACACTGACAGGCCAGCTTTTCATCCTGAGTATGACAGGCGTGCACAAAGGCTGACAGATTGCGTCCGAAAGTTATAACATCAGAGCGCAGATACTGTGCAGGTAAAATGGCTCTGGCCTTTGAGGTTGAGACCCTGATACCAGGAAAACATGAAACCCACAGCCAGCTGTCAAAACTCCTTAAAGTAAGACTTACCTGACTGTCAAAGCCTGTGACCAGCTGCAGACCGCCAAAGAAACATGGAGCTACATTGTCATAATGTATAGAGCCTGAAATCTGCCCCTCAAGCTGACCCATAAGCTTTAGCATACCATCGCGGCCTAAAAAATCATCATGGGCAGCATCAAGGGCAGCCACAGCTGCCACAACTGATGAGGCTGAGGAGCCAAGACCTGAACATACAGGCAGATTTTTCTCAAGGCGCATCTTAAGATTTTTAGCTTTGGCACCTTTTTCTGCAAGTGTTCTTGCATATAGGTTATAGGCTACATATACAATGTTTTTGGTAAAGTCCTCAGGCAGCTTGTGCGCAAAGCGCCCCACTGTCTGCACTTTGCAGCCATCAATACTGTTATCCTCACACACACTTACTCTGTCGCCAAGCACAGCCCCGCTGACAGGACGCAGTGCGGCTCCTAAAAGATCAAAACCCACAGATAGATTGGCAGCAGAGGCCGGGGCATAGGCTGTATAAACTTTAGTCATATTCTAGCCCTCACGTGTCCAGTTCTGCAGACGCAGAATATCAGAAAGCACACCGGCAGCAGTCACTGCAGTGCCGGCACCATAGCCACGGATTACAAGTGGAATTGGCTTGTAATAATCTGTGGTAAAGGCCAGGGCATTCTCACCGCCTGATACTTTGTACAGAGGATCTGAAACATCAACTGCCTCAATACCGCAGCGGCACTGTCCCTCTCTGATTGAGGCCACATAGCGCAGCACCCTGCCGCTCTCTTTGGCCTTTTGTACCTTTTTATCAAAAATGGCATCATACTCACGCAGATTAGCCATAAGCTCATCAAGAGTGGCACCTTTTAAGAATCTGCTCTCTACAGCACCTTCCATGACAATATCATCAAGATCTGTTCTATAGCCACACTCGCGGGCTAAAATCAAAAGCTTTCTTGCCACATCCATACCGTCAAGATCGTCTGCAGGATTTGGCTCGGTAAAGCCCTTTTCATAGGCATCCATGGTAGCCTGTGACAGTGACATACCCTCTTCAACCTTGCCAAAAATATAAGAGAGTGTGCCTGACATAATACCTTTAAACTCAATGAGGCTGTCACCTGCCGATAAAAGGTTCTGCAATGTGTTGATAACAGGCAGACCTGCTCCCACATTGGCCTCATATAAAAACTTGCGGTGACACTTTCTTGCTGTATCTCTTATGCCTTTGTAATACTCATAAGAGCAGGTATTGGCCTTCTTGTTTGGTGTGACCACATGAAAACCTGCCTGCATAAAGTCTATATAGGATAAAGCTAGCTTTTCATTTGAGGTGCAGTCAACTAAAACAGGATTTACAAGGTGAGAATCCTCAACTAGGCGTCTGAGCTCATCTATGCTAAAGGCACTGTCTTCACTGTTTTTAAGTCTGTCCTGAATGTTGTCAAGATCTATGCCGTTAATATCCTTGATAAAGTGCTTGGAATTGCCAACACCTACCACGCGTATTTCAATACCCTGCACATATTTTAGCTTGTGATGCTGTCTTTGAATCTGAGCTAAAAGCTCGCCGCCTACACCGCCTATGCCTAAGACCACAAGATCAAGCACCTGACGGGATGAGAAGAAACTCATATGACAGATGGCTATAGCCTCTGAGACCTTGCCTTCATCAATTACAGCAGAGATGGAACGTTCAGATGAGCCCTGTGCAATGGCATTGACATTGATGTTGGCCTGCGCAAGAGCCCTGAAGAACTTACCTGAGGTGCCCTTCATGGTCTTCATACCATCGCCCACTACAGAGATAATGGCCTTTTTATCCACTATCTCCACAGGATCAAGTAAACCCTCTTTGAGCTCTAAAAGAAATTCATTTTCTATGGCGGCTCTGGCCTTCATGGCATCCTGTGTATGGATACAGAAGGAAATTGAGTACTCAGATGATGACTGAGTAATAAGTACAATGGAGATCTTCTCTGCTGATATAGCACTAAAAAGGCGTCCTGCCATACCCACCATACCCTTCATGCCTGGGCCTGAGACGTTTACAAGAGATATGTTCTTAAGATCGGATATGCCCTTGATTGGAATACTTCTGTCTGTATCCTCGGCAATAAGTGTACCCTCACCCTGAGGATTTAAAGTATTTTTGATAAGGCATGGAATATGGAATCTGGCAATAGGTGCAATGGTGCGTGGATGCATAACCTTGGCACCAAAGTATGACAGCTCCATAGCCTCCTTGTAGGACATGCGCTTTAAGAGCACGGCATCGCTTACAGCTCTTGGATCGCAGCTGTAGACACCATCAACATCAGTCCAGATCTCACAGCAGCTTGCATCGGCAATAGCAGCAAGACAGGCTGCAGAATAATCAGAGCCGTTGCGGCCAAGCAGCACCAGCTCTCCATTTTCATTGCCACCGCAGAAGCCTGACATAAGAGTAATGGCCTCTTTGTCATCTGGCAGCATCTTATATCTTTCTTTTGATTTTTCAATATTGACAGAAGACTCAAGTACTCCGCCTTCTGTAATTAAAGTGGTGACAGGATCAACTATACGCACCTTGTAGCCACGGGCCTTTAACAGCTCATGCATAATAAGGATAGAGAAGCTCTCGCCGCGACTTTCAATAAAGGCCTCAACAGGCTCAGGGCAGACACCAAGCAGCACAATACCGTCAATACGGCGCTGTACAAGATCAAGTGTAGTATTAAATTCCTTTAATATTCTTTGACCGTCAAATCTGTCATACTGTCTGTCAAGTGTGTCTATAAGCGGCTCAATAATGCTGCGGATCTGTGTTATCTGCTCTGATCCGTCCCCGCCACTTACACCGCTTTTAACTAAGGCTACGAGTAAATTTGTAATCTTGGCAGGAGCGGACAGAACTAAAGCTGTCTGCGTCTGTGTTGCCGTATTGATGGCAATATCAGACACATTAATAAAGCGCTTGGCATCAGCAACAGATGTACCGCCAAATTTTAAAACGCGCATATAAAGGCTCCTTTATAAATATATTTTTCTTAAAATTAAGATAGTTTTAGGTATTAGATAAATTATTTAGATTTTTCTATCAATGTCAAAGTAATTTAAGTTTTTTAGCCGTTTAGGGCAATTTCTGCCACGTGGCAAAAAGCCATTTTGGCCATAAATCACTTAAATTTCAATAACTTAAAAATAGGCACACCTTTTGCTCTAATACCTTTAAAGAGCTATTGCACCAAAAAGGGGTATTAAAGTGAACACAAATTATGCAGCCGCCAACTTTCTCTCTCTGCCTGTTGCAGAGTTAAAGCAGGCTACGCAGGCCCTGATTAAAAGCTCTTTTACCAAAAGCGTGCATGAGAGGCACAATCTTTTAAATGACGGCAATATCAGCAGTAACTCTGCTGTGGTGGTAAATCCATCATCAGATGGCAAAAACCTTAAAAATTTCTTAAACGATCTGCAGAGTGTCTTTAAAGAACAGCGCGATGAGGGATTAAAATCCATAGTTGCAGATCAGCATAAAAAAGGCGGCTCTCAGGGACAGAGCGGCAATATGCAGCACAGCGAGGAGCAGGGGACTGAGTCTGTAAGACACAGACAGTGCACCTTAAATGATTTTCTAAATCAGGGCAACAGACTTGTATGTACTGATGAAACTGCCCTTTTAGATGTGCTAAATACAGATATTCCTCTGCATCTGCGTCAGGCTCTGTGCAAGGCTACAGCTGCAATGCCATCTGTGGCAAATATGGCAGCTAACACCCTGAGTCTTGATTCTATAGAGTTTGATCTGCAGACTCTAAAGCTTACACTTAAAATAGTATGCGCACTTGAGGAGGTTGCACGTATGAGCAGCGCCATGGTCAATGTACAAAGCAGCAGCCGCTATTATTTTGATCAGTCCTATATGCCATATCTATATCTGCTGCTCTTTAAAAGCTATGCTTTAAAAGAAAAGCTTAAAAAGGACAAGGGCCGCTACAGCGACAGTCTGTATCGTAAAAAGTATAAAGATGAGCAGGCTCAAAAAGAAAATCATATGTCCATGCTTTTATAAACAGCCTGCATCTAAAACATAGCCTTAAAACCACGACTTTTAGGTGCAAACTGCCTTGACATGGGGCATTGCCGCCCCCTATTTTTATGATCTGATGCAAATTTCCTGAATTTAATCCACTTTTTTAAAAAACCTCTTTAAATTCAATAAATAATATAATAAATGCAATTTTTTATCCCAAAGTTGCTTGTTTTATAATATGATTGATTTGCTTTGTTTTTTAATGTTTTGTTGATTTTTGCTCCCTATCCTGCAAAAGCATGAAAACGTTTACAAAAAGCACAAATAAAGATGTAAAATACCTTTTATATCTTGTAGAATAAGTGTATTACTTTTTTAAATATTTTAAGTGAGGATAAGCTATCATGAGAACACCTCTTGTTATGGGAAACTGGAAGCTAAATGGTACGAAAGATTCTGTAACAGCTCTTGTTAATGATCTTCTGCAGCCTGCTAATGAAGCAGCTCCAAAGGCAGAGGTGGCCGTTTGCGCTCCTGCCGTATTTATCGGCATGGTAGAGCAGCTTGCATCTTCTTCCAAACTGCAGTGGGGTTCTGAGGATTGTGATATCCACACTCAGGGTGCATTCACCGGCGAGAATTCACCTGTCATGCTGCGTGAGTTTGGCTGTACCTACGCTATTGTCGGCCACTCAGAGCGTCGCGACTATCACAAGGAATCATCAGAGTATGTAGCACAAAAATACAAGGCCGCTCAGGAAAATGGTCTGATTCCTGTTTTATGTGTAGGCGAGAGCGAGGCAGATTTTGATGCCGGCCGTACTATGGATGTAGTACGTGAGGAGCTAAAGGCTGTTATCGATCTGTGCGGTATCAAGTCATTTGAAAAGGCTGTTATTGCCTATGAGCCAATCTGGGCTATCGGCACCGGCAAGACTGCAACTCCTGAGATCGCTCAGAAGGTTCATCAGGATATCCGTGAGTACTTAGCTTCATTTGATGCTGAGGTTGCTGCCGGCGTACGTATTCTTTACGGTGGTTCATGCAATGCCAAGACTGCTCCTGATCTGTTCAGTCAGAAGGACATCGACGGCGGTTTAGTTGGCGGTGCTTCTCTCAAGGCTGCTGATTTTGCTGCTATTATCAAGGCTGCTGTAGATAACGCTTAATTTAAAATTCAGGACTCTTTATGGCTATTAAAAAAATCGGCGTCCTAACCTCAGGTGGTGATGCCCCAGGTATGAATGCGGCAATACGTGCCGTGGTACGTACAGCCCTTGACTATGGATATGAAGTCTGCGGTATTCAGGATGGTTACTCAGGACTGCACAAGGAAAAGATCATTCCTTTAACCCGCAAGAGTGTATCCAATCTTTTAAACCGCGGTGGTACCTTCCTAGGTACAGCACGTTTCCCTGCCTTCCGCGAGGAGAAGACACGCATAGAGTGTATTGATGTCATGAAAAAGCATGCCATCGACGCTCTTGTAGTTATAGGCGGTGACGGCTCCTACATGGGTGCCAAATACCTCTCAGAGCTTGGCTATCCTACAGTAAGTATGCCAGGTTCTATTGATAACGACGTAGCCGGAACCGATACTACCATTGGTTTTGATACTGCTCTTAACACTGCTGTATGGTGTATTGACAATCTGCGTGACACCTGTACCTCACACAAGAGAATTTCTGTAGTTGAGGTTATGGGCAGATACTGTGGTGATATTGCTATTGCAGCCGCCATCTCCTGCGGTGTGGAAGCTGTGCTCGTGCCAGAGAAGAAATGGACCAAGGAAGAGGTTTACTCTTCAATCAAGAACAGCATCGATCAGGGCAAGAGACATGCCATTATTGTAGTTTGTGAGAATCAGACTGATGTGCATCTGATGGCCCGTGAGATTGAGGTTCTGACCGGTCTTTCAACCAGAGCCACTGTTATTGGCCACATTCAGCGTGGCGGTGCTCCTTCTGCAGCTGATCGTGTGCTTGCCAGCCGTATGGGCGCTTATGCTGTTGAAGTTCTGCATCAGGGTCACTCAGGCCGCTGCATTGGTATCAAGAACGGCGAGCTCGTACACCATGACATTATTGAGTGTATTGATACCATGAAGCATAAGTTTAGTGAAGATGCCTTCAATCTAGCCTACACTTTAAGCTAAGCTTTAATCCTTTTGCATAAAGTGGCTCCATACGGAGCCATTTTTTTATTTTAAAAATCTCTTTAATTTCCATATCTTAAAAGTCAATTTTAAAAAATAACAGCATTTTGATAAAAGCTTTTAGAAAAAAGCTCACATATTTTCTACACTAGGCGCACGTTCATAATCATTTCCCAGGCTAGAAAGGCACGTTTTAAATACGTGCCTGACTTTTATATGTTTATAAAAAAAATCAATCTTCTGTACGTGCACAGCCTTACAGGTGACTATCTTATAAAACACTTTGTACTTATACTTATTGGCTTTGTTTTAATCTTTGCATCAGATATAAGTACAGGTGCTCTTATACTCCCTTTTATCGCAGGTATCTGCCTTATCCCCTTTCCCTATGTGCATGCACTAAAGATCCTGATTGCCCACAGGAAAATGCACGCACTTGAGGCTGTTGACAGACTAAACTTTTCAGCCTTTATCTTTGATAAAAAGCTCAAATATCTAAAAAGGCATATCCGGGATTTTAAAGAACAAAGTGGTGCAGAGCCCAAAAATCTGCCTTATAGCAGGGCACCTTTAATTGCCAGCCACTGCCTAAGATCAGATAGAACATGCACTCTTATAGGTAAAAACTATAACCATAAACATAAGGATAGCATCAGACCTGTAAATATCAGATCGCACCTGTACCTTAAAGAGCATAGCTTTGCAAAGGATTTTATTGATAAGAGCCTTGTGTTTCTTGGCAGCGGTTTTATCTGGAATACTGCCCATCTGCGTGCCTCCTATCGCTCCTTAAGTGAGGCGCAACAGTCAAAGGCCCATGGTCTTGCCCTTATTCATGCTCTTGATGTGGATAATTATAAGTCTTTGTGTTTTGCAAGTTCTGATCTATCAACCCATACTCTTATTTTTGGCACTACAGGCTCTGGCAAGACGCGCTTTTATGATCTGCTGTGCTTTCAGGCTATAGAGCGCGGTGAATGTGTAATTGTCCTTGATCCAAAGGGCGACAGGGATCTGCGCAATACATTGGACACAGCCTGCTCCCTATGTGGCAGAGCAGGTGATTTTCTTGAGTTAGATTATATGCATCACAGTACATCATGCTCCTTAAATCCCCTCTCAGCCACAGCCACAGATACAGCCATAGCACAGAGAATAGCTTCCCTTTTAGGTGGCAGCGGATCTGCCGAGAGTTTTAAAAGTGCAGCCTTTCAGGCCTTAGCTGCAGGTGTCGGCTGTCTGCGCTTTAACGGACAGGCTATAACCATAGATGCCATAAGAGAGACTATTGTCAATCATGACAATTATGCAAAGTGCCTCTATGACTTTGTAAAAAAGACAGTGCAGAGTCTTGATAAAACCGATGTCACTGAGTTTTTCAGACGCCTTGGCAGTGTACCCAAGCTCAAAAGCGCCATTTGTCCCATAAGCCCTGACAATCTTGAAAAGATTTACTCCTATATGGTAAGCAAGGGCTATATACAGCATGATCCTGCCTTTTTTACCATAAAGAGCATGGCACTTTATGACAGAGCCTATTATCTTAAAATGACGGCAATTGTCCATCCAGTGCTCAATGCCCTGTGCGCAGGCTCTTTGTATCAGCTGCTCTCATCAGACAGAGCCATACTTACAGGCCTGCGTGAGATTATTGATAAGAAAAAAGTTTTGTATGTACCGCTTTACAGTCTGTCAAATGCCACATTAGGCTCCTATCTTGGCCGTCTTATCTTAAGTGAGCTGTCACACTGTGCCGGCGATATTTATGCACGAGGCGTCACAGGGGACAGAGTCAGTATCTATGTAGATGAGGCCTCTGAGATAGCAGATGAGCCATTAGTACAGCTTTTAAACAAAGCCCGCGGTGCCAACTTTGCCCTTACGGTTGCCACACAGTCTTTTGATGATCTGGTCAAAAGAGCAGGCTCTGAGGCTGCTGCACATCAGATTATAGCCAACTGCAATACCATAATCTCACTTAGAGTGCTTGACAGTCATACAGCCTCTGTTATCTGCTCGCGCATGCCTGTCACCACCATCAGCAAGATCTCAACGTCAAACAGCTACTCAAACTCTGACAGCCTTAATGTATCAACAGCCACTACACGCTCTGTAAGTTTGCATGAAAGCTCACTTGTCAATGAGCAGCTTTTAATGAATCTGCCCGATCTTGAGTTTTTTGCAAAGCTTGCAGGCTCACAGGTAGTCAAGGGCATACTGCCTTTATCTATTGCACACTAAGGATTTATATATGCAAAAATCCATAATGCTTTTAATGCGTACATCAGCAACGGCCCTGCTCTTGAGTCTTATCTTTATCTGTATTTCAGCCTTTGATGTAAATCATCTTTTCTCTATGGCTGTAATACACGAGAGTGAGCAGCAGCTTTACTATTATGATAAAGATCTTATGCTTGCAACCTACAAAAGCGTTGGTGCCTTTGTAGATACGCACAGCCTTGATAAATACCTTGGCTATGTAAATCTTGATGCACTTGACGATCTTATTATTGTGCGCTTTTTAATGCCTTTTTATTATCTCAAATTGCAGCTTTTAGGCTTTTTTATCTTTTGTATGTCCTCTCTTGGCTACTATAAAAAAACCTATGAGTTAAAGCATATTGCCGAGCAGAAAATGCGCATTGCACGTATGCACGGCCCTCTTATAAGCCTTATCTTTTTTATATTGTGTATACAGCCTTTAATCTGTCATGCCCTGCTTGGCATCAGCCTTATGCTTTTTGCCATTTATATTATTGTCAACAAATACTACTATCTGATGGGACTTAGCTCAGATGCATAATTTTATACAAAAAATCTTTTGTAAAAACTCTAAAGACACAGAGGAACAACCACAGGCAGTCACCAGAGAACAAAAACTGCCTTTACTGCATGATACGGATAATATCAGATTTTTTGCCTATACTGATACTTTGAGTATATTGCAGGAAAATGCAGATCTTATAGATGCCATCTATGAGAGATTTTCAACTCTTGATAAGGAGGCATTTGCCGAGCGCATCTACCCTATTTTGCATTTTTTTGCCGATCATATGTCAATTGTGCCAGCCTCACAGGGCTGTCATGACAGTGACAGCGCCGGTCTTTTCAGGCATTCACTGTATGTGGCATCATTAGCCCTTGAGTTTTATCATACTGACAATACCTTTGTGCTGCGCCGCAGATCTTATGACAATCTTTTTTATGATGAAAGAGCGCTTTTGATTCTTGCCATGCTCCATGACTTTACTAAAATTGTCACTGATATGGATATTTATGCAGATGATAAGTGCTATAACTTTTATACAGCCACATTAGATCTGTTTTTAAAACAGTATCTTAAAGAGAGCAGCTATATAAGAGTTGTCTTTAAGGATAAAAGAGGCCGCTGCCATGATAATGTGCAGCTAAAAGCCATCATCTCCTCACTGCTCTTAATGCGCCTTGATAATTTAATCCCTCTGCTCTCTTGCGGTCATGATCCTATTGAGCTTTTGAGTTTTGACAGCACCAATATCTATCACAATGCCATTGCCATCTGCGACAGAAGCGCTGTAAGACAAAATCACAGCACTTACAATCTGCAGTTTTTAAAACCGGCTATGTCTTTTAAAAGCTATCTGCGCATGTGTGTTATAAATCTTATCAAATCTTTGAGCTATGAGATAAACTCTCTTGAGGCGCAGATCTTTGTAACAACACAGGGTGTGCTCTTTGCGGCCTGCTCACAGCCATTTTTAGATCTGCTTATGCTTGTGCATGAGCATAGCTCTGGCTGTAATTTTAAGGATGATGACATCATACTGCAGACACCTGTCAATGTTATGCGCAAGGCAGGCTTGTTAAAAATGTATGGCACTGCCAGGGTTATTGCCTATCATCGCCTGGATCTTTATGACTGCACTGTCTTTGTCAAAGGCATAATGTTTGTAACTGATACAGATGATCTCTACAGCCTTGACTGTCACATGCTAGAGAGCAAGGATCCGCAAATTGCATCCCTTTTAGCCTACTTTAACGATAAAGAGGGACGTGAGCCTGAAATAATCTGTGTTAAAAACCGCTCAGCTCTGCCCTACTATCTTGATGAGAGTGTCATGGCCAATATTGAGGTCAAATACCTCTCCTTAGAGCAAAGCTATCTGCAGTATGAAAAGGATATGACCAATGCCAGCAAGAGACGCTACAAAAGAAAAATGAGTGCTGTTTCATCTATGGTGACTCAGGCTAAAAAGCTCTCTGTCATTGATATACAAAGAGAGCTTGAGCTTTTACAAAGTGAGACAGAGACAGACAGTTTAATGCCTGCAGATATGGTACAAGATGGCACAGAGCAGAGCTCTTTGGACAATACAGCTTTGAGCAGTCAGAATACAGATAAAAAAGACATTTCTGTTAAAAAGGTCCGTACACGCAGAAAAGCTGCAGTATCAGATACACAAGATAAGAGCGATAATGAGGATAATATTAAAGTTGCCCCTGCAAGAAAAGGCAGGGCTAAAGCTGTAACAACAGCTGATGCTGACACTGAGGTTAAAAAGATTGGCAGACGCAGCAAAAAATGCGCAGTTTTAGATGGTGATATGGCAGCTAATACACAAAACAGTGCGGATAATGCTGCTGCCACAGCTATAGCTGCAGAGGCTGTAAACATGACAGATGCATCTGACAGTAAGGCAGGTGCAGACAATAAAGCAGGTAAAAGCACTAAAGATACACATAATGATACCACAGAGGATCACAATATAGATGACAGTGAACCTGTACAGGAAAAACCTGAGGTGGTTATTGATTTTAATGCCCTGCAGCAGACTTTAAATGAAATTGAGCAGCATGAGAGCAAGGAGCAGAAGGAGTAGACAATAAAAAACCCGCTCATTGTTCAATGGCGGGCCTTTTTAGTACTAAGACTTATTATTTTTTGTCGTTAGTATCATCAACAGTAGGTGCATCAGTTTCTGATACAACAGGAATGTCTTCGGTTACAGCCTCAGGAGCTGCACTCTGAGTTGCTGTTGTCTCAGTCTCAAGATTTGAGAATGAATCAGTGGTCTGATGTGCATTTTTCTGCATCCAGCCAATAAAGAGGCAGATACCGAAGAATAAAATGACACAAGCCCAGGTAGCGCGGGTTAAAAAGCCGCCTGAACCTGCTGAGCCAAATACTGTATTTGATGCGCCGGCGCCGAAGGAGGCTCCCATACCAGCACCTTTGCCCTGCTGTATAAGGATCAGGGCGACCATGGCAATGGCCACAATCAGAAATAAAACAATAACAATTTCGTACATAACAATGTCCGGTTAATTAAACCTATGGCGCAACATAATACTAAGTTTTGCGCCATAAATCAAGTATTATGAGCCTTCGGCCTGAGTTCTTATAACATTGGCAATACGCTGTGCCATGGTGTGCACAATATCACGGCTCTCACCCTCAACCATGACGCGAACCACAGGCTCTGTGCCAGATTTGCGCAGCAGTACACGTCCCTGACCGCCAAGCTCGTGCTCAACTGCCTTGACCTCACTTTGCACCTTGTGATCAGATAAGGCATCAAAACCTGTAACAGTGCGCAGATTGATAAGCTCCTGCGGATACATTGTCAGATCCTTTAACAGCTCGCTAAGTGGTTTATCCTGACGCATACAGGCCTTTAATACCTGCAGAGCAGATACAATACCATCGCCGGTGCTTACATAATCAAGACATATAATATGACCTGAGTTCTCACCGCCAAGTCTCCAGCCCTTGCTTAAAAGCTGCTCCATCACATAGCGATCGCCTACAGCAGAGCGGGTAAACTCTATGCCCTTCTGTCCCAATGCCTTTTCAAGCCCTAGATTGGACATTAAAGTACCTACTACACCGCCGCGTAATTTATTCTGTGACAGTCTGTCACAGGCTATGATGTATAAAAGAGCATCGCCGTCTAGCAGATGACCTTCAGAGTCAACCATCATGACACGATCGCCGTCACCGTCAAAGGCAATACCAAGGTCGGCCTTTGAGGCCAATACCTTTTCAATAAGTTTTGATGGATGGGTTGAGCCGCACTCATCATTGATGTTGATACCATCTGGATTACTGCCAATGGTGATGACTGTGGCACCAAGCTCTCTGAATACAAGAGGAGCTACATGATAGGTGGCACCGTTGGCACAGTCTATGACGATCTTAAGACCGTCAAGGGATAGATGGGTGGCAAAGGTGCTCTTGCAGAATTCAACATAGCGGCCTGGTGCATCATCCTGTCTGTAGGCTCTGCCAAAGTTTGACGGATCGGCCAGCACCATTTCCTCCTCAAGAGCCTTTTCAATCTCAAGCTCTACATCATCAGGCAGCTTGGTGCCCTCTGCTGAGAAGAATTTAATGCCGTTATCATAGTATGGATTGTGTGAGGCAGAGATGACAACACCAAGATCCGCTCTAAAGGCCCGTGTCAGATATGAAATGGCAGGTGTAGGCATTGGGCCTAGCAGTACTGTAGATACGCCAGATGCTGCAAAACCAGACTCAAGAGCAGCCTCAAGCATATAGCCTGAGAGTCTTGTATCCTTGCCTATAATAACACGGCTGCCATGGCCTTTTGAAAGCACACGACCTGCTGCCTGTCCAAGACGCATTACAAAATCAGGGGTGATAGGAAAAACACCTACCTTGCCGCGAACACCGTCAGTGCCAAAATATTTTCTTTTCACAATTATGTCCTTATCTGCTCTTTAGTTTTACGACGCAGAATTTTACTGGCTATAGCCTTGGTCAGACGGAAAGGCTTGGAGCTGTGCTCCACACTATCCCATGTATCTAAGGCCAGAACTGTTTCCTGTACCAGCTTGGTTCTTATAATATGTACACCCTTTGAGGCTAAGAACAGTGATATGGCTGTGCTTACAGACTGATTCTCATACATAAAGCAGTCCTCCTGTGGCAGAGCTCTTGGCACTGCAATACACACAGGCAGACCAAAGCTTGCAAAGGTGCTGATTCGGCCAAAGAGCTTTAACCTGGCCTCTATAGGAGCACACAGACCAAGAGATGGATCTATCACTATTTTCTTTTTTGAGATGCCTGCATTAAGACAGGCATCAATACGTTCATATAAAAACTCAGAGACATGGGAGACAGGATCATCTGAGCACTCAAAGCTTTTATTACAGTCAAAGACAAGACAGACTGGCACATTGAGCCTTGCTACAGTCTCAAGAGCGCCCTCTTCACGCAGGGCACTTGGATCTATAATCATCTGTGCACCAAGTGCCACAGCCTTTTCCATGATCTCAGGGAATCTGGTGTGAACAGCTATATGCATGCAGCTTTTGGTATAGAGCATTTCAATAACAGGCAGCAGAAAATCACTCTCATCCTGTACTGAAGAGCTGCTGATAAGACCAACCTCAAGCATCTGCGCACCAGACTCCTGCATAGAAAGGGCCTGATCCACATAGTCCTCAGGACTTAAATCCCCATCAGATCGGATATCTAAAATACCCATAACCAGAGTTGAGCTTAAAGGCAGCACAGTATCTTCTGCAATATATAGCTTCACTTTCAGGCTCCTTGCTTTTTAAAGCTTACTTTTTATCCTGATCATCAGTGTCAGTGGTTTCATCCCCATCTCTGGCACCTGACTTGTCATCCTGCCTGGCGTCTTTTGACTCAGAGCCTGGCTCTTTGTCATCATCTGCCCTGACATTTTTGTCATCAGAGCTCTTGTCATCAGTGCTCTTTTCTGTCTTGTCTGACTTGTCATCATCCTTACTGTCGCTACTCTCAGGAACAGGAGGACGGCATGGACGACGGGCCATAAGATCATCAATCTGCAGAGCATCTAGTGTCTCATACTTGAGCAGTGCATCCTTCATGGCCTCAAGAATATCCTTGTTCTCCTCAAGCAGGCTCTTGGCCTTGGCGTAGCATGAATTGATAATGCCAGAGACCTCCTCATCAATGATTAAAGTGGTCTTGTCAGATATTGGCATAGTCTGAGTGGTACCGCCGCCAAGGTATAAAGAGGCATCTCTGTCCTGATCAAACTGCATAGGAGGCAGCTTGTCTGACATACCCCAGCGTGTCACCATCTTGCGGGCAATATCTGTAGCTCTTTCAATATCATTTGAGGCGCCGGTAGTCACAGCGCTGTCACCAAACATCAGACCTTCGGCAATGCGACCTGCAAAGAGAGTGCAGATATTTGATAAAAGATACTGTTTTGAATGAGAGTATCTGTCCTGCTCTGGAAGATACATGGTTACACCTAGAGCTCTGCCACGTGGAATAATAGATACCTTGTAGACAGGATCATGATCAGGCACGAGACGGCCTACAATAGTATGTCCTGCCTCATGATAGGCAGTATTTATCTTCTCATGCTCATTCATTGCCATAGAGCGGCGCTCGGCACCCATGAGCAGCTTGTCCTTGGCAAGCTCAAACTCACGCATGGTAACATTGCGCAGATTGGCTCTTGCAGCAGCAAGTGCCGCCTCATTTACTAGGTTGGCAAGCTCGGCACCTGAAAAGCCAGGTGTACCACGGGCTAAAACTGCAGCATCAACATCCTTGGCAACAGGCACACGGCGCATATGCACCTTTAAAATCTGCTCACGGCCACGCACATCAGGCAGACCTACCATAACCTGTCTGTCAAAACGACCTGGTCTTAAAAGAGCAGGATCTAAAACATCAGGGCGGTTGGTGGCGGCAATAACAATTACAGCCTCAAACCCCTCAAAGCCGTCCATTTCCACCAGAAGCTGGTTTAATGTCTGCTCGCGCTCATCATGGCCACCGCCCATGCCTATGCCTCTCTTGCGGCCTACGGCATCAATTTCGTCAATAAAAATAATACATGGGGCATTTTTCTTGGCTGTGGCAAACATGTCTCTTACACGTGAGGCACCTACACCCACAAACATTTCAACAAAGTCAGAACCTGAAATAGAGAAGAAAGGAACTTTAGCCTCGCCGGCAATGGCACGGGCCAGCAAAGTCTTACCTGTACCAGGAGGACCTACCATCAGCACACCGCGTGGAATACGGCCGCCTAATTTCTGATACTTTGAAGGATCCTTTAAGAAATCAACAAGCTCCTCAACATCCTCTTTGGCCTCATCACAGCCAGCCACATCGGCAAAAGTGGTCTTAACCTGATTTTCACTTAAAAGCTTGGCCTTGCTCTTGCCAAAAGACATTGGGTTACCCTTGGATCCACCTTGCATGGAGCGCATGTAGAACAGCCATACACCAATAAGCAGCAGCATAGGAAACCAGGATACAAGAATTGAGAACAGTAAACTTGGCTCCTCAGGCTTGGTACCTGTGGCTCTTACGTTGTGGGTCAGCAGGCTGTCAAGAATGGCGCTGTCATGAATCGGCATAACTGTAGTGAACTTCTCACCGCTGCGTTTGACACCATTTATCACCTGGCCGTTGAATACGACCTCCTGCACCTGATCCTGAGAAACCTCATGGACAAATGTTGTGTAATCCATAGTACGGCCCTGACTCTCACCTGAGTTGAATGACTCAAAGAGCGACATGAGCACTACTGCTATTACTACCCAAAGAACAATATTCTTTACCATATTTTCCCTATCTTAGATTATTTCATCGTCTTGTTGAAAATTCGGTGCCACTCCGTTTAGCGGGTGACCTTTAAAATCGGTTGCCACCATGTAGACCTCACGCGATCTGTCGCGCGAAGCTTCAGGTTTTCTTACTTTTACCGAGCCAAAGTCCTTTCTAAGCTCGGCAAGATACTCCTGCGATCCTACACCTGTAAAAACCTTGACTACAAAACTGCCGCCCACCTTGAGCACTCGACGGGCCATATCCAAAGCCAGCTCTGACAGATACATGGCTCGCGGCTGATCTATGGCATTGGTACCTGACATATTAGGCGCCATATCAGAGAGCACTACGTCAGCACCACCGCCTATCATGGAGTAGAGCTTGATGAAGACCTCATCTTCACGAAAGTCGCCCTGCAGAAACTCAACATTGCGTATAGGTCTTATAGGAAGGATATCGCAGGCTACAACACGCCCGTTATCGCCTACACATTTGACTGCAAATTCAGACCAGCCACCCGGGGCTGCTCCCAGATCAACAACTATATTGCCGAATTTAATAAGCCTGTCTCGCTGCTGCAGTTCTTCAAGTTTAAAACTTGCTCTGGAACGTAGACCACGCTTGTGAGCCTCCTTAACAAATGGATCAGAAAAATGCTCTTTGAGCCAGCGTGTCTGGCTTGCTGTTCTTTTGCGTGCCGGCATGGATTTGAAAACTTAAACTCCGATTACTTGTTAATATAAAAGTATATTATATTACAATAACATGTTAATATAATAAAGACTGTGTACTTTAATACCCACAAACGCTTATTTTTTTCACTATAGGAACTTATATGCCATTAAATGCCCGTCAGCGCCAGTTTTTAAAGGCTCATGCCCATGAATTGAACCCTGTTGTTACCGCAGGAAACGAGGGTTTGTCTGAGGCTGTTATCAAGGAGCTTGAGAGCTCTATTGAGCATCATGAGCTCATCAAAATCAAGCTAAACGCAGGTGATGGCCGTAAAGAGCAGGCCGAGCAGGCAGCCAAGGCCGTAAATGCCGAGCTCATTCAGGTCATAGGCCGTGTAGCCATACTCTTCAGGCAGAAAAAGAAAGACTCACGCTTTATACTGCCACGCTAAATTGCAGATCAGGATCTCTATACCCTTTTAGAGATCTTGATACTCTTATCTGACCCCTGGAAACTCACTTTCTATTATAGAAAAATCCTCAAAGGCATCTACAAATTCAACGCTAAAGTCCTCAAAGGTATCAACTATCTGCCAGCGTCCGCATTTATTGGCAAAAGAGTCTACAAACTTAACCTTAAGATCTGCAAAGGCCGTTACCTTTTTTACCTTGAAAGTTGCAAAGCTATCTACAATTTTAACCCTGCCATAAAGCGCCACCCCATTTTTGCTGCAGTTACTATCTACTGCCAGGGCATGGGCAGGATTATTATTTACAGCAAGGATTACAATTAGGGCTGACAGTAAAGCTTTGCACATATTTATATTAAATAAAGACAACTGTATAAAAGAATATTTTTACTTATATATATTTTAAGTTACATAAAGATGCAGTGCAGACAAAAAAGGTCAGAGTTTGCGCCCTGACCTTTATCTATTTTTATACGTACTGAATATCAATAATCTCGTATGTAACCTGACCTTTTGGAATATTGATGCATACTTCATCGTCCATGGTCTTGCCTAAAAGGCCCTTGGCAATCGGGGTCTTGTAGGACATGAGATTGGCCTCAATGTCAGCCTCATCCTCACCTACTATCTTGTAGGTTATCTCCTCATCAGTATCTACATTAAGCAGTGTCACTGTACAGCCAAACACCACCTTTAAAGGTGAGCCTGCAGCAGGCTTTAACTTGGTGACATCAATGATATTGGCAGATGCAAGTTTAGATTCAATATCCTTGATGCGGGCTTCACACAGTCCCTGCTCTTCCTTAGCTGCATCATATTCTGCATTTTCAGATAAATCGCCATGGCTTCTTGCCTCAGCTATGGCTGCAACTATGCGAGGACGCTCTACACCTTTTAATCTTTCTAATTCCTGACGCAGCAACATTTCGCCGCGTGCTGTCATTGGAGTCTGTTCCATAGTTAAAATTTACCTTTTTATAAAAAAATAAAACGCCAAAGGACTTTGGCGCTGTAATAAGTAAAATGTACATGTAAAGCATCTACTTTACAAGTACATTTTTATTACTTTGTGATAAGAGCCTTTTATTTCTTGAGATCGTCAATAAATTTCTTGGCCTTATCCCAGAACTGTCTTGCAAGTGGTGAGTGATTGCCCTTTGGTGGCGGACTCATCAGCTCTGAACCTGAGTCTTTGGCGCCGCCTTTGACAGTGCTGCTACTCTCCTCGCCGCGCAGTGAAGCCTCAAACTGACGCAACAGATCTTTTTGCTTATCAGAGAGGTTTACAGGAGTCTCAACTACAATAGTCACGATAAGATTACCGCGCTCTCTTGAGTTGTATGACTTGACACCCTTGCCGGCAAGACGCATGCGTGTACCTGTCTGAGTCTCAGGCTTGATGGTAAGATTGAGTTTGCCATCTAAGGTTGGCACCTCTACCTGACCGCCAAGAGCTGCAGTTACAAAGCTAATTGGTATCACACAGTGCAGATCATTACCCTGACGCTCAAAGATATCATGCGGTTTAACATCAATATGTACATACAGATCGCCACAAGGAGCTCCGTTAAGTCCGGCCTCACCCTGGCCTGCAAGACGCAGTCTGTCGCCTGTATCCACACCTGATGGAATTGTCACATTGATAGTCTTGGTCTTCTCCACACGACCTGAACCATGACAGGCAGGACATGGATTTGTCACCACAGTGCCTGTGCCATGACAGTGAGGACAGGTGCTCTGTACCACCATAAAGCCCTGGCGCATCTGTATCTGACCTGTGCCGTGACAGTGCGGACATGGTGTTGGCTTGGAGCTGTCCTTTGATCCTGTGGCATGACATTTTTCACAGGCTACAAGAGTCTTGAGATTGATCTTGCGCTCTATGCCGCGTACTGCCTCCTCAAGAGTAATGGAGATACGTATACGCATATCACGACCTGGAACAACCTGCGGACCTGCTCTGCGTCTTCCACCGCCGCTCTGACCGAAAATGTCGCCGAAAATATCACCGAAGATATCGCCAAAGCCGCCATCTCCAAATGGATTGCCTCCAGCCTGCTGACCGTTGACACCATCAAAGCCAAACTGATCATAGGCAGCACGTTTTTGTGCATCAGAGAGCACCTGATAGGCTTCATTGATCTCACGGAACTTTTCACCTGCATCAGGATCTTTATTGTGATCAGGGTGATACTTGATAGCCATTTTCTTAAAGGCACGCTTGATGGTAGCCTCATCAGCATCCTTGGCTACTCCTAACACCTCATAATAATCACGCTTTGCCATAATACCCTCAAACTTCAAAGGTAGGTCACAGACCTACCTTTTATACTACTACTTACTTTTATCTATTATTTCTTGTCGTCTTTAACTTCTTCAAACTCGGCATCAACTACACCGTCATCTGCCTTGTTCTGTGCACCCTGCTGGGCATCAGCCTGGGCACCAGAGTTAGCCTGTGAAGCCTGAGCCTGGGCCTGAGCAGCCTGCATTAAAGCCTGACCTGCCTCAAGCACTGCCTTCTCGGCTGACTCAATCTTATCCTTGTCATCACCGCGGATGGCAAGCTCAAGTTCAGCTAAAGCCTTCTCTACACGCTCCTTGTCAGAGGCTGCAACTGCGGCACCGGCCTCGGATAACTGCTTGCGCATAGCATGTACAGTACCGTCAGCGCGGTTTCTGGCCTGAGCCAGTTCCTCAAACTTCTTGTCCTCGGCACTGTGCTCTTCAGCCTCACGTACCATTCTCTGAATGTCTTCATCTGACAGACCTGATGATGACTGAATGGTGATCTTCTGCTCTTTGCCAGTGTTCTTGTCCTTGGCAGATACGTGAATCAGACCATCAGCGTCGATATCAAATGATACCTCAATCTGTGGAATGCCACGAGGTGCAGGAGAGATACCCTCAAGGTTGAACTGACCTAATGACTTGTTGTCAGATGCTCTCTTTCTCTCACCCTGCAGTACGTGAATGGTTACAGCAGGCTGATTGTCCTCGGCAGTTGAGAAGACCTGTGACTTCTTGGTAGGAATTGTGGTGTTCTTCTCAATCAGAGTAGTCATCACGCCGCCTAAGGTCTCAATACCAAGTGACAGTGGAGTTACGTCAAGCAGCAGCACGTCCTTCTTGGCGCCTGAGAGCACGCCACCCTGAATGGCAGCACCCATGGCTACAGCCTCATCTGGGTTTACATCCTTGCGTGGCTCCTTGCCAAAGAACTCTGCAACAAGCTTCTGAACCATTGGCATACGGGTCTGACCGCCAACGAGGATAACGTCATCAATCTCAGATACGCTAAGACCTGCATCATTGATAGCTGTCTTGACAGGCTCAAGAGTCTTCTGTACCAGATCCTCAACTAATGACTCAAGCTTGGCACGTGTCATCTTGATGTTCATGTGCTTAGGACCTGTGGCATCAGCTGTAATATATGGGAGGTTTACATCAGTCTGAGATGATGATGAAAGCTCACACTTGGCCTTCTCGGCAGCCTCTTTTAATCTCTGCAGAGCCAGCTGATCCTGACGCAGATCAACACCCTGCTCAGCCTTGAACTCGTCAACTAAGTAGTTGATGATACGGTTATCAAAGTCCTCACCACCTAAGTGGGTGTCACCGTTGGTGGCTAAAACCTCAAAGGTCTTCTCGCCATCAAGCTCATCAATATCAATAATTGAGATATCAAAGGTACCGCCGCCCAGGTCATATACAGCAATCTTCTGCTCACCTTTGGCCTTGTCCTCACCATAGGCAATAGATGCAGCTGTAGGCTCGTTGATAATACGCTTAACCTCTAAACCTGCAATACGGCCGGCATCCTTGGTAGCCTGACGCTGTGAGTCATTAAAGTATGCAGGGCAGGTAATAACTGCTTCTGTAACCTCCTCACCTAAAATGTCCTCAGCAGTTTTCTTCATCTTCTTTAAAACTTCAGCTGAGATCTGTGGTGGAGCCAGATTCTTATCCTTAACCTCTACCCAGGCATCACCGTTGTCAGCCTTAACAATCTTAAATGGCATAATGCCAAGATCGCGCTGAACCTCAGCATCGTCATAACGACGACCTATAAGACGCTTGATAGCAAACAGTGTATTTTTTGGATTGGTAACTGCCTGTCTCTTGGCGGCATCACCTACTAAAATTTCGCCATCTTCAGTATAGGCAACAATAGAAGGAGTGGTACGACGACCTTCTGAGTTTTCAAGAACACGAACCTTGTCACCGTCAAGTACAGCAACGCATGAGTTGGTTGTACCTAAATCAATACCAATAATCTTACCCATTTTAAATCTCCCTTATATGAATTCTTTTTTAACTTTGTTACTACTCACATGGAGTTAAATTTTTTATTTTCAAGTTAATTTATTAATTTTTTTATCTTTAGGCTCTGGCCACTATTACAGTTGCGGCTCTGACCACTCTGCCATGCAGCACTACACCCTTTTGCATTACAGCCACAATGTGGTTGGCTGGGACCTCGGCACTTGGCACCATGGAAATTGCCTGATGGAAATTAGGATCAAAAGCATCACCTACAGGATTTATAATCTCAACACCAAAGGCTGATAATTCCTTGATTAAAAGGTTTAATGTAGCCTCAACGCCATCAATGGTGGCCTTGGTGGCAGGATCATTTCTGTCAGAGAGCTCTAAAGCCTTGTCAAGAG
Source organism: Anaerobiospirillum thomasii (assembly GCF_900445255.1). Classification (NCBI taxonomy): domain Bacteria; kingdom Pseudomonadati; phylum Pseudomonadota; class Gammaproteobacteria; order Aeromonadales; family Succinivibrionaceae; genus Anaerobiospirillum; species Anaerobiospirillum thomasii. Next base: position 93,503 of record NZ_UAPU01000007.1, read on the forward strand.
CATCTATTACAGGAATAATGCCTTTGACAAATTTCTCCATGGCAAACTTGCGCTCACGCTCCACATCTGCCTCGGCACGCTTTCTGGCATTTTCAGCCTCGGCTATGGCACGTAGCATTGTCTCTTTGTCTTTTTGAGCACTGGCCTCTAGAATCTTAATCTGACCGCGCAGTGTTTCACACTCTAAAACAAGATCATTCTCTGAGACAGCCTCATCCTGACAGTCACTGCCCTCGTGCATGGCACACTCACAGTCTTTTTCACACTCACAGGCTGTATTTTCCGCCTCATTCATAGAGCATACATTCTGCTCTGTCTGTCTTTGTTCTAAATCGCTCATTATTAAATTCCACTTTGGTGTTTATTCACATAAATCATATATGGGGATAGCATCTTAATAATTCAAGTAAAAAGCCCCTATTTTTTAAAAAAAGCATATCAGGTACAGATAAAAAGCCAAATTTTCAATATGTTATATCCTATATCCTAGAATTTTTTGTATTGTACCGTATATTTTAGGGTATAGGTGGTTTTACCCATCAAAATATAAAATGATGATAGGCTCAAGTAAAAGGAGCTACTCTGACAGATGGCTACTGGCGTCTATATTAATGTCCAAGCCCGCTAACAGGTAGTCCTAAAATATCGACTAGCTCCCTTTGCACCTTGGTCAGACAATTAGATAAAAGCCATTTTTCATCTTCCTTAATACATCTAATATATGACAGCCTGTTTATTGCACTATCTAGGCTAATTCTGCTTTTATTTAAATAGCGTCTTAATTTGTCTTCTAGAGTGCGCCTGATAATAAGACCTATAAAGGCTAAAAACATCTTGCCATTGGTGCTTTCAATCGACTTGGTCCTTATTCTTTCATCCAAAATATCATTTTTTAGCACTGCAAATGCCTTTTCAACACAATCCTTGGAGCGATAAAGATCTAGTGCCTCTTCACAACTAAGCTCAGTATTAGTGCACAAAAGTGCAAAGCATCCGCATAAGGCAAGAGTTTTAGCATGCTCATGTTTATCGAAGGTGTATGTAAATGTGTTATTTTCGTTGGTGGTAATATGAAAAAAAGGGGCATATTTATGCTTGCCCTTGATAATCTTATTCTTATCTTGCAGTTCAACTTCCATCTGATTAATAATGCTGTTTAAACTTTTTTCCTGATCTAGACCTGAAAGAGGAGATTTAAACATCATAAGACGGGTACGCAATCTGCCTATAGTTATTTCCTTTTCTTTATATCGAATAGCCTCATCATTTCTACGTAATATAGAGTCCTCAAGAAATCCATTTGTTACCCACTCACTAAGATGCTCCTTGATTTTAACCCCAAAGTCCTGAGGTGCACCTATTAATAATTTAAAGCCCATATCTGAGGCCTTAAGGATAACATCTGGAATAGCAAAACCTCCGTCCATGACCAAAGTAACTTTTTTGTCAGCATCAGGCTCAAGTCCTACACCTCTTGCTTTATTAATTACATATGGAAGGTTGCTATAGTCGTTTATGCTGCCGTTGTAAGGGCTGTAATATACAGGTACCTTGCTTTTAACGGTACAGAACATGCCTATATTAAATTGAGGCATGCGCTCTTTATCTCTATTGTAGCCCCATTCAACAAAAGGCAGGTTGTCTGAGTAGCTTGATACTGATGTTACGTCATAGCAGATATAATCATTCTGACAGCACTTTCTGATCCAGCTGCGAAAAAAATCATTGCACATTGACTGTGAAATGTCTTTGTATAATTGGCTGAGTGACTCAGATGTTATTATTTTGGAGGTAAAACAAAAATTATTCTGAGTAAAGTGATCAATATTACTAAGACCACCTGGCGCCCCAGAGGCAAGGAACGCGCTTACAGCAATAATATCCTGACTTAAGCAGCCAAAGCTGTCAGATAAAATCTCATCCAGCTGAAGCTCATGGATAATAGAGTGACAGGCAAGCATATAGCCAAACCCCATCTCATCTTTACACTCTGAGTACGTGGCAACAGTCTTTTTAGATTTCTTTATGCCCTTTACAGCTGTAGTAGCTGTTGCTGGTGGATCTGACTTTAAGATTTTTGAGTAGTAGTTATCATTAGGGCAAAAATAATCAAGCCCTGTTTGAGCATCCTTAAACACCTTGCCAACAATAAATCTTTCATTTTTCTTTTTACCATTCTCGTGAAATGATTTGACCCTATAGTAAAGATACACACTGCCGTTATGGACTTTCATTCTCTCATACCTGGGATTATCAGGAATGGCAAAATTAACTGATGTGTAAAGCATTGATTGACACCATACTATTAAACATAGTTGTATGGCACCATAAAACAAGCACTAAATCTACAAATTTTATATTTGTTTCGATAAAACAAAGAGATATAATTTTTAGACAGAGAAGAAAATGGCACCATATATGGTGCCATACAAAAAAATCTAGGATCTAGGTTATATATATCATGTGACACGTCTAGCTTTTTAAATTAAACTGCATTTAGTCTCAATAGGGCTTTTATCCTACTATTTACAAACATGGTACCTTGATATTTTAGGGGGCTTTATGCATATCATTACACCTTTGCTGCTTTTAGCCGTTATCTTTTTACTCTATCGTGTGCTTATGGGCAGAAAAGATCAAAGTGCGCAGCCATCAGATCTGGCCATGATAAAAGAGGCTATAGTCAAACTTGGCAGTGATATTGATGATCTAAAAACTCAGATTGAAAAACTCAAAAAACAAAACACCAAAGAATCTGATGATAAATTAAACCTCAAGGACGATTAGAGGCTAAAAGAAAGACACAGTGGTGCTATGGGCAAGACTGACTTTTAATTTAAAGTCTTAATGATTATCAGGACATGTGAATTTTGTCAGATGGCGCCCTATGTTTTATAATGGCCTACTAAATCAAACAAAAAACTAGGTATTTTATAAAAGAATTATTATACTAGTGTGTAAATCGAATTTTAAACCCTCTTATCTGAGGCCTTTTACTATGCACTTTAAAAAATTAGCACTTATTACAGCCACAGCAGCTGCCATGACCCTTACCACCTCATGTGCCTACAGAGCCGATTTAGCTCAGGGCAACTTTGTGGAGCAGGAGAATATTGATAAACTGCGTTATGGCATGTCTGATGAGCAGGTACGTTTTGTCCTGGGCACCCCTATGCTGGTTGATCCTTTTGACAACACACGCTGGTATTATGTGCATTATCTGCGTGAGGGCTGGTCTGATCCACAGATAAAAAATCTTATTGTGCTCTTTAACGGCAGAACCCTGGTTGATATTGCAGGTGACTTTAAAAAGCCTGCTGCCTTTAATGAAAACAGCACTATTGTCAATAAGGTGGATCTGAGCGATATTTAGGATTACAGCGTGTATAAAATTCTTTGTGCACTGTTACTTTGCAGCCTGATGACAGGCTGCACTATTGAAAATGACGAGTCTAAAGAAGATCTTGTTGAACTTAGACCCTCTGATCTTGAAATGCACAAAGACACCTTTTCTGCACTGACTTTGAAGTGCATCAAAGGCGATTTATCCTCTCTTGATGAAATAATGTCCATGTACATGCGCTCGGCTGCAGATATGAAATCTGACAGAGGCATGGCTCTTTTTGAATTAGCCCCCAATAAAATCTTTGAAAAGTGCGCCATCAAAGCTCATGAGACTGGCGATGACCGCGCCTTTAACATGATTGTAAGAAGTCCTAATCTTGCCTCTCACATCAGCCGCTACTTCTATAAAAGATATGATCTGTTAAACGGTGCCTACTGGGCTCAAAGAGTGCTCAATATGCAGGGCCTTGCAGATGGCTATGAAACATTGGGCTCTGTTTTTATAAAAGACAGAAAAACGCTTGCCACGGGTGCCTCTATGCTTGAGCAGTCAGTACGTCTTGGCAATTATAATGCTCTGTCTATTTTGCGCATTGCCTCCAATCAATATAATGAAAATTACTTTAAAGCCAAGGACAGAAGGCTAAAAAGGCTTTCAGACAAGGCCAGTACCAAGGCTAAAAAATAAAAACTTTTCTCTAAAATACCAGACTTTTTGCATAATTTTGACATGGCTTTAACATGTTATTTATCTTAAGCCTATAATATATTGACCTAAAATTTTATATGGTGAAATATATGGATACTTTAATACCTAAGGAGCTAAGCTGGCTGGCTTTTAACGGCCGTGTACTGCAGGAGGCCTCCGATCCTTCCGTTCCAATTATTGAAAGAGTGCGATTTTTAGGCATCTACTCAAACAATCAGGATGAGTTTTTTAAAGTAAGAGTGGCAGAACTCAAGCGTCAGGTCATTATTGCCAAGGAAAGCGGCAATGACAGTGAGGAGCCAAGCCGCCTTTTACGTCAGGTGCAGCTTGCAGCCAATGAGTATCAGAGTATTTTAAATAAAATTTTCCATGATGTATTTAATGAGCTTGAGACCCACAATATTTTCCTGCGCGATGAAAAGCAGCTTACTGAAAATCAGATAAGCTGGGTCAAATCCTACTTCAAGCATCATGTGCTAAAGCATATAAACCCTATTATTGTGACCAGAGCTACCGATTTGGTGTCATTCTTAAAAGACGAGTATACCTATCTTGTAGTCAGAATGTCTGGTGATAAGGGTCAGAACCATGCTTTAATTGAAATTCCATCAGATGTGGTGCCGCGCATTATACGCATGCCATCTGAGGGTGAGGGCATTACCCTTATCTTCCTTGATAACGTCATACGCATAGGTCTTGATACTATTTTCAAAGGTCTTTTTGACTACTCTGTCATTGAGGCCTATTCCATCAAGATGAACCGTGATGCTGAATATGATCTTACAGGTCTTGTGGACAAAGGTATATTAGAGGGTATGTCAGAGTCCATCAAGCAAAGACTCAATGCCATGCCTGTTCGCTTTGCCTATGACAGAGACATGCCAAAGCCTATGGTTGAATTTATTGCAGGCAAGCTTAAGATGTCTGAAATTGACTCGCTCATGCCAGGTAACAGATATCATAACTTCAAAGATCTGCTCTCCTTCCCAAGTGTAGGTGATGATGGCTTTGAAAACCAACGTCTGCCTTTGATTCCAAGCTATCATTTTGACAGAGCCATAACCCCATTTGAGGCTATTAAGACCCAGGATATTCTGCTTTACTATCCATATTATTCCTTTGAATACTTTACAGAATTCCTGCGCCAGGCCTCATATGATCCAAAGGTACTGTCTATAAAGATCAATATCTATCGTGTAGCCTCCAACAGCCGTGTTATAGACTCACTTATAGATGCTGCCAACAATGGCAAGAGTGTAACTGTAGTGGTAGAGCTCAAAGCCCGCTTTGATGAGGCCAACAATATCAAATGGGCCTCACGTCTTACCGATGCCGGCGTTAAGGTATTATTTGGTCTGCCAACCCTTAAGATCCACTCCAAGCTGTGCCTTATCACCAGAAAGGAGGATGAAGGCTTTGTACGCTATGCCCATATAGGTACCGGCAACTTTAATGAAAAGACAGCCAAGATCTACACAGACTTTGCCCTCTTTACTGTAAAGCCTGAGCTTACAGCCGAGGTCAACTCTGTCTTTGACTTTATCGAATATCCATATACAAGACCGCAGTACAGACATCTTTTAGTCTCACCAATCAATGCCAGAAACAGAATCTACTCCATGATTGACCGTGAGATAGAAAATGCCTCTATGGGTTTCCCATCCTATATTCATATCAAGATTAACAATCTTGTGGACAATGGTCTTATTGAGAGACTGTACAAGGCCTCACAGGCTGGCGTCAGAGTCAGAGCCATTATCCGTGGCATGTGCTCACTGCGCCCTGGCATCAAGGGTCTGTCTGAAAATATCTTTGTTACTTCTATTGTTGACAGATTCCTTGAGCATCCGCGCATTATGATTTTCTGCAACAATAATGATCCTGATGTCTTTATCTCATCAGCCGACTGGATGACACGTAACCTTGATTATCGTATTGAGGTGGGTGCCCCTATTCTTGATCCAAAGCTGCGTGAGAGAGTTATGCATATTTTCAAGATTCAGGCCTCTGACAATCAAAAGGCCCGTATCATTGATGACAAGCTTTTAAACAATTATGTACAGCCGTCAAATGATGATATCAAGGTCAGAGCTCAGATTGCCGTGTGCGATTATCTTGAGAGCGTGGAAAAGAAGCTTGAGAGTGATGATAAAAAACCTCCCAGGGGTAATAAAAAGTATAGTTCTAAGGCTGATGCATAAATTAAAGCCAGCTGCAAAAAGACTCAAGGCGCTCTTTTTGCACTAGACAATAAAAAAGTGCTGTCAGGTGTGAGGACAGCACTTTTGCTTTAAGATATATAAAAACTAGCCGCCAAGCAGCTTAAGAGCCAGATGCGGCCTTTGATTGGCCTGTGTGAGCATAGAGGCTGCAGCCTGCTGAATAATCATCAGCTGTGAGAGTCTGGCAGCTTCTTCTGCATAATCTGTATCACGTATGCGCGATCTGGCATCGGCAAGATTCATGGCTGAATTTGACTGATTGCGTATGGTTGACTCCATGCGATTCTGCATGGCACCAAGATGGGCACGCTGTTTATCAATTACAGAGATAAGATCATCAACAGCGCTCAAAGCAGTGCTGGCTGCACTTTGTGTACTTACAGTAAAGCGTGAGATGCCATTTTCAAGAATAAGACCTGATTTTCCGTCAGCTTCAGGCTTTTTGCTGGCGGCATCGGCAATCATGGATAAGGTATAGCCCAGGCTAAAACCTGTCATAGTCAGGGTGTCACCGGCATAGGCGCCTACCTGCAACTGTATCTGACCTTTGTCATTGATAATACCGCCAACACCTGCCAAAACCTTTTCACCACCATATTTGGTCTGACAGGCAATGCGTGTCACCTCTAGCGACAGCTGTGTGACCTCCTGCTGTATAGCTTGACGATCTTTGGCATTATTTGTACCGTTGGCTGCCTGAATGGTAAGGGTACGTATTCTTTGCAACATAGATGTCATTTCATCCATGGCTCCTTCCATAGTCTGAGCCATAGCTATGCCATCGTTGGTATTGCGGTTGCCCTGATTTAGGCCATTAATCTGAGCTGTAAGTCGATTGGCTATCTGCAGTCCTGCAGCATCATCCTTTGCTGAATTAATTCTAAGACCAGAGGATAGACGCTTATAGACAGTATCAAGCTGCTGTGTAACATTATTCAGGTTACGCATGGCATTAATCGAGCTTATGTTTGTTTTAACATAAAGCGCCATCTTATCTCTCCTGCATTATATGTATATATTTATTGATATTAACGGCTTTGGTAGTGCAAACTTTACGTGTTTTTACAAAAATGATGGATCTGATTTAAAAAAGTACAGAGCGCAAAAAAGCGCACCTTGCGATGCGCTTTGAGGATAAAAAGAGTATTTAGTGATTGGATTACTTGCCAGGACGCTGGCGGATATGGAAGGCAAAGCCTCCAATTTCCTCTTTGAGGTAGGCAGTTAATAAACGGCCCTTGGCATCATAAAATACCAGATCCTCATTGAACTTGACGCCCTTGCGCTTTAACATGGCATAGGCACGAGGCAGATCGCGGGTATCAACACAGATATGACCGTGGGTACCTACAAATGGATCCTTCATAACCTCTGCAATGTTGCCTGTAAAGTATGAAATTCCAGCATCCTTGGAAACAGTGTCAAATAAGGCCTCAATACCAGCTACAATTTGCTTGGCATTGTCATCGGTACCTGCATTGATACCAACGTGACCTACGGTAAAGTCAAAGACCTTGCGCATAATGCTCTTGGCCAGACTGGCAATACCTTCCCAGTCCTTTTCCTTGACCATCTTTGATGGTGGAATGAAGCTGCCGCCAACGGCTGCTACGTTAGGCTGATTGAGGTACTCCTCAAGATTGTGCAGACCTACGCCGCCTGTTGGAACAAATTTGATATCACCAAATGGGCCGGCTAAAGCCTTTAGAGTCTCGATGCCGCCATAAGCCTCGGCAGGGAAGAACTTGACAGTCTTTAGACCAAAGTTCATAGCCTCTTCAATATCTGATGGCACTACAGTACCAGGGCAGACTTCAACATTGTTCTTGACACACCACTCTACAACCTCACGGTTAAAGCCTGGGGTGATAATAAACTTACCGCCGTTGTCTACAGTCTGTTTAGCCTGCTCAATATTGTGTACAGTACCTGCACCCACTAAAATTTCAGGCACTTCCTTGGCCATGCGTAAGATGCTCTCGCCGCCGGCTGCTGTTCTGAAGGTAACCTCAGCTACAGGAATGCCGCCCTCTACAAGAGCTCTGGCCAGTGGCACTGCATCATTTGGATCATCCAGGGTGACAAGTGGCACAATACCATATTCTGAAATCTGCTGTAATACTGACTGAGTCATATTATTAACCTCTGCGTGCGTGGGTTGACATAAATTCTTTTAAGGCCTCAGGTGTAGGAAGACCTTCGTTATCTCCTACAAATGTACACTGAATGGCGCCAATTGCGCAAGCTCTCTCAACAGCGCTCTCAAGTGGCAGACCTTCCATTAAAGCGGTGATAACACCGCAGGCAAAGCCGTCACCGGCACCTACTGTATCTACAACCTTGTCAATTACAAAGCCGTGGGTCATAAACTCTCTGTCCTCAACTGAGCATAAGGCACCATCAGGACCGCACTTGGTAACTACAATCTTGGCACCTAAATTTCTGTAGAATTTATTAATCTCATGTGGATCAGTTGTACCGCAGAGAATCTCACCCTCGCCATCACCTGGCAGCACCATATCGGCCTTGGAAGCCAGATCATTTATAGTCTCAACCATAACCTCTTTTGAAGGCCACAGCTGTGGACACAGATTTGGATCAAATGAGATAAAGAGGTTGGCCTCACGTGCCTTGTCAATCATCTTGTATACTGCAGCTCTGGTATCATCGGTAAGAGCTGGCAGAATACCTGTCAGATGAATATGGGAGAACTGTGTAAAATCAATCTTTTCAACATCATCGACATTTAATGTGGATGCAGCAGAGCCTTTTCTGAAATAGAAAATCTCAGGATCGCCCTTTGAAACCTTGCTCTTTAACATAAAGCCTGTTGAGCGCTCTTTAGTATAGAGCACCAGATCATCCATAATGCCGTTGTTACGTAGGGTACGGGCAATAAGTTTGCCAAAAGGATCATCTCCTAACTTGGTAAGATAAGCAGTTTTATGACCCAGGCGGGCTGAACCTGTTGCCACATTGAACTCGGCACCGGCTACAGCCAGTGAATATCCGCTGACGCTGTCAAGTGAACCTTCTGCCTGAGCAATTAACAGACCCATTGGCTCTCCGGCGAGCATTAATCCTTTACCCATAACATAACTCCTATAACAAAATGATGTTAGCAACTGTACGTTTATAATAAAATATTATAGCACCCATAAAGAGCTAATAAAATTAAATTTGTATGATGAGTGTTGCAAAATTGATATCATTTTTCTAAAACTCAAAATCAAAAAATTTAGGTTTATTGCGCTTATTTTGGGTTAAATTTAACTTAAAAAGTTTATATATCAACTATTTAACTCTTATGGTAGAGCAGATATGGCCACAGACAAAAAAGATCAGATCTATTTTAAACTTGATGAGAATAAACCCATAGCCTCACAGGTCTATGAATATCTTAAAAACGCCATTATTGAATGCCACTACAAGCCTTTTGACAGAGTAAGTGAAAATGAAATAGCCGCCCTTTTCAATATTTCACGTCAGCCTGTGCGTGAGGCCCTTATCCGCCTTGCCAACAATAACTTTGTCACCATTGAGCCCAAAAAAGCCACCCGAGTAAGCTGCATATCAAAAGAGAGCATACGTCAGGGCTGTCAGATACGCATAGCTCTTGAAGGTCATGCTGTAGCCCTTACTGCTGAACATATTAATCAGGCTCAGCTTGCACAGCTTGAGGACAATCTTGAGGCGCAGAAAATAGCAGCCATTGAATTTAATCTGCATGAGCACTTTGCCCTTGATGATGTCTTTCATCGTATGCTAATTGAAATGTCAGGTCTGAATCAGATATGGGATATAGTAGAGGGTGTCAAAGGTACTATGGATCGTGTGCGCTTTTTATCCATTGAAAATGAGCTTACTCCTATTCATACCACCTGCTTTTTCCACGAAAGCATTATAAAAGCCATAGCAGAGCATGAAGCAGCTGCAGCCCATAAGGCTATGTGCGATCATATCAACAAGACCTATATCTCACTGCAAAGTGTTATGGACAAGTGCACGCACTCGTACTTTATAGACTAACTCTCTTTTAATAATGTCCGAGCCATAACGATCTGAGCGCTGCTCAGATCATTGTTCTGTCTTTATCTGTAAGTTACACAGCGCTTTTATAGCTTTATTGTCTCTATAGCTGGTATTTACTATCTCTTCGCTATCTTTTTAGAGTAGCAATGTAAAAAAAGAGCATGGAGTAAAGTACCAAGCAAGGCACAATTGTTACTTTTTTACTACTTTAGGCTATCAGCTTTTTATATACAAATATTAAAAAAATGATGAATTTAATCAATATAAATATTTAATGCAAAAACATTTTTCTGCACTTTTGTCTTTATGATACTATAGTGTCAGATACTTAATTTACAGGAGATAAAAATGCAAAGTTCAAATCCAGCCATGCGTGTTATTGCCACACAGGCAGGTCAGTTTAACTTTGGAGGTGTAGAGGCTGCAGCCACTGTATCAGGTACTGCCACCAAGTCATTAATTCTTGTCGCTTTAACTTTTATAGTCGGCTTTTTTGCCATGAACTATACCTTCGGTCTTATTTTTTCAGGTAATGCAGGCTTTGCCAACACCTTAGCCATCGGCTCTGCCATTGCTACATTTGCAATAGCCATGCTCACCATCTTCAAGCCTCAGCTGTCTATGTATACAGCTCCTTTATATGCAGTCCTTGAGGGTGTAGCCCTAGGCGTGATTTCAGCTGTCTTTGAGTTTAAATATCCAGGTATTGTCTCAACAGCAGTGATTTCAACCTTTGCCGTGGTGCTGGTCATGCTGGCCTTATGGAAGTTTAAAATCATTGTGCCTACAGCAAAGTTCAGAGCCATTGTAACAGGTGCCACCTTAGCTGTTGCTGTAATCTATATTCTGCACATGGTACTGTCATTATTTGATGTGGTTCTGCTTCCATCAAGTGGTGCTCTGTCTATTGGTATTTCACTTGTAGTGTGCACCATTGCAGCTTTCAACCTCATCCTTGATTTTGACAACATTCAGGTATCAGTTGATCAGGGTCTGCCAAAGTACTTTGAGTACTTCAATGCCTTCTCACTGCTCGTTACCATCTGCTGGCTCTACCTTGAGATCCTGCGTCTGCTCTCAAAGCGTGAGTAAGCTGTGCACTAAAATAAGCTAAATTCTAAAAAAGGCCGGTTTTTCTGTTAAACCGGCCTTTTTCTATTTATGATATATTAAATATTAGTTGCATATTACTGCTTAACACATTGGAATTTACATCATGCGTGATTTATTAGAATGTCGTGATGCTATAGACGATATAGATCAGAAAATATTAAAACTGCTCAAAGAGCGCAAAGCCGTAGCCCTTGATATTGCCACCTATAAGCTGCAGCACAATCAGCCTATTACCGATAAAAACCGCGAGAATGAAAAAATAAGCCGTCTGATGCAGATGGCCCTTGATCTGGAAATATCCCCGCTTTTAGTCAATGATATGTACAAAATCATTATGGCTCATACAGTCTCAGATGAGCAGAGCTTTATCGTTGACAAAATGTCATCACGCAATTACAGGCGCAATACCTCTGTGGCCTATTTAGGAACCACAGGTACCTACTCTCATCTTGCCGCCCATAAATTTCTTGACTCATATGCAGGCAAGATTCAGGAAAAAGGCTGTAATTCCTTTGCCGATATCATTCATGCTGTAGAAAGTGGCATCTGCGAGTTTGGTGTACTGCCTATTGAGAACTCAAGCTCAGGCAGCATTAATGAAGTGCTTGATGTCATTCAGACCACTAAAGCCTCAATTGTAGGTGAGCTCTTTTATCCAATAGATCACTCCATTTTGTGCACCGATCCTGCAACCGATCTGAAAGATGTCACAGATATCTACTCACATCCGCAGCCTATTGCACAGTGCTCGCACTTTATCAGTGAGCATATGCCAAAGGCCCGTATCCATTACACCAAGGCCACATCAGATGCCATGATGCTTATCAATGAAAAGAAAGATAAAAACATTGTGGCCATAGGCTCTAAAAATGCAGCCATTTACTATAAGTTAAATTCCATAGTCTCAGACATAGCCAATAATCACAGTAACTTTACCCGCTTTGTGGTTATGTCCATGACTCCTATATCCATACCAACCTTTGTTGATGCCAAAACCTCTATTATCTTTACTACCAAGAAATATGAACCAGGTTCACTTGTAGCTGTGCTCAATGAGTTTAACAGACATCATATCAATCTGACCAAGCTCCACTCCCGTCCACGTGAAGGACAGATGAATGAAACCTGGGAGGAGATCTTCTTTGCAGATGTACAGGCCAATCTTGATACATCAGTTATGCAGGAGATTATGTCCAACCTTGTCGAGCACACCGGCGAGCTTAAAATCCTTGGATGCTATGCAAGCTGTGAAAAAGAGCAGAGAAATTAAATAAAAGCCATGTCATCTTCTGTATCTAGGCAGATGACATGCTATAATCAAATCTTTATCAACCTTCAACTGCATATACATTTTATGGAACATAACAGCATGCTGCCCTTAGTTAAGTGGGTGGGCAGTAAAAAACGCCTGTTGACTACACTAGAAAAGCTCATGCCTGAGCATTATGACTATTACTGCGAACCTTTTGTAGGTGGTGGTTCACTATTTTTCCACATTCATCCTAAAAAGGCCTGGATCAATGATATAAATCAGGAGCTGATGACACTCTATAGAATCATTGGCACGCAGTTAGATGAGATCAAGGCAGTAATCGATACTTTTGAGAACACCAAAGAATGCTATATGCAGGTTAGAGCCTGGGACAGAGATGTTGAGGGCTACAGCAAAAGAAGTGATGCTCAGAAGGTGGCAAGACTGCTCTATCTAAACCATACCTGCTTTAACGGTCTGTATCGCGTCAACTCAAAAGGCTTTTTCAATACTCCTTTTGGAAAGTATGCCAACCCTACCATACTGCATATGGACAGAGCCCGTGCCATTATAGACTACTTTGCAGACAGTGAAATTAAAATGACCTGTCTTGATTTTAAAGAGGTCTTAGACAGTCTCACACCTGGCACCTTTGTTTATCTTGACCCGCCATATATGCCGCTAAAGGACTCAAGCTTTACGCGCTATACCTCAGATAACTTTATGTACTCTGATCACAGACAGCTGCTTGAAACCTGTCAGAGCCTTGATAAAAGAGGCATTAAATTTATGCTATCAAACTCTATGACAGAGACTGTTATAAAACTCTTTGCCAACTTCTCTATAACCGAGGTTAAAACCACACGCTTTATAAATGCCAATCACAAAGACCGCGGCAAGGTCTCAGAGGTGGTTATAAGAAATTATTTTTAAGCTTAAAGACAAGCTATAAATGTTAAAAGTCTGGCCGGTCCGGACTTTTTTTATATATGCACGTTGCTGCAGCTTTTATATAAAAAGCGGAGGCACGACAATAATAGACTATTAAGAGAGAATGATTGGTAAAAGATAGAAGAGTAATAAAAAAATGGGAATCTGATGGTGGAGGTAAACGGGATCGAACCGTTGACCCTCTGCTTGCAAAGCAGATGCTCTCCCAGCTGAGCTATACCCCCACAAATGAAATGACGGAGTATTTTACTCCGCCACTTTTGAAATTACTTGTCCTGCTGAACAGATAAAGTAATTACTGCTTTTACATCAGCGTGAAGCTGAATAGCAATTTCGTACTCGCCAACTGAACGCAGAACGCCGTCTGGGAGACGAACTTCATTTCTGTGGATCTCACAGCTCTGGGCAGTAAGAGCATCAGAAATATCACGAGTACCGATAGAGCCGAATAATTTGCCCTCATCGCCGGCCTTAGCCTTGATAACCAGAGTGCCTAACTCGGCTAACTTGGCGGCTCTGTCCTGAGCAGCCTTTAACTCTGAAGCCAGCTTAGCCTCGTACTCGGCACGCTGTGCCTCGAACTTAGCCAGGTTCTCTTTAGTAGCCATAACGGCTTTCTTTTGTGGTAACAGGTAGTTGCGGGCATAGCCATTGCGAACCTTAACCTTGTCACCGAGACCGCCTAAGTGAGCGATCTTATCAAGCAGAATGATTTCCATTATGCAATTCCTTATTTAACAACCAATTAACGGCTGTGAAGATCGGTGTAAGGCAAAAGAGCTAAATAGCGAGCACGCTTAATAGCTGTTGCCAGTTGACGCTGGTACTTTGCAGATGTACCGGTGATGCGGCTTGGAACAATCTTACCTGACTCGGTAATGTAGTTCTTTAATAAAGCAACATCCTTGTAATCGATTTCAGTTACGCCTTCTGCAGTGAAACGGCAGAACTTACGACGATGGAAATAACGAGCCATTTTAAAGTTCTCCCTTACTCTTGAGTTTCAATTGCTTCTTCAGCATTGTTTTCAACCTCAGCCTCATCGGCGTCTTTGTTGAACTGCTGACGACGGTCCTGATCTTCATCACGTGCACGACGCTCCTCGCGAGCCTTCAGCATAGGTGACTGCTCGGTTACTGGACCGTTGGTACGGAGAACGAGATTACGGATAACAGCATCGTTGAAGCGGAAGTTGTTCTCGATGTTATCGATGGCTTCCTGCTCAGCCTCAACGTTCATAAGAACGTAGTGAGCCTTGTGCAATTTCTCGATTGGATAAGCCAGCTGACGACGGCCCCAATCCTCAAGACGGTGAATCTTACCGCCGGTCTTTTCGATCTCGGCTGTGTAGCGCTCGATCATGCCCTGAACCTGATCGCTCTGATCTGGGTGAACCAGGAATACTATTTCGTAGTGACGCATTTAATGCCCCTTACGGTTAAAAGTCTAAAGATATCTGTCAGATCTAGTAGACAAGGAAGCTAAATTCAGAAAATAAGAAAAAATTTCTGAAACGACAGAATGGCAAATATTTTAATCTCAAAAAATAATTTTGCAAGTATTTTTTTGAACCAAGTCAGATTTTATAAAGCTTTTTATCTTAAGACGCAAAAGCCTTAAATTCCATTGGCATATATGAGCTTCTACTTGCTGCTCTGACATAGTTAAGGCGCCATTTTATACTAAGGCTAGCACCTTTTAGTCCTGCAGTCCTCTTTGACGTCTGGCCTCAAACAGCGCAATGCCTGCTGCAACTGACACATTAAGACTCTCAACGCCTGCGGCCATTGGAATTTTGGTGATGCTGTCGCACTTTTCACGTGTCAGTCGACGCATACCGCTCTCCTCAGAGCCCATAACCAGGGCAAGAGCTCCTGTCAAATCGCTCTTGTAGATGTCATCCTCTGCCTCACCTGCCATACCTACCACTCTAAAGTCGCGCTCATCCTGTAAATACTCGATGGTGCGGGCCAGATTGGTAACGTAGACAAGCGGCATAACAGCTGCAGCGCCTGAGGCTGCCTTTTTGGCTGCTGCGGTAAATGAAGCTGATTTGTCCTTTGGTACAATAACACAGCAGGCCCCTGCTCCCCAGGCAGATCTCATGCAGGCACCAAGATTATGAGGATCGGTAACCCCATCTAAAATCAGGGCCAGCATATCCTGTCCATTATCCTGTGCCTTATCTAAAATAGCAGGCAGATCTCTTTCAGTAAGCGGCGGGGAAGCTTTAACCTCAAGCATAATGCCCTGATGCACGCCGCCTTGTGATCTTTCATCAAGATACTGACGTGATGAGTGCTGCATGGAAATACCATATGCCTTTAGAAGATGCACAATGGTCTCAAGTCTTTTATCTTCCTTGCCCTTTAGAATATAAGCTGTAATGATGCTCTCAGGAGCGCTCTCAAGCGCTGCTGTCACGGCATTGATGCCATAGACAAGCTCTCTTAAACCCTTTTTACTTTTATGTATCATATATAAATGCCCGTTTAAAAATTATGGCCCTAAGTTTATCACAGCAGACAAAAAATTAAAGGCCGTCTGAAGCTGTGCTTTTTGCCCCAGACTGCCTTTGTCTAAATACTGCTTGGTACACAAAAAGTCAGACTATCTATCCTTTTTCTTGCCTTTGCTCTTTTTGACCTTGTCTTTTTCCTTATCTTTTTTGGCTTTGCTCTTTTGCTTTTTAGACAGCTTTTTCTCTTTGGCTATCTTTTCAAACAATGTATCAGAGCGCTCTTTTAAAAAGAGTGAGTCATCCTCAACGGCCTGATTGATATTAGAGCCCATGATATTGTTAAAGACAGCATCAAACTCATCATTGTCAAGTGAGCTCTGCTCAATCTCCCTAGCCCTTTGCTGCTTGGCGCTTTTTATAATGCTCTTGAGCACAGGATTGCCCCTTTGTTCAAGGAAAAGATCAACCTTGTGTGTCTTTGAGTCAACCGAGGCAATAACCACCTTGACAGGAGAGCCTACATGCAGGCGTTTTAAGCCGCCTGGCTCTGCGTACTCATAGCAGTTGTCTCTCATCTCACCCTTTGGCAGATTGCCAATAAAGATCATGCCGTCAATATAGAAATTGTTAAGACGCACAAAGATGCCAAAGGAGACAAGAGCTGTGATGGTGCCTGTGACAGTCTCTCCAATGTGATTTTTCAAAAATTCACACTTGAGCTCATTATCAACATCATGCTCTGCCATATCAGCTGCAATCTCTCTGTCAGTACAGCGTGTACCCAAGGTTACAAGCTCCTCCTTGGTATAGGATTTAGCGCCTATGCGTCCCCAGCTGTGAGTCTTTTTCTTCTCTAAAAGATATTTGATCACACGATGCAGCTGCAGATCAGGATAGCGGCGTATAGGAGAGGTAAAGTGGGCATATTTATCAAGAGCCAGACCAAAGTGACCTATATTGTCAGGACTGTACATAGCCTTTGACATAGCCTGTAGTACAATCTGCTCAATAATGGCCTTATCCTCTCTTTTTTCTATCTGTTTGGC
This sequence comes from Anaerobiospirillum thomasii, assembly GCF_900445255.1. Taxonomy (NCBI): domain Bacteria; kingdom Pseudomonadati; phylum Pseudomonadota; class Gammaproteobacteria; order Aeromonadales; family Succinivibrionaceae; genus Anaerobiospirillum; species Anaerobiospirillum thomasii. The sequence goes on from NZ_UAPU01000007.1 coordinate 110,634, forward strand.
TAAAACTGCAAAATCCTGATTGGAAGGATTGTCACCACCGCCTAGAGTTAAACCGAAAGTTAAAAGATTGCTGCGCAGAGCCTCAAGCTTTACAGCACTCGGCTTGGCATGCACACGGTAAAGTGTCTGTGAGGCATTAGCCTGCACAAAACAGGCTGCTGCTACGTTGGCTGCAATCATGCACTCTTCAATAAGCATATGTGACTCATTTCTTATATAAGGCTCAATAGCACTTATCTCCATATGCTCATCAAATATAATATGCACCTCCTGTCCTTCAACAGCAATGCCGCCTCTTATCTCACGTGCCCTTTTTAAGACCTTGTATAATTTATTAATCTCCTGCAGATCGCCAATTAAAGCTTTGTGTTCTGCATTATCGGTACTGCCCTTTTCTATCATCTCATGCGCCTCGGTATAGGTCAGACGCGCATGACTGTTCATGACAGCAGGATAGAAATCATACTTTTCTATAGTACCCTTGCCATTGATTATCATCTCACAGACCATACACAGTCTGTCAACCTTAGGATTTAAAGAGCAGATGCCATTTGACAGCTTCTTTGGCAGCATAGGTATGACATAGTTTGGAAAGTAGACTGAATTGCAGCGGTTTAAAGCCTCAGCATCAAGCACTGTGCCTGTCTTGACATAGTATGACACATCGGCAATAGCTACATAAAGACGCCATACAGTGCCTTCCTTGACACAATAGACGGCATCATCAAAGTCTCTTGCATCCTCACCGTCAATAGTCACAAGCGGCAGATCACGCAGATCCCTGCGCCCTTTAATCTCTGACTCATCTACACTGTCAGGAATTCTGGTCAGGGCTCTTTTCATGTTAGGTGGCCAGATATTTGGAATATCGTATTTTAAAATGGCACTTAACAGAATTTTATTGAATTTGCCAAGATCCTTTACCACCTCCTGCACCACAAGACCAGAGCCTTTTTTATTGTGGGCATAGCGGGCAATAACAATGTCACCTTCCCTGGCCCCGTTCAAACTGGCCTTGGAGAGTATTTCATAAGTTCTGTTATTTGATACATCACATGGTTCAACCACAAAGGATGATCCAGATGCCCTCAGATAGCCTATAACACCAGAGCTCTTGCTCAAAAGCTCCTTGACATAGGCCACCATCTTGATGTTATCGGCAATTACAAGAACCTCATCACCAGAGTTTAAATTGAATTTGGACTCAACTTTATATCTTGTAACCTTCTCAAGATCCTTTATGAAAAATTCGCCTAAGATCTTACCCTCAAAGATTTTGCCTTTAAACTCTACTACATTGTCCTCACAGATATAGCATGAATAATCCTCAAGATAGCTAAGCGCTCCTTCCTTGACCAGCTCATCTAAAAAGCTGTGCACCACATCCATGCCAAGACCTAAGGTATTCTCCTCATATCCCACTTTCTTTAGAGCATAGAATAAAAAGCCCTGCGCCTGCGGATTAAAAATATTAAGAGGATACAGCTGCATTACCACATACAGCGCCACTTTGAGATTGGATGCCACCTCACCTTTTGGAGCATTGGGACTTTTTAGCAAAAAGTCTATCTTGCTTTGCATATCCTTTATATCTTCCATACCTTTGTCCTTATTCTGTCTATACTTTATTCTAAGAATAGTGCAAGAATATCATTTAACATAATTTTACCTAGCCTGGTTATGTGATAAGTGTTAGCTGTATCAAAACATATAAGTCCAAGCTCAGATGCCTTGTGCAGTTTATCTTCAATAAGCGCAACATCAAGGCCGGTTTTGTCCGTAAAATCAGTAAGAGAAATACTGTCAAACAGTCTTAAACGATTGAGCATATACTCAAAAGGCACATCATTGTCGCTCACATTATAAAATCTGGCATAGTCCTCTTGCATATAAGACTTTGGCAGAGAGTGATGTGCTCTGCGCATTATGCTCTGCCCTAAAGATATTTTAGAGTGCGCCCCGGCACCAAGTCCCAGATAATCACCAAAGAGCCAGTAGTTTTCATTGTGAACACAGCGCCTCTCTTTAGTAAAGGCTGATACTTCATAACGCTCAAAGCCATGCTTTTGCAAAAACTCAAACCCCTGCTCTTCTATATCAAGCATAGTATCTTCATCAGGCAGGACTGGAGGATGGGCGCCAAAATGAGTATCTTCCTCAATGGTAAGCTCATACCAGGATAAATGTGTGCACTCAAGGTCACAGGCTGTCTGCAGATCAGCCAAAGCCATAGCAGTGCTCTGACCTGGCAGGGTATGCATAAGATCAAAATTGCGCCTTAAAAAACCTGCCCTTCTGGCCTCAAGACAGGCCTTTTTGGCCTCATCACTGTCATGGATACGCCCTAAGGCCTTTAACATGGCATTATCAAAGCTCTGTACACCTATAGAAATGCGGTTAAAACCTGCAGCTTTAAAGTCACAGAGATTTTTATAATCAACAGTGCCGGGATTGGCCTCAAAGGTTATCTCACAGTCTTTATCTAAAAACTGAGCAATAGTGTCAAAAAAGGAGGCGTAGCATGAGGCATTTCCAAGCGACGGAGTACCGCCGCCTACAAAGACAGATATAAACTGCCTGCCCTGTATATATTCCTGCGAGGCCTTAAAATCGTCCAAAAGCCTTGCAAAATAGGCCTCATCATAACTTATATCCTTTTTGTGCGAGTTAAAATCGCAGTAAGGACATTTTCTTATACACCATGGATAGTGCAGATATAAAGAGAGCTTAGTGTGCATAGGACTGTCTTAACAGCTCAAGCATCTGCTGCATGGCCTTAAAGCGGTGTGAGAGCAGATTCTTAAGCTGTGGCGGAATCTGCGCGGCACTTGCATGTCTGTCCTTTAAATAAAACAGTGGATCATAGCCAAAACCGTTGGCCCCACGCTCTTCAAAGCCAATCATACCCTCCCATGAGGCTGTGGCAATAAGCGGGGTTGGATCATCACCATGACGCACAAAGGCAAGAGCACAGACAAAGCGGGCAGTTCTTTTATCTGCCTTGACATGAGCCAGTTCCTCCAAAAGCTTTTTATTATTGCCCTTGTCATCACCATGCACACCTGCATAGCGGGCTGAGAAAATACCAGGAGCTCCGTTTAGGGCATCAACGCAGATGCCGCTGTCATCGGCAAGGGCCGGCATTGAGGCATAGGCACTGGCGTTATAGGCTTTAATTAGAGCATTTTGTATAAAGCTTTTGCCATCTTCTGCCACATCTGGCACATTAAAATTTTTCTGTGGCACTACCTTTATATTAAAAACCTCAAGCATAGCCTCCACCTCACGGGCCTTGTGCTCATTGTTTGAGGCTAGAACTATGGTTTTTGGATATGTCATAAAGCAAATTTTCCTTTTGTTTAAATAACCTTTTTACGCGATAAGGTTCTGCTGGCATTGCCTGCCACATCGCTTAGCACCTGTTCATAGGTTGGATTGAAAAACGGATAGCAGGCAAGCTCCTCGCATGTCATCTTCTTTTCTATGCACAATGATAAAAACTGCGCTAAATGGGCAGCACCTGAGGCACACATTTCAGAGCCTAAAATCTCATGGCTTGCCTCATCAACATAGAGTCTGACAATACCGTTTACCTTTCTTTGAATACGGTACATACCAGATGAGGTATGACTTTCAGCTACAATAAAACTCTGTCCTCTGCGGGCTCTGTCACGCATACTCTCAAGCGACATACCTACAATGGCCAAAGACGGATCGGCATCTAAAATCTTAAGATTAACCCTCTCTTTCATAACATTGATAAGAGGATAGGTGGCGGCATTCATTCCGGCAAAACGCCCCTGTGCCTTTGACTGCACAGTTGAGATGTTGGCATCTGTTATATTGCCAGCAGCAAAAATATGATTGACCGAGCTTTGCATGGTGGTATTGTCAATATCAATAAAACCGCGCTTATCAAGTCTTACCCCTATATCGCGCAGATTAAGTCCCTGCGTTCTTGCAACACGGGTATTTACAGATAAAACCTTGTCCACCTTCAGATAGTTTTCGTAGTTGCTGTCATCAATATAATACAGACCATAGCTGTCATTTTCCCTCTCAATAGCCGTAATGACGCTGTTAAAGGCAATATTAACCTTGGAGGCAAATTCATCGGCTGCCACCTGTATGACAGACTCATCGGTAAGATGCCATAAATTGCTGCGCGAAAATATGGTTACATCAGAGCCAAGATATGATAAGGCCTGACCTAGCTGCAAAGCCTCGGCACCTGAGCCAAAGACGGCCAGGGATTTTGGTATAGTATCAAGCTCAAAGATATCATTGGTGGTTAAAATATCACCAAGTTTAGCTATCTCATAGGGAATATCAGGGGTGGAGCCTGTGGCTATGACAGCAGTTTTAAAGGTGATGTTAAGATCCTGATCTATAATCTCAACACAGTAAGGATCTACAAATCTGGCTCTGCCTATGATGCGCTCGCTCTCAGGTATTTTATAGATTACAGAGAGTATTTCTGTAGTACCCCTAGCTCTGACTGCGCGCAGAGCATTCATAACCTCGGAGGTATCATACTCCCTCTCGCCTATAAGGCGCAGACCAAAGGCATCAAGATTGCTTGAGGCTCTGACTCTTTTGGCAGCAGCCATTAAAATGGCCGCAGGAATGTCACCAGATCGCTGTGATGTGGTACCTAAAGGACCTGACTCAATCAAGATACAGTTAGCCCCCTTTTCATTAGCTGCCTTGTAGGCCTCAAGGCCGGCGCTGCCGGCTCCTATGATCAGAGTATCACAACTTATATTTTTCAAAATATCTCCTAATTTTTTATATATTGTATGCAAAATACTTTAAAATCTAAATAAATAAATCTAACTTTTGGAGGTTTTACACTGTTATGACTCTGGAAATGACCCCTGCCATGCAGAAAATTTTTTCCTATAAGGCTTTTATCTTTGATCTTGACGGAACACTCATCAATTCCATGCCCTTTCATGTCAAAGCCTGGATACAGGTAGGCGCCGAGCACGGTTTTGTCGTTGATCCTGCTTTGATTTACAGCATGGGCGGTGTATCCTCTCGTGACGTTGTAACCTATTTTGCATCACAAGGCCATGATGTTGGTGATATTGATGAATTTGTCAAAAGAAAAGTACAGCTCTATCGTGAAAATATGGATAAGGTTGAGACTATAAAGCCTATAGAAGAGGTTTTAAAAAAGGGTCATGAGCTTGGTATAAAAATAGCCGTGGGTACAGGCACACAGCGTATCAATGCTGTCGATATTCTGAAAAAACTTGGTCTTGAACGCTATGTTGATGCCATAGTCTGTGCCGATGATGTAAAACGCCACAAACCATTTCCAGACACATTTTTAAAGTGCTGCTCCTTAATGGGTGTAGAACCTAAAGATACCCTGGTCTTTGAGGATGGCAAGCTTGGTGTTCAGGCAGCTATTGATGGTGGCATGCACTGCGTTGAGGTTGTTGACTGCAAGTGCGACTTTGCAATTAAGACAAGTCTTTAAACAGTCTTTATAAATTAAAAGTACAGAGGGCAGGAATAGGACATCCTGCCTTTTTTGTATAAATTATATGTAAAAGACAAAAACATATATTGATAGTGCTACTGTCTTTAAATCCTATAACTTTTATATCATGTCTTACATGTTAATATTAAAGCTTTAATATATAAGAAAATCCATCATAAATATGATTAATGGCGCGCATGGATAAACAATTATTTGGATAGAGCTTTATTAAAAGCTAATATAGAGAAGCAAAAGCCCTGGTAAAAATAACAGAAAAAGGCAGAGGCTTTGCACTTGTAAATAAAATTATTATTTAAATATTAATTTACCTTATTATTTACCATAAGAGTTGAAATCTTATCTTTATATGAAATTTCCGGGTTTCAATCTCGGTTGATCTTATTAATAACCAACACCAAATCCTATATATATCAATCAATGAATCTGATCTTTAATCTTTAAATCTTGGTTTTAACTATAGATCCGGGACGTTTTATATCATTCCTAAATTTGCTCTTGAATTCCTAATCTTCTCGCCTGATCTTGTAATCGCAGTTCTGCCTTTTGCACATATCTTATGTTATGCAAACCTTTATTCTTAAGCATATACATCAGATCTTATTGCATTATTTTAATGCACTCGTCTACAACGCAGCTCTTTTTATGGCTACTTTATGTAAACTATTGAACATTGTTAGAATCAACTAAAAAGTTGTTTTGCTAGGATATTAGAAGGAGAGGTGAGCTCACTTCCGCCAAGAATAAAGAGCTCACACTACTTGAATGTTTATTTTAACACAAAATTTATTTTCCAATATTGATGAGCTCAATGAAGCCATCAAAAATGGCCTTTCAAAGCCTATAAGATTGCTTTTACATAAAGATGCTTTTCAATATTTAATCTGTCCACTCTGTAATAAGAAACTCAAATTTAAAGCTTATATTAGCAAGGCCAAACGCCTGATCTATGGAGTGAAAATTACAGTGCTTATTCCTCAGATGTTTTGCGAAAACAAAGATTGTAATTGTGGTGCTTGCAAGAAGCATAAGGTGTCACGTTACCATCTTGTACAGCCAGATATTTTTGAGCCTGGCCAAAGTCATTTAAAACAAGTTATTGAAGACTATATAGCAGCAGAATCAGAAAATGTACAAAATAAAGATTTAGAAGCTCGCTGCGGGGATCTCAGTCTATTTAAACAAGAATGTAAGAAAGTATTAAAGCTGATACAAAGATGGAAATATCATATAAAACAGTTTAACTCTCTCAAGCATAGAGTATTTAAATTTTTTGATATTACGGTTTCATGCCTGACGGCCCCTAGGTTCTGCCTGTTGCTCCATAATAGTGAAAATATACAAAATGCCATACTTATGCGCTTTCGTACAGCAAATAACGACTAATTTTTAAAAGTCCTTAAAATACCCTTTGTTGAAGACAAACATGGGGTTTGTCATATTTTTTTAAGGAACTTTTAATGACAAAAAGACAGCATTTGAGCGCAGACAAGCTCAAAGACATAGCCAAGCTTATTCTTGGAGGGCTGAATAATACCCAGATTGGAGCTAGAGTTGGTGTCTCCCGTTTTACTGTATCGCACATAAAAGAGAGGCTGTTTAAAGCAGACATCTGCTCCCGATACTCTCTTGAGCTTCTTAGTAATCAGCAACTTGTAGATATATGCTATCTGGCATCAGGTACAGATAATGGTACTCAGGAGGAGCATGTCTCCCGCTCAGAGTTTATGCCAGATTTTTTGGAGATGGCTGTAGACCGCCTGGAAAGGCATATGAGCAAGCAATTTTATTATTTTAATTACATGGAAAACTGTATTGCCAATAAATGGCACTACTTATCTCGCAGTCAGTTTTATCATTATTTAAAAAAGGCAGAAGATGAGCTTTTTGCAAAAACGGCTGATCCAGTATTTATCATGGACAAGACATATGGACTAAGCTGCGAAATTGATTTTGCCGGAAAAAAGTGTGCTCTGACACTTCCTGGAGGCGTTAAGACAGATTTTAATGTATTTGTAATTGTGTGGTCTGCCAGTTGTTACGTTTTTGCAAGATTCGTAGAAAGACAGACCACAGAGGCTACATGCATAGCTATAAGCGCTGCATTTAAGCACTTTAACTGTCTACCCCAGGAAATAATACCTGACAATGCCAAAGCATGGGTAGAAGATCACTCTATTATATCAGAGCCTATCATAAATAAATCATTTGAAGACTTTATGTCGCGTTTTGATGTATTTGTACATCCAACATCACCACGTGCGCCAACTCATAAATCCAGGGTTGAATACGCTGTAAGGTTAATAACTGAACGTGTTATCAACAATTATGACAGTGACACACCAAGATCACTGGAGGAACATAACCACCTATTACAGGATCTGATTGAAAAGCGTATTAATCAGGCCCAGCTGCGTGGAGATTTAGAGCAAAACAGAGCCTATCTGTTTGAGCATTGTGAAAAACCTAAAGCCCGCGCCATGATCTCTACCATACCTCAATTTGCCCATATCTATATCCTCAAAGTGCCTCGTAACTACCATATAACATTTGGTACAAATAAATATTCTGTCCCATATACCTATATAGGTCAGGTGGTAACAGTCAGAGTGTATGAAAATATATTAACAATATCATGCGATGATCGCCTTATTGCCACGCATCCTATTAATTTTGCACAAAATAACAGCGTCAATACGATTAGAGCACATATGCCTGAGAACCACAAGGCCGTTCAAGATGAAAGGAAGTATTTAAAGATTGAACAGGCGCTGGATGAAGCTTTTAATCTCAGTAAAAATCTGCACTCATACTGTTCATGGAAAAATAAGCAAAAAAACGGACATGCCCTCAAAGCATGTGTTGCGGCCATTAATTTCTATAAAGGATCTGCCAACACAGAGCTTGCTGATAAGACATTCATGAAAATAATGCAGATGGAACCAGCTGTTAGAAACATAACAAATTTAGTCCAAATTTATAAGCAGATGGTATCAGAGTCTTTAAAACCGCGTGAGGATGATATTGCCGATATAGCCTGTACTGCAGAAGAGCCCGTCATCAATGAGCCCAGATCTGACAAAGCCAGTGAGCAAGGTAATTTAACATTTAGTGTTGATGACGATGGTGTTCTGCGCAACTCTAGAGATGTGGCTATGGCCAGAAAATTGGGTAAAGCACAGGAGAATAAATAATGTCAAATGAACAAACTTACACTCTAACTGAAGATGAAAGCCGTATAATAAAAGCTTTTAAAGACATTCGTTTAAAAGGCCTTGCTCTGGCCTTTCATCGCCAGTTTACAACGCCAGACATATTTAGCGGTTTGACATTTAATGAAAGACTGCTGATGGCGCTTCAAGAGCATATTGATTATGCTAATGAGGTTAAAGGTCAGACGCTGTTAAAGCGCAGTAAACTCAGAGGAAATCAAGATTTAGATTTTATTTTAAGGAGTGAAAAGAGAGGGCTTAGTAATACAACTATGGCAGAGCTTGCCTCGCTGAGTTTTGTAGTTAAAAAACAAAATGTCATAGTACGAGGAGCATCTGGAACAGGTAAGACAGAGCTCATATGCAATATCGGTAGAAGAGCTTGCCTCAGAGGCATGAGTGTACAATATACAATAGCCAATGATCTCCTAGAGCAATTCTCTATATTTAACGTAGAGCAAAGACTTAAATTCAGAGAAAAGCTTAAAAAGGTGCACCTGCTGATAATAGATGATTTATTTTTGACCGACTTTTATGAAGCCAGGTATGCTAAATATCTTAATGATATTTTAAATGATCGTATTAATACTGCGTCTACACTGATAGCAACACAGCTTACATCTGTAGGTATGGCTAAAAGGTTTGTAAATATTGATGCAGCCATAACAGATGCTGTAACTAGGCGCATTAATCAGTGTGTACAAGATATTACACTTCTGCCATATGACTTTGTCTAGGAGCTTGTCGTGTATAAGTTAAAAATATTAGGCCGTCTTGCATTTAATAATGACAGTAACTGTCTTTATATTGATGACTATGAAATAAATATAGGAGATACCATCTATCTGAAAAAAAAGGATAGACATGGCAAATCAAAATGGATCTCCCATATGGTCGATTTTAATTTAAACAGCCATGAATGGTTTCTAGGAGGTAAACCAATGAGGCCGCAACTTCATCTTGGCAGAGTTGTTAAAATCGATATCATTTTATAACACAAAAACCCTGGCCTAGTGTCAGGGTTTTATCTCTAATAAGCCTATATAAAAGCTATATTTATGGCGTCAGTTTACAGAGTAACTGCCTAAAGATCTGACGTGCTATACAAGATCAATAGATGATGTAACGGAAGTACTGTTTTGGTGCAATAGGAACTTCTGATAACCCTCAGGATCTGACGATGCCTTTAAAGATGGCATGATTACCAGAAGGATTTAATAGACAAAAGATCATGTGTAAGAAGAGCGGAAATACTGATTTAGGTCAGGATCAGATGTATAAAAACAGTATTGAACAAAAGTAGGCAGGAACTACTGCTAGAGTTTAGGACAAATTTTAGCTCAAGATCAGATGAGATTTAATAGGAATTGGTGTCGTCCGTTTTCAAGATCTAATACTGAGGCACTACCGGATCAGATGAGATTTTAGACCGGATTTTCCACTTTATAGATTAACTGCTGTCTGCCTTTGATATCCATGATACAGATGGTGTACTGATCAAAAGACTGCAGCACTCCTTCAAACTTCATGCCTGTTACAAGGAAAACACAAATAGATATATTATTATCGGTAAGAAAGCGCAGGGCTCCATCCTGTCCGCCATTTAAAGCAAAGGCTGAACTTAAGGATTTAAAATTACCTGCATGTGAATTGGCCCAGTTATTATTATTTTTGGTATGGTTCATATCTATTTCACTTATTAGAATTATTTTTATTAGGATAATTAATGTATGTCGTATAGATTATAAACAAAATAGAACTAGTTTTGTATACCAAGATGAAAAATGTCTATAAAAACACTTAGGTTTGAAATGAAAATTTGAGTTTAAAATAAGATGGTGCCCAGAGGCGGAATCGAACCACCGACACGGGGATTTTCAATCCCCTGCTCTACCGACTGAGCTATCTGGGCACAAAAAGAGGTAAATTTTTAAGTGGTGCCCAGAGGCGGAATCGAACCACCGACACGGGGATTTTCAATCCCCTGCTCTACCGACTGAGCTATCTGGGCAACGGCGATTATTAAACCATTTATACGATTTCATGTCAAGAAATTTTAAAAAAAATTTTAAAATTTCTTCAGATTTCTGCCTTCATCTAAAGTCAAAGACATAGATAAAACCCTGATTTTTGCCTTATATATGCCATTTGTTGACATTATGCATTTAAAAATAAATTATCTAAAATTTTTTTTATTTTATTTGTAAAAAAAAGGCTTGCGCCAAAGTGGCATCATAAAAAATATTTTAATTTTTGCACTCTCGATTAAAAAAGTGCAATCACGTACAAAACTTATGCCTGCCCATTAATTTATTTGCCAGCTATCTTATCAGGAGTTATTTAAATAAAGCCTGCTACCTGTACTGTATCAAAAGACACTATTCTTTTGAGCCTTTTAGATTTCAGTCTTACATCTGTGCGCATAATCTTATATAAGCCCCCAGTTTTAAGCTCTCTAAGAGCTTTTATGGCACATATGGGAACAATCTATGTAAATTGTGATTGAGCTGCGTATGCTAAAGATTAAGCAATAGTAAAATCTGTGCCGCATGGGGTTAGAGCATAGATCAGATCTTATCTTTTAGATGAGAGGATAAAAGTTTTTATAAGGTCTATAAGAACAGACCCCACACTAAGTTGGGGTCTGTTGATGGCCTGATTAAAACATCAGGCGCACAGATCTGTACAAGGCTCTTATAGCTTACCGCAACAGTCTTTGTATTTCTTGCCAGAGCCGCATGGGCATGGGTCATTGCGACCTACATGATCATGACCGTCAGTCAGGGTAGCCTTTTTAGGGCGGGAGAGATTTTTCTCCTTTTCTTCCTGCATTCTCTTTAACTGAGCAATCTGCTCTTCAGATAGCTCTGGCATTCTTACCTGAATGCGGGATAAGGTTCTTACTACCTGATACTTGAGGTTATCAAGCATCTTGGTAAAGAGATTGAAGGACTGAATCTTATACTCATTCTTAGGATTTTTCTGAGCATAACCCTGCAGACCGATACCCTGACGCATATAGTCCATAGAGGCAAGGTGCTCCTTCCACAGAGTATCTATAGCCTGCAGCATGACGCTCTTCTCAAGGCGAACCCTGTTCTCCTCGCCGATAAGCTCACACTTTTTAGCATAGATATCAGCAGCAACTCCTATAACCTTTTCTCTGATGTCATCCTCAACCAGCTTGTCATCTTCCTGCATCCAGGCGGCAATAGGAGCATCGACATCAAACTCCTCTTTAAGTCTGTTCTGCAGATCCTCAACCTTCCAGGTCTCAACAAGTGAGTTAGGCTCGATATACTCATCAATAACACTGTTAAATACGTCCTCACGTATAGTATTGATGGTCTGACCAATATCCTCGCCATCGAGCAGAGCATTTCTCTCCTCATAGATAACCTTACGCTGCTGATTGGCCACATCGTCAAACTCAAGCAGGCTCTTACGTATATCAAAGTTTCTGGTCTCAACCTTTCTCTGGGCATTTTCAATTGATCTTGTAACCAGCTTGTGCTCAAGAGGCTGATCACCTTCCATACCCATTCTCTGCATGAAGGCTTTTAACTTTTCAGAGCCAAACATACGCATCAGGCTGTCATCCATTGACAGATAGAAACGTGATGAACCAGGATCACCCTGACGTCCGGCACGGCCACGCAGCTGATTGTCAATACGACGTGACTCATGACGCTCAGAGCCTATGATGTGCAGACCACCTGCAGCCACAACTGCATCATGACGCTGCTGCCACTGCTCCTGCAGCTCCTTGACAGCCTGCTCTGTAGCCTTGTCACCTAAGGCATTAATATCTGCCTGCAGATTACCGCCAAGAATAATATCTGTACCACGACCGGCCATGTTGGTGGCAATGGTCACAGTACCTGGACGGCCGGCCTGAGCTACAATATGGGCCTCCTGCTCGTGGAACTTGGCATTTAATACCTGATGGGCAATACCCTCTTTCTTAAGCAGTGATGAGAGCTTTTCAGAATTTTCAATAGAGATGGTACCAACGAGCACTGGACGGCCTTTTTTAACCTGCTCTTTAATATCCTCAATAATGGCTTTGAACTTATCTGCCTCGGTAAGATAAATAAGATCTGCCATATCATTACGTATCATAGGCTTGTTGGTTGGCAGCACAACAGTTCTTAAACCATATATCTGCTGGAACTCAAAAGCCTCTGTATCAGCTGTACCGGTCATACCGGCAAGCTTTTCATACATTCTAAAGTAGTTCTGGAAGGTAATAGAGGCTAAAGTCTGATTTTCAGCCTTGATCTCTACATGCTCCTTTGCCTCAACTGCCTGATGCAGTCCGTCTGACCAGCGTCTGCCTTCCATCTTACGGCCTGAGTGCTCATCAATAATTACAACCTGACCACCGGCTACCACGTAGTCAACGTCACGTCTGAACAGTGCATGGGCACGCAGAGCTGCCATAACATGATGCAGAAGAACAATATTTGAGCTTGAGAATAATGACTCACCTGCTCTTAAAAGACCCTTTTCACGCAGCAGATCCTCAACATAGATCTGGCCGCGCTCTGTAAGGTAGGCCTGCTTCATTTTTAGATCAACAGTAAAATGACCATCGCCTACATACTCTTCAGTATCTTCCTTATCCTGCTTTTTAAGATTTGGAATAATGGTGTCAATCTGACGGTAAAGCTCTGAGCTGTCCTCGGCTGCACCTGAGATAATAAGAGGGGTTCTGGCCTCATCGATAAGTACAGAGTCAACCTCGTCAACAAGAGCATAATATAAAGGTCTCTGAACTCTCTGCTCTTTGGCATAGGCCATATTGTCACGCAGATAGTCAAAGCCAAACTCATTATTGGTACCGTAGGTTACATCACAGGCATAGGCTGCACGCTTTTGCTCTGGATCCATTCCTGGAATATTGCATCCTACTGTCATACCTAAGAAGGTATAGAATGGACGGCTCCAGTCACTGTCACGTCTTGCCAGATAGTCATTTACTGTAACAACATGTACACCCTTTTCTGTAAGAGCATTTAAGTAGCAAGGCAGTAAAGCGGTGAGGGTTTTACCTTCACCTGTCTTCATTTCTGCAATCTGTTTTTCATTTAAAACCATGCCACCCATAAGCTGTACATCAAATGGTCTTAAACCAAGTGTACGTACAGAAGCCTCACGGGCTGCTGCAAAAACCTCAGGCAGCAGTGACTCAAGTGTTGCACCCTGTGAGATTTTCTCTTTAAATTCTTTGGTCAGATTAATAAAATCGCTATCCTGCAGTGCCTGATACTTTGGCTCAAGTTCATTTATCTGCTTAACTATCTTATTAAGCTTGCGGAGGGTCCTTTGATTGCTACTACCTATAATCTTGGTAACTAGAGTGGTTAAAAACATATTGTTATCACTATCTGCTTTAATATTCTGAAAATCTAATATTAGCTGATATCACCAGCTTAAATAAACATAAGCGTTAATCTAACACAATTTATGACTTAATTCATCAATTAATTAAGCTAAGACAGTGCTTTGGAAAAGATAGAAAAGTGATGTTGCAGAAAAAATAAAAGCAGTCTGAAACTGCCTTTGAGATTTGGAGCGGGAAACGAGGTTCGAACTCGCGACCCTAACCATGGCAAGGTTATGCTCTACCAACTGAGCTATTCCCGCATCCTGTGCATTTATCATTTCCAGTTTTATCTGGAGCGGGAAACGAGGTTCGAACTCGCGACCCTAACCATGGCAAGGTTATGCTCTACCAACTGAGCTATTCCCGCAATGATAAATACGTTAAATTTTAGTTTGGAGCGGGAAACGAGGTTCGAACTCGCGACCCTAACCATGGCAAGGTTATGCTCTACCAACTGAGCTATTCCCGCATCCGTTGCATTTATCATTTCCAGTTTTATCTGGAGCGGGAAACGAGGTTCGAACTCGCGACCCTAACCATGGCAAGGTTATGCTCTACCAACTGAGCTATTCCCGCAATGATAAATACTATTACTTATCTCAAAGAGACTGAAATCAAACATATTTTCAGAGCTCTTCAAATCAAGTGCATGCCATTATAATTAAATTTTTCGCTTTTGCAAGTTATTTTTTACAAAAATTTTACACAAAATCAGCTATGTCTTTGAAAATTAAACATTTTTAATGTAAATATACTCACTTTATGAAAATGCTGTGTACATAATAAGATAAGATCATAAGCCATACCCCCTGCCGCCTTTATCTTACTGAGTATCAGGCCGCTGTACAATATAAAGCCTACATGAAAGATCTCTGTCTTAAGCTTTTCTGTGTCTTATTCATTTTGTCTGCTATCTTTTAAATAGCTTTAATAGAGTCACGCACTGTTCCATCTGCTGTGCTTTCTGTACAGACAGATAATACTGCATCTTTTGCTGGTTTCAGAACATTTTGAACTATATTTAAACTATTGCGCAACACGCAGCTGCAAGCTTATAAATATATTAAGTACATATACTTTTTTTATGTGCAGTTTTTCAATATTTGTGCGCTTCTTTCACTCTAAGTTTTATATAAGAAAAGAGAGCTAAACTTACCACCATAGACATAAAACAACAGTATTTATGCAAGGTTTAGCAATTTTGCTGTATACTTTGTAGCGTTTTTTTGCAAGGAAAGTTAAATATATGCCAGTTATCAACAAACTTCTTGAGCTTACAGAGACAGTGACTCCACTCTCTACCCTGACCTCACTGTCAGCCAAACTTACTGAAAAACCATTAGGTTCATTTACACAGTTTTTAATCAGACAGTTTATCAAGTCCTTTAATATCAACTTAGAAGAGATAGAGAATAAAGATCTCTCCTCATATAAAACCTTTAATGATTTTTTTACAAGAAAACTTGCCGAAGGTCAAAGACCTCTTGATGAAAAGGCCATTGCCGTGTCACCTGTTGATGGTACTGTAGGTCAGGCAGGCGATATCAAGGCAGGCCGCCTAATGCAGGCTAAAGGTATTGACTACTCACTCAAGGCCCTGGTAGGAGGCTCTGCCAAGGACGAGGAGCTTTTTAGAGAAGGTCTGTTTGCCTGTATCTATCTGTCACCTTCAAACTATCACAGAATTCATATGCCTGTTGACGGTGAGCTTGTCAAAACCATACATATACCAGGCAAGCACTTTCCTGTAGGCACATCCAATATAAATCATCTTGAGCAGCTTTACACCAAGAATGAAAGACTGGTGTGCATATTCAAGACTGCACATGGCTATTTAGGTGTGGTTATGGTAGGCGCTGCCCTTGTAGGCTCAATTGCCACTCCATGGTCTGGCACCATTAAAAGACGCAAGGATATTTTAGCTGAGACCTTTACAGACAAGCACTTTAAAAAAGGTGATGAAATAGGTCTGTTTAAATACGGCTCAACCGTTGTATGTCTGTTCTCAGCAGATTTTGGCTCTATAGATGATATGTTTGTAGAAGGTTATGCTGTAAAGATGGGTCAGAGCATGATTGTGCCAGGTCCTAGTGATGATAACAGTCTTGATGAAGGCAAGGATGAAGGCAGCTGCCCTCTTAAGAGCTAAAGGCATATATTTATTAACATACAGGATGGCACTGCCATCCTGTTTTAATCTGCAGGCAGAAAAAACTGTACAGCAGGCGCAAATAATGAGCATGCAGACAAAATTAAAATCCTGTAAAAAAATATGGAGAAAATGCGTATCATGTGAAAAAAATGATCTGAATCACACTTCTTTTATCTGTCTGATGTGAATAATTTTTACATTTATCCTTAATCAGCGCTTTACTAAAACTCCATGTTTAAGCCTGCCGTTACCCTAATCATCCTCTAAAATTAACCAGAATCTGACGCTGCAAGTGCCGTTTTAGTGCACTTTTATTAATTATTAATTTATTGCAATGTAAAACTTTTTTTAAAAAATAAAACTAATATCTCAATAATTATTTTCAATTTTCTGATATATTTATAGTGTTTATTTTGCTAATCGGTAATTCAATTTTTATCCCTACCGAAGCTTAGGAGATTCACGTGGAAAAAATTCAAACTGACGTTGCAATCGTAGGTGCTGGTGGTACTGGATTACGTGCTGCTATTGCTGTAGCACAAGCTGATCCAAAACTGCGCATTGCACTCATTTCCAAAGTTTACCCGATGCGAAGCCACACTGTAGCTGCAGAAGGTGGCGCAGCCGGTGTTATTAGAGATGATGACTCATATCAGAAACACTTTGAAGATACAGTAGCCGGTGGTGACTGGTTATGTGAGCAGGATGTTGTTGAGTACTTCGTACGTCACACAACTGAAGAACTGTTCCAGTTAGAGCACTGGGGCTGCCCATGGAGCCGTAAGGACGACGGTGACGTAAACGTACGTCGTTTCGGCGGTATGAAGGTGCCTCGCACATGGTTCGCCGCTGACAAGTCAGGCTTCCATATGCTTCACACCCTGTTCCAGGCATCAATTCAGTTCCCATCAATCAACCGTTTTGACGAGCACTTCGTGCTTGATCTGCTGGTTGAGGACGGCGTTTGCCGCGGCGTAGTCTGCTACGATCTGCAAAATGGTGTATTCCGTCAGATTAATGCCAAGTCTGTAATTATTGCAACTGGCGGTGCCGGTCGTGCCTATGCTTTCAACACCGACGGTGGTATCGTTACCGGTGACGGTATTTCACTTGCCTACCGTCATGGCGTGCCTATCCGTGATATGGAGTTCGTTCAGTATCACCCAACCGGCCTCTTAGGCTGCGGTATCTTAATGACCGAGGGTTGTCGTGGTGAAGGCGGCGTTCTGTACAACAAGGACGGCTACCGTTACCTCCAGGACTACGGTCTAGGCCCTGAGACCCCTGTTGGTCATCCAAAGAACAAATACATGGAATTAGGTCCACGTGATCGTGTATCCCAGGCATTCTGGCAGGAATCACAGAAAGGCCGCACCATCAAGTATCCATTAGGCGAGGCTGTACACCTTGATCTTACCCACTTAGGTGAGAAGTATCTGCACGAGCGTCTCCCAATGATCTGCGAGCTGGCTCAGACCTACTCAGGTGTTGATCCTGTCAAGCAGCCAATCCCTGTACGTCCAGTTGTTCACTACACCATGGGTGGTATTGAGACTGACGGCCGCACCAAGACCCGTATGGATGGTCTGTATGCTGCAGGTGAGTGTGCATCAGTTGGTATTCACGGCGCTAACCGTCTTGGCTCCAACTCACTGGTTGAGACCATTGTATTTGGTAAAGTTGCAGGTGATGCTGCTGCAGAGCGTGCACACGAAATCAATGACTTTGACAGCCCAGAGCTTGATCGTCAGGCAGCAGAAGCTGAGAAACGTGCTCTGTCTATGTTCGATGTCAAGGGCGATGAGTCACAGTACAAGATCCGTTCTGAAATGGGTGAGTCCATGGAGAAGGGTGTTGGTATCTACCGTGTTGAAGAGACTATGCAGGAAACTCTGGATACCCTCAAGGTACTGCGCACACGTCTGAAGAATGTTCCATTAACCGACAGAGGTCGTGTATTCAATACTGAGTGGATGAACTTAATCGAGCTTGGCTACACCTTAGACTGTGCCGAGACCATGGTTCACTCTGCTATCAACCGTAAAGAGTCACGTGGTTCACACCAACGTCTCGATGGCCCTAACGGCGCATACAAAGAGCGTGATGATGCTAAGTTCCTCAAACACACCTTAGCTATCTACAACAAGGAAACTGGTCTGCCAGATATTTCCTACAGCGACGTTAAGATTACTACCTTCCAGCCAGCCAAGCGTGTATACGGTGCTGAGGCAGAGGCTGCTGAAGCTGCTAAGAAGGCCAAGGAGGCAGATAAATAATGGATAAAACTATGAAGATTACAGTCGTTCGCTACCGCCCGGAGCAGGACGACAAGCCATGGGAGCAGACCTTTGATGTTCCATATATCAATGAGACATCAGTTTTAGAGGCCCTGTTCTACATCAAGGATCACTTTGAGCCAAGCCTTTCATTCCGCTGGTCATGCCGTATGGCCGTATGCGGTTCCTGCGGTATGATGGTAAACAATGTACCAAAGCTTGCCTGCAAGACCTTCCTTCGTGATTACGAAGGCAAGACCATGCGCATTGCCCCACTCGATAACTTCCCTATCGAGCGTGACCTTGTTGTTGATATTTCTGATCTTATTGAGAAGATTGAGCGCATTAAGCCATACATCATTCCAACTGAGAAGGACAAGAATATGCCTTTAACCAAGGCCTATAAGCAGACTCCTCAGCAGATGGAGGCCTATCGTCAGTTCGCTCAGTGCATCAACTGTGGCTGTTGCTATGCTGCCTGCCCTCAGTACAAGCTCAACAAAGAGTTCATCGGACCTGCCGCTTTAACTCTGCTCTATCGTTACAATATTGACAGCCGTGACGGTGGCAAGAAGTTACGTATGCCATTCCTGAGCCAGGAAGAAGGTGTATGGAGCTGTACATTCGTTGGCTACTGCTCAGAAGTATGTCCTAAGCATGTAGACCCATCTTCAGCTATTCAGCTTGGCAAGAAGATGAGTGCTACTGATTATGTTATCAGTATGTTTAAGCCGGAGTAGTAATATGAGTCAGACAAATTCATACCGTAAACCTTACAATCCTCCGATTGATAAGACTTGGTGGGCCAAACACCCATTCTACTTCCGTTATATGTTACGTGAAGGCACTTCTTTTGCCGCTGTATTTGCAGGTCTTGAGATTATGCTTGGCGTATTTATGTTCGCCCTGTGTGATTTCACTGCCCCTGTTGCAACAGCTCAGTCAACAGCACCATACCTCTGGTTTGTTCAGGAGTTCCTGGGCAACCCACTGGTTCTGCTGATTAACGTAGCTGTTTTAGGCGCTGCTCTTTTCCACGCTGTTACATTCTTTGCTCTTATGCCAAAGGCTGTACGCGTATTCATGAACAAGACCACAACCGAGCTTGTTCCTGAGATGATGGTTCAGGGTGCCCTGTATGCTGCTTTTGGTGGCGCCACTGTAGTTATTCTGGCTTTAGCTTTCTTAACAATGCCTTAAGGAGATTTTTATGCATCAACCACGTTCAGACGAACCAATTTACTGGTTATTATTCGGTGCTGGTGGCATGGTCCTAGGCATCGTTTTCCCAGCAGTTTTAATTCTGCTGTTAGTTGCAGGTCTCAGCTCACCTGATGTACAGACCGGTCTTTTAAGCTTTGAGCATGTCAAAGGCATGCTTGGCAACTGGTTTGTATCACTTGTGATCTTTGCCTGCACCATGTTACTGTTCTGGCACTGCTTCCACCGTATCTATCATGCTCTGCATGACTTTGGTATACGTGTGACCAAGCTGCACTGGTTCGTTTTATACGGATCCTGCGCTGCCTTATCATTCATGGCTTTAGGCTTCCACTTATTTGCCTATGTTAAAGCCTGCTAATTTGACGTAGTCATTTTTTGACCTCCCGCAAGGGCTGAGAAATCAGCCCTTTTTCTTTTTTAAAAAGCGAATAATATTTATCAAATATGCCCACAAAAATGCGAAGTACTGCGCAGATTTTTGATATAATCATCACCGAAATAAAAATAATAAAGTAGCTTTAATAAGTCCTGACAAATCATATCAGGCAGGACCCCACAATAGTATTTTGAGGTTACAACAGTGACAAAGAAAACCAAAATGGTCTGCACCATTGGACCAAAATCTGAGAACAAAGAAGTCCTTACTTCCCTATTAAATGCCGGCATGAACGTAATGCGTCTTAACTTCTCCCACGGAGATTTTCAAGAGCATGGCTACAGAATTGACAATTTAGAGAGCATCATGCAGGAAACCGGCAAAGTATTTGCTGTACTGCTTGATACCAGAGGCCCTGAAATCCGTACTGGTACTCTTGAGGGCGGTCAGGACATTCAGCTTGTAACTGGTCAGAAAATCACTATCACCACCGACATGTCTACTGTAGGCAACCGAGAGATCATTGCTGTCAACTACAAGAACTTTGCTGTAGATATAGAAGTTGGTGATACTGTACTGCTCGATGACGGTCTTATTGCTCTTAAGGTTCTGTCAAAGACCGACACCACCGTCTTTACCGAGGTATTAAACAACGGTATGTTAGGTGAGAAAAAAGGCGTTAACCTGCCAAATACTCACATCACCATGCCATTCCTCTCAGAGCACGACAAGAAAGATCTGCTCTTTGGTATTGAGCGCAAGGTTGACTTCGTTGCAGCCTCATTCACCAGAAACCGTCGCGACGTCATGGACGTACGTGAGTTCTTAAATGCCAACGGCGGTGAAGAGATTCAGATCATTGCCAAGATTGAGAATCAGGAAGGTCTTGATAACTTTGAGGACATCTTAGAAGTTGCCGATGGTATCATGGTGGCCCGTGGTGATCTTGGTGTAGAGATCCCAGCTCAGGAAGTTATTTTCGCCCAGAAGCATATGGTTCACCGTTGCAATGAGGTTGGCAAGTTTGTTATCACAGCCACTCAGATGCTTGATTCTATGATCAAGAACCCACGTCCTACCCGTGCCGAGGCCGGTGACGTTGCCAATGCTATTTTAGACGGTACTGATGCAGTTATGTTATCAGGCGAGTCAGCCAAGGGTAAATATCCTTTAGAGGCTGTAACAACCATGTCAGCCATCTGCTCACGCACTGACAGAGAAGTAAACCCTCGCTACCACAATCTTGACTGCTCATGTGCCACAGAATTCGAGGTTTCTGTAACTGATGCTGTATGTAAGAGTGCAGTTGAGGCCTCAGAGGTCTTAAAGTCACCTCTTATCGTAGTTGCCACAGAGCATGGCAATTCACCACGTGCTATCCGCAAGTTCTTCCCTAACTGCCACATCCTGGCTTTAACTCCACACATGAGAACAGCCCGTCAGCTATGCATTGTCCGTGGCGTTACTCCTAAGCTTGTTGATAGAATCAGCTCAACTGACGAGTTCTTTGAGCTTGGTAAGAAGCTGGCTATTGAGACCGGTCTTGCCAAGGCAGGTGACAACATTGTGCTGGTAAACGGCGCCCTGGTTCCATCAGGCACCACCAACACCCTATCAGTACACACAATCTAATATATACTTTTATGCAAAGGCACCAAATGGTGCCTTTTCTTTTTGTATCTGCATAATTTAAAGACAAAAACCCTATTGTCAGGATTTCTTGCCTCAGGGGTTTAAAAAAGATGATTTGTATATAAGGTAGGATAGGACAGCCTAAAGACAGGCTGCCTGTTGAGTGTTTTTAGCTGCCTTTTTTATCAAGTACAGCCTGTGCCTTTTGCTTTTCAGACTCTGGTATATTGTCCCATGCCTGTTTAATTGGCAGCAGCAGCTCAATCACCTCATCAATAGGTGCAACATCAAGCTTGACTGAGGCTGAGGTTAAAAGCTCCTTCATATAGTCATAAAGGGCATACATTCTCTGAGCCAGCTCAGGATCCTGCTTGTCATCAAGTGACATCTGCAGACCATTTATAATACCTGTGGCTTTGGATATTCTGTCGGCCTTATACTCATAATCCTTGCGTAATATGGCACCTTTAGCCTGAGAGAGCCTTTCAAGCAGTCCCTCAAACATCATCTGTACCACTCTGTGAGGATCGGCAACAGACAGCTCTGCCTCGAGATTGGTTTTACGATATGCCTTTAGGTTTCTGCCGTACATTAAGTGCTCCTTGTCATAAAATAATTTTGTATATTATATAATGACACAATGTTTTAAAACATCATTATTTCTGAAAAAACAGTTAAATTTTACTATAAATCTTAGCTTCAGGTGAAAAAAAAGCTGTAGTTTATAACTACAGCCTTTATTTTTTCTTAGGTCTATACAAGATTATCGAATATAAGACCCTTGAGCAATTCCTTATTGTCCTTTGTATCCTTGTCAACTTTTGACTCAAAGGATTCCTGCAGCTTACTCATAGCCTTGGCCATACGTACAAATTCCTCTGAAGGAATCTGTCTTACTACATCATCTGTGGCCTTGTCTTTAACAGAAATTAAAGTTCTGTTATTTAGATCCTTGTCAATCTTGAATGATAGACCAATCTGCTTTAATGAGAGCTTTTCAATCAGCTCTTTTGCTTTTTCAAGACTTTCCTTGTTCTCTTCAGCAGCAAGCTTTGCAGCTTCCTTCTTATCTTTTATTGCCTTTTCAGGATCTTTTTTAGATATAGTTGAAGACTCAAGTTCTGCCTGTCTGGCCTCACCCTGCTTAATTATTTTTTCCAATGACATACTCTGAGATCCAATTGGACCTTTAGGAAATGCAGGATCCTTAGGTACAGACAGATCATCATTTTTCTGTCTATCGTTAATCACTGATGTCCTATTTGTTGAGCTGTTTATCTTGGTATATGAGCTATCTAAATTTTGTAATTCCATAATACCGCCCTCCAGCTGAGGTGCTTTAATAATTTATCTCTCCAATCGCCAAATAATTATATTCAGCGCCTACATGAGATTACGGCATTTGAAAGTTCAACTTTAGGGTGTGCCTTAAAAAATATACTATATATAACAAAAAACGTGATATTACGCACAAAAAGCCGTTTATTTAGACTAATTTATCTTTTGATATATAACAATTGTTATTTTTATTTAGACGTGGCAGGATCAAAAAATGCCCCTTTGCAGGGGCATTGCTCAAATGATAGAAAAATTAGGTTTTTAATTTTTTTATATTAGTCAGCAAGGAGTCTTGCAGCATCAAAGCCATTTAAGTTGGCCTGAACACCCATGCCTCTTGAGCCGAGCAGTGAAGCAATGTCCTTGGCCATTGAGGCTGCGCTGTCCTTTGATACCTTGATGCCAGCTGAGCTTGAAACATCGAGGTTACGGCCCTGAATATCAACAACAGTTGAGTGGTTTACTCTATCCTTGGTCTCTACAGCATCTAAGGCTGAACTTTGAGCTGCATTACCTACCGCTACAGTTGCAGCTGTGCTGCCTACAGAATTTACATTTATCATAATATCTCTCCCTAATTAGATATAATCAAATAAATTCGACTGATGGATCTTGGCAAAGGAGCTTTGCGATACCTGCAGAGCGTTCTGTACCATTAATAATTCTGATACTGCCTCATATGCGTCAATTTCTGTAACACCAGCTCTGGCAGTCTGTTTTACTACAGACAGTGACTCATTAGATGTAATGATATTGTCGATATTGGCAGCACGTGCACCTACCTGACCTCTGTACATATCTACATTGTCTTTGCAGTTTGAAACTGAGATCTGAGCCTCTGAGAGCATCTGTGTCAGCTCATTGCGGCCTAAGTTGCCATTTTTGATCTCTTTAACCACATTGGTCAGAGTATTTAAAATATTGTCCTTCTTTGGCTTGTCCAGAGTAACTGTAATATTACCGTTATAGTTCTGGTCACCTGTTTCAAAGACCATGCCTTTGTACTCAATAACACCCTTTTTGGTAACCTCGCCACCTCCGATTACATTACCGTTAGGGCTTTTAACCTCAAACTTACCGCCATTTACTTCAATGGTAATATCATTATTGGCACCGGTCTTACTTGAGTAAAACTGATTATATAAATCGTTGAAGTCCTCAAAGTTCTCAATATATGATGAGGTGATAGCAGGATTTGCTGTATCTTTCATAGTATGAGACAGAGGTACGTTCTGGAATACGTTTAAAGCACTGTCTGATGACTGTACTACTACAGTAGGTGAAACCTGGACATAACGTACAGAGCCATTGGCCTGGCAGTAGTAGTTACCATCAGAGGCTAAGGTGAAAGCAGGTCTTGATGAGTCTGAACCTGCAAAAATGTACTCACCCTCAGCATTTCTGGTGTTCATCAGATCGTATAACTGATTGATAGTCTGCTCGATATCCTCGGCAAGAGCTGTAAGACTGTTCTTGTCGTGAGTACCGTTTACAGCCTGATGCAGACGGCTCTGAGCTGATGACAGAGCGGTCCAGATAGAGCCTAATGCGGTCTCTTCCTCTGACAGATAGCCTGCTACCATATGTGAGTTAAGCTTATACTGTTCAAAAGCAGATATATCGCCTGTATATTTGATCTTCTGAGACATGCCAGAAGGATCCTCGCCAGAGTTCTGGAACTTAAGGCCTGTGTTATATTTCTCAGAGGCCTTGTCAAGGCGAGTATTTGCAGACTGCATATAACGCAGCTGACTTGTATACTGCATTGAGGTTGAAATACGCATTTACTTTATCTCCCCTATTTTATTCTTATTTAATGGCACCCAGCAGTGAGTCAAATACTGTCTGTGAGGCCTGAATAATCTTTGAACATGATGTATAGGTCTGCTGGAATCTAACCAGGTTTGCAGCCTCCTCATCAAGGTTAACACCAGCTGATGAGGCAAACATGTCCTGAGTTTGAGTGCACTTGGCATCAGCTGCCTTAAAGTCAGTCTCAGCCTTCATAACCTCAGCACCTAAGTTGGTTACAACATCGGCATAACCTTCGGTGAATGAAACCTTGTGACCGCCATTCTTGGCTACAAGATCTGCTGACTGCAATTTGCCAAGCAGCACACCGTTGGAGTTGTCACCCTTACCATTGGTATTGATAGCAATTGTCCAGGAATCATTTGGTTTAACTGTACCGGTAATGGATACGTCATAACCTGGGAAACCATCTGGATGGTTGGTAGCTACCCACTTGGTATTGGCAAATACATTCTGACCATTACATGAAGCCGGAGCTGTACCTATAACTTTACCAGCAGCATCAAGTACATCGTAGTTACCATCATCATTTACCTGAACCTTTACTGGTGCGCCAGGATTTAACATTGGCTTTAAGTAATTTGGGTTCTTACCACCACCTGGAAGAGTTTCATTCATATCAATATCTACACCATAGGCTGGACCCATCTTGTAGACACCGTTGAAAGCTATAGTTGCATTACCTACGTTGCCATTTGTTGTATTTACAGTTAAGGCTGAGGCAAAGGCAAATTCCTCTGGCTTGGTAATATTCATCTGAATATCATAGGCTGCATGTACCATTGGCTGAGCTAAAACCTTGGCACCACGCAGGTTTTGAGCCTGCTGCTGGATGTTCATGTTAAAGCTCATCTTGATACCTAAATCTTCAAAGGTATAAACAGTCTTGCCATTTACTACCTGAGGCTGGCCCTGTGGAACTTCTAAGGTCTGCTTCTCACCGTTTTCATCAATATAGTAGAAGGTAGGTGTACCATTCTGATGATCAAAATCAATGGCATAGTCATGAGCTCTTACATTTGAACCCTTGCCTGGTATGAAGTCTACGTCCATCTCTAAGGTTGGATGTGTAGTTGTAGCATTGATTGATGGCAGAGTGATAAGATCCTTGCCAGCAATACCCTCAAGGGTGATACCACCTTTGTTCTGCTGATTCATGGCATCAGCAAAGGCAATGGCCAGCTGACCCATATCACGCATGGTCTGACGGATCTCGTCTGTACTTTGTAATAAGCCACCTAATTTACCGCCCCAGCCTTTGTGGTTAACCACAATTTCACTCTTGTTATTGGTGGAGAAGGTAATAGAAACTTCTCTGCGTGTAGGATCTAATTTGTCCTGCATCGCATTTAATTTGCCATAGGTATCACCGTTTACCAGTAACTGACCGTTACCCATGTAAACACTGATTGAACCATCTGATTCTACGGTAGTGTTTAAATCAACAAGTGATGACAGTTCATTGATGAGCTGATCGCGTTTGTCCATCAGCTGCAGATTGATATCACTGTCCTGTTTGTTGTTATGACCGATACGCTTATTTGTCTCATAGATACCGTAAACTAAAGAGTTAATCTTAGTTACAGTGTCATCTACAGCCAGATTGATATCATGCATTTCATTCATGATATTGTGATTTAAGGTATGGTATCTGTCTACCATAATACCCAGCTGTGATAAAAGCTCCTGACGTGTGGCGGTTGATGTTGGATTTTGTACTGCATCCTGCAGAGATTTAAAGTATGAATTTAAAGATGATGCGATATTCATACTATCGTCAGATAACATTTCATCTACAGTACCCATACCAGTCTTGTATGACTCGTAAAAACCCTTGTTGCCCTGATCACGGAACATCTCGCGCTGTACGTACTGATTATAAATACGACGTGTATAAGTATCGCCAATACCCCACTCTATGCAGTTGGTATAAACATCGGTTCTCTGACGTGTATAGCCAGTGGTATTAACATTTGAAATATTATTTGATGTAGTTGCAAGTAATTTCTGATTTGCTAAGATTCCGTACTTGCCTGTTTTTAAAATATCGATCATTTTATTTACCGCCTTAATTTATTGGCAATCGTTGCCAAAAAAACATCATCTGATTAAGGTAATGCTAAAAGCGTGCCACTTTTAAAGAACGACCTTATACAGGAAGCTGATTTAGGCGATTATTATTAAAAATATATCAAAATATCAATATCTTATTTATATATCACCTTCTTTATAAATATTGTTTCTTTTATGCGTTTTTTGCATTTTTTGCCACTTTTTAGCCATGGCAAAGTGGCAAAAATTAAATATTCAGCCCTATATCTTTGCCACCTGAAAATTACAAAATCGGCAACATTTTGCCGTATAAAGTATAAATAATGTCCCTTTTCCTCTCTTATTGCCTCTTTTACTGCAAAAGAGAGCTGCCTTGCAAGATGGCAACCCTCAGGCTATCTACCCTGCTACTTTTATATTGACTCAAGAAGCGTCTGCCTCTTTATAAATGGAGCTGCAGGAGGAAGAATTCATGCCAGGCTGTTGTGTTCTGTAAAAGATATGAAGCTTTGTTATTTAGAAATATGAGTTAAGAGCTTTTGGGTCTAGAAATAAAAAAAGCAGTTTTCAAATCTTAGGGAGATAAAAGAGATCTGAAAACTGCCAGGGGTGTTATTCTTTTTTAATAGGTCATAAAGGCAATACGTCTTACTATTCCCTTTAGCTTGTCGGCATAGTTTGGATCTGTAGCATAGCCTGCCTTTTGAATTTCCTCAAAGTATCTGTCTGGGTCATAGGAGATTTCAGAGGCTTTTTCATATCTGCTGTTACCTCTGATAAGGGCTATATAGTCTTCCATAGACTCAAGCACACTAGGATAGGCTCTAAAGGCAGAGACTCTGTCTACATATCTGCCGTTTTCAAACTCTCCTGAGCTTAATTTCTGAACAGGACCTGTCCAGGATTTACCTGCTTTAATACCGTAGTAATTATTGTTGTCAGGTACATGATTACCCCAGCCTGTCTCAAGAGCAGCCTGAGCTACAAGCACCAGTGGATTCATTGGAACCTTGGATACAGCTTTTAGAGCATAAGGCATCATCTTCTTGACAAAGTCCTCAGGACCATCAAAACTGCGCATGGTATCAGGATGTGGGAGATCATCGTAAACCTTGCGCAGTGAGGCTACTGTAGCATTCTTGTTCTGCAGTGCTCTGATGGCACTAGGAGAGTTGTAGTCAACTCTTGAACCCTTCAGCACTACTTCCTTTGAATTATAAGAACTGCCAGTGGCTGCAAGACTCTTTAAAATTTCCTTGCCCTCATCGCCAAGTGATTTGGCAAACTGTTTGGTAATAAGATAAGTAATGGAGTTTTTATTAAGACCGCCTGAGCCTGAAACCATGGAGCCTATCTGCTGCTGTGAGAGCATATCTTCAAAGAAAGAAGAGTGTTTGGAGTGAAGTGGGGAATCTGGATTGATAACATCATTACCTTTGCGCATACCATCCATCCAGTACTGCATCAGTAAAGACTCAAACTGCTGGGCTGCTGTCACCAAAGCTTTGGCTTTATCCTCGGTACTGCCAGATGCCAGCTTCTTTAATTTGTTAAGGCCTCTGTGATCGCCGATAAGACCGATATCGGCACTATCCTTGATATTAAAACCTTTTTGACTTTCCATCATCACACCCTGTCAATTTCCTGACTTTATAAGAACTCTATTTTTTATATAAACAATAAAAATGTTTTTATATTCAGCAATTTAGCTGGTTTAAACCAGTCATTTATAGTATTTATATGCCCTAAATTGCAACTTTGATGCCAATTTTATGCACGCAGGATAGAGATAATATTCAAGGTCTGAGGGGTATTGTGTATATCCTTTATTAAGTTCATTAACAAAATTGTCAATCAAAATAAAAAGCTGGCAAAAAAAAATGATATTTAATTTTATCAGGCGGAACAAATCACTGATCTATGCTTTTCAAGAGTAAAATATAATTACAAAAAATAGCAGCTGAAAGCTTTTGCAAATATAGCTCAAATCAACATAAATATGCGCTTTTGCTCTAATGCTAGTTCAAAGTAAAAAGCCACCCGTAGACAGTCTTTCTTTATTATACCTTTTAACTATAAGTTAACACGGCGCACTTTTATGCATCAGATCGTATAAACTAAAGTCTTGTCAATTAAATCAATGATATAATGTGCCGATGCAGGGATTATACAAATAGTTTAATCTCTTTTAATTTGTAGATTTACTTAACAAATATCGCACAAGTTGTTAAAGATCACACTCTTAGCTGCTTTTTTAAACATAATTATTTGAAAAAATGTTTCTAAAAGTAATAAAATGTACGGTATTACAAAAATTTGACACATAGTCAAAAAGCTGTCTTTGTTAGTTTTTGTTGATTGGGGATAAACATGCAGTTTTCTTTAAACGTACTTATACTTGAGAAGAATGACAGTAAACGACAAACGCTTGAAACTATTTTTTCCTTCCTTGGCGCATCTACACAGAGCGGACAGATAGAAGACTGTCTATCCTATATAGACTCATGCTATGAAAACGTTGACATCTGCATTGTCGGTGATATTGAAGGCAGCAGCACACTGCAGGAGCTCCTTAAAAAATATCCGGCCACTGCTTTTATTGCTATTGAAAGTTCCAACAAAAAGTCAGAAGCCCCAAACTTTATCGGAACTTTAAGCGAGGCTCCTTCATACGATGAACTTGTCTC
Source organism: Anaerobiospirillum thomasii (assembly GCF_900445255.1). Classification (NCBI taxonomy): domain Bacteria; kingdom Pseudomonadati; phylum Pseudomonadota; class Gammaproteobacteria; order Aeromonadales; family Succinivibrionaceae; genus Anaerobiospirillum; species Anaerobiospirillum thomasii. The sequence continues at coordinate 140,293 of NZ_UAPU01000007.1, forward strand.
ACTGTTGCATTACAGTCAGTCCTTCAGAGCCATGCGCAAGTATGCTCAAAAGAGTGAGAGTTCCAATACCTTAATCAAGATGCTCGTGGGCAAGGCCCCTGCTATGACTTTAGTACGTCGTCTTATCGAGCAGGTGGCAAAGACAGATGCCAATGTACTTGTTTTAGGTGAATCAGGTACAGGTAAGGAAGTTGTGGCCCGCGCCATTCACGGCATTTCCAATCGTGCCGATAAACCTTTTGTACCTGTAAACTGTGGAGCCATACCTGGAGAGCTTTTAGAATCAGAGCTCTTTGGTCATGAAAAAGGAGCCTTCACCGGTGCCTTTGCCGCCCGTCAGGGTCGTTTTGAGCTGGCCAACGGCGGTACCTTATTTTTAGATGAAATTGGCGATATGCCACTGCAGATGCAGGTAAAACTTCTGCGCGTACTGCAGGAGCGTAAATTTGAGCGTGTGGGCTCAAACAAGACTATTGAGGCTAATGTGCGCATTATTGCCGCTACTCATCAGGATCTTGAGAAAATGGTCGAAGAGCATACCTTCCGTGAGGATCTCTTCTACAGACTTAATGTATTTCCAATTGAAACCCCACCACTGCGCTACAGACAGGATGATATTCCTCTTTTGGTACAGGAGCTTGTCAACCGTCACTCAAAAGAGCAGAAAGGTACTATACGCTTTACACAAAGCGCCATGCAGACTCTGATGCAGAATGAGTGGAAAGGCAACGTACGAGAGCTGTCTAACCTTGTAGAAAGACTGCTTATTCTTCACCCTAATGAAATTGTGGATGTAGGAGATCTTCCTCCTAAATACAGAGGCATTGCCAAGATTGATGATCCAAATGCCGAACGTGAGGCCCTGCTTGATGCATTCTCTACACCAGACTTCTTTGGTACAGAGAACTTCTTTGGTGATGAGGACAATCAGCCAATTGATCTGCCTCCTCTGCCTGTTATCGAAGGTGAAGATGATCTGGCCAAAGCCTTTACTCCTACCCTGACACAGGAGGGTGTAAACCTCAAGGATATGGTTTCAAATATTGAGATATCAATGATTAAACAGGCACTTGATCAGTGCGGCGGTGTGGTAGCCAAGGCCTCAGAAGTGCTTGGTCTAAGACGCACCACCCTCGTTGAGAAGATGAAGAAATACGGTATCAGTGCACAGTAAGGATTTAAAATGGATATTGAAAGCAAAATTGCCGAGTTTTTAGATAATAAGACTATTCTTGTAACTGGCGGAACTGGTTCTTTTGGCAAAAGATTTATTGCCACCTTATTGAGCAAGTACAATCTTAAGAAGATCATTGTCTATTCACGCGATGAGCTCAAACAGTTTGAAATGCAGCAGCAGTTTAAAGATCATTTAAAAACTCTGCGTTTCTTTATTGGTGACGTACGTGACAAGGCCCGTCTTGATATGGCTCTGAACGGGGTAGATATCATTATTCACGCTGCCGCCATCAAGCAGGTACCGGCTGCAGAATACAATCCTATGGAATGTATCAAAACCAATATCAACGGTGCTGAAAACATTATTGAGTCAGCCCTGACCCACAATGTACAGAGAGTTATTGCTCTGTCAACTGACAAGGCTGCAAACCCTATAAACCTTTATGGTGCCACCAAGCTGTGCTCAGACAAGCTCTTTGTGGCCGCCAACAATTTAGTTGGTGTCGGTGCCTGCCGATTCTCTGTGGTGCGCTATGGCAATGTTGCAGGTTCACGCGGCTCAGTTGTACCGTTTTTCAAAAAGCTTATTGCAGATGGTGCCACCTATCTGCCAATTACCGATAAATCAATGACACGCTTCTGGATTACTCTTGATCAGGGTATTGCCTTTGTGCTCAAGTCATTAGTCAGAATGCACGGCGGTGAGACCTTTGTACCAAAGATTCCATCTATCAAGATTACCGATCTGGCAACTGCCATTGCTCCTGATGTAGAACAAAGAGAAATTGGCATCAGACCTGGAGAGAAGATACATGAGATCATGTGTCCGCGCGATGATTTTATGCACACTCTTGAATTTGATTCATTCTTTATCATAAAACCATCTATCACCTTTACTAGCGGTGACTTTAACTATGATGTCACAAAACTTGGTGAAAAAGGACATCCTGTAGAGTGCGGCTTTGAGTACAACTCCTTTAACAATCCGCATTATCTGACAGTCAGGGAGCTTGAAGAACTAAACGCCAAATGCTGATACGGAGTAGAGAATGCTGCCCTATAGTACACAATGTATCGATGATAAGGATATAGAGGCAGTAACCTCTGTCCTGAGATCACCTTATTTAACCACAGGTCCTAAGGTACCTGAATTTGAACAGGCCATCTGCGCCTATACAGGCGCAGCTCATGCCTGCGCCATGTCATCGGCCACAGCCGCACTGCATATATCCCTGTTAGCTCTTGGAATAAAACCTGGTGATATTGTCTATGTCAGTGCCATATCCTTTGTTGCAAGCTCCAACTGCGCACTGTACTGCAATGCTTCAGTTGAATTTGTAGATGTCAATAAAGATACTGGCAATCTTGATATTGATGCTCTGACAGCAATGCTAAGTCAGGCCAAAAAGAACAATACCCTGCCCAAGGCTTTAGTCTGCGTGCATCTGTCTGGCCGTAGCTGTGATATGAAGGCCATACACGCTTTATCTAAAGAATATGGTTTTGCAGTGGTTGAAGATGCCTCCCATGCTCTTGGTGCCTCCTATGATGGCTCTAAGGTAGGATGCTGCCGCTACAGCGATATTACAGTCTTTTCACTCCATCCTGTAAAAATCATAACTACAGCCGAAGGCGGTCTTGCCCTGACCAATAATGCCGATCTTGCCTACAAACTGCAGTTGCTGCGCTCGCATGGTATTACCCATGACAAAGAGCATATGCAAAATAAGGATATGCCATCTTTTTACTATGAGCAGTGCGATCTTGGCTATAACTACCGCATGACTGATATGCAGGCAGCCTTAGGCCTCTCACAGCTTACAAAGCTTGATGACTTTGTAGCCAAAAGAGGTGAGCTTGCGCGCAACTATCTCTCTCTTATTGATATAGATGGTATAGAGCTGCCAGTGCCTGACAGTACTGACAATATATCATCATGGCATCTGTTTCAGATAAGAGTGCAGGATAATAAACGTGATGCTCTGTACACAGCCATGCGCGGGCATGACATAGGCGTGCAGGTGCACTATCTGCCAATCTACAGACATCCTTACTATCAGGCTATGCAAAAATACGCCCCTTTGGCCGGAGCAGAGAGCTTTTTCAGTCAGACTCTGTCTATACCGCTTTTTGTAAAATTAACCAAAGAGCAGCAGATAGAAATTGTTATTGCCAATATTAAGTCTTTAATGGCTTCAATCAGACAAGGATCATAGTATGCAGAGTATTGCCATTATTCCAGCTCGCGGCGGTTCAAAAAGAATACCTTTAAAAAATATCAAGGATTTTAACGGCAAACCGCTTATTGCCTACTCAATTGAGGCTGCCCTCTACTCAGGAGTGTTCAATGAGGTTGTAGTCTCAACTGACGATGAGCAGATTGCAGCTATTGCCCGTGATTTTGGCGCTGTTACCCCATTTATGCGCGACAGTGCTTTGGCCGATGACTTTACAGGCACAGATGATGTAACTTTAGATGCTGTACGTCAGATGGAGAGCATACGTCGTGTCCACTATGACTATTTTGCCTGCATCTATGCCACAGCTCCGCTGTTAAAACCTTATGATCTGCAAAAGGCCTATGATAAATTCATAACCGAAAAGGCAGATTATCTGTACTCCTGCTGTGAATTTCCATTCCCTGTACAAAGAGCTCAGTATCTTGATAAAGACGGTACTCCATGCCCATTTATGCCAGACTGCTATAATATGCGCTCACAAGATCTTAAAAAAGCCTATCAGGATGCAGGACAGTTTTATTTCTACTCCCGCAACTTTTTAGAAGATAAAGCCAATCTTGTCAGAAGAGCCTATGAAATGCCACGCCTTAGAGTAATTGATATTGATACTCCTGAGGACTTTGAAATTGCCAAAGTCATGGCTACAGTCATAGAAAGTATGCATGTCAAATAAAGATAAAAAGACAATTGCCGTGGTGCTGCGTGCCGATTTTGCTTTAGGCACGGGGCATCTTATGCGTGTCAAAACCCTGCTAAACTCCCTTGGCAGTGATTTTGACTATTATCTTTTTGCAACAGACTTTGATGATAAGCTCAAAGCCCTTGCCACAGAGTATAAAGATATTGTCTGTGCCCCTCTTTGTACCCTTGAGAGAAAAATCAAAGAGATGTCGCCTGATGCCATCATCTTTGATCACTACTTTTTAGATGCCTCTTTTGAAAGTCTCTTTTATGTAGACAGTAAAATTATCATAATTGATGATCTTGCCAACAGAGAACACAAAGCCCATGTGCTTATAGATCCAAGTATTGGCAGGCAGAGTATAGATTATGCAGATCTTGTCAATAAAGAGTGTGAGCTGTATACAGGGCAGCTGTATGCTCTTATCAAGGATGACTTTGTACAGATTCTAAACAGCTCTGACAGAGTATGTGACCGCAGAGTTTTAATTGCCTATGGCGGCGCCGATCCGGCTCATGCCACACTAAAGGCTGTAAAAAGTATAACTGCAGATAAGAGAGTTGCTGACTACACATTTACCGTGCTTTCTGGTAAGGTCAATCCAGACTATGATCTTATAAAAGATCTCTGCGCCCCTTTTGACAATATTAAAGTTCTGCGCCACAGTGATAATGTCCCTGCTCTTATACTGCAGCACTCCCTGGCCCTTGGTGCCTACGGCGGCATGTTCTCAGAGCGCATTATAAGCAAGGTGCCATCTATCTGTACCTCTATTGCCTCCAATCAGGATAGAGGACGCAGCATTATTCAAAATACACAGGTAGGAGTCAATCTTGAGCTGTCTGAGCTTGAGAATAAGGATCTTATCTTCAGCGCCCTGCTTGAGCTTGAAACACACTACGGCTTTTATGTAAGTCAGTGCAAAAAAGTCTTTGATGGCAAGTCTCTTGAGAGAATCAACAATATAATTAAAATTTTATTAAAATAAATCTCTTACAATTCAACAACTTGAACTTTTCTCAAGAAAATATTTAATTTTTTATTAATAATGCATGAACTTTTTAATTTTATGCAGGTCAAAGTATTAGATTTCAGATAAATCGCAGATTTTTTAAAGACTTTAGATGTAATCTCATCCCAATTAATTTTTTAAGCCAGATTATATATCTGGCTTTTTTTTGCCCCTAATTTGCCTCTTTTTTTACCAATTTTTAGCAAAATTACCTTATTTTTCATCTATATAATACATATGGTCTATAAATTGCTTTTATTTTTAAAACCAGTTTTTTCGAGGCAATTTTTTCCTTTTGCCACCTTTTCTATGGCAAAAGATAACAATTTCCTCAGGCACTATATGTAATTAAAAATAATATTTTAATTAGGAGGGAATGACATGGCACTTTTTGTTAATACCAATGTCTCTTCAATCAATGGTCAGCGCAATTTAACCAACGCTACCAATAATTTAAATACTACCTATCAGAGATTATCATCTGGTATGCGCATCAACTCAGCCAAAGACGATGCCGCCGGTCTGCAGATCTCCGATCGTTTAACCTCACAGATCAATGGTTTAAATCAGGGTAACCGCAATACCAACGATGGCATAGCCCTTGCCCAGACAGTTGAAGGCGCCATGGATGAAATGACCACCATGCTCCAGCGCATCCGTACTCTTGCAGTACAGTCAGCCAACGGTACCAACAATCAAAAGGACCGTGATGCCCTGCAGCAGGAAGTAACTCAGCTCTCAACTGAAATTTCTCGTATTGCTGAGCAGACAAGATTTGGTGGTGAGCAGGTTCTCTACGGTACAGATGGTAATAACAGACGCGGTCTTGTTTCCAGTCTTGGTACCATTATGATTCAAGTAGGTGCCTATAATGGTGATACCCTGACCATGACTGGCTTCTCACAGGGCTTTACTGTATCAGGAATATCCTCTCAGGCCAATGGCGCAGCCATTGCAGCAGACGCCAACGCAGAAGGTCTGTTAGTAGAGGGCAATATTGCAAGATTCTCAGTAAGTATGCAGTCAACATCTGCAAGTACCATCGCAGGTGTAGATAAATTAATTCAGGCTGTAGATAAACAGCGCGCTCACTTAGGTGCCATGCAGAATCGTATGGAATCAACCATACGTAATCAGTCCAATATCTCTATGAACGTATCTGATGCCAGATCACGTATCCGTGATACAGATTTTGCCGAAGAGTCAGCCAAACTCTCTCAACAGACGATTATTCAGCAGGCTGCAAGCTCTATGCTTACCCAGGCCAACACCAGACCACAGCTGGCTCTGTCCCTGCTTGGCTAACAGTTTTTAATGATGCGATATTTTAAAGGAATTTAAAAATGGCACTTTTTGTAAATACTAACGTATCTTCAATTAATGGCCAGCGTAATTTAACCAACGCTACCAACAATTTAAACACAACCTATCAGAGATTATCATCTGGCATGCGCATCAACTCAGCTAAAGATGATGCCGCAGGTCTTCAGATCTCAGATCGTTTAACCTCACAGATCAATGGTTTAAATCAGGGTAACCGCAATACCAACGATGGCATAGCTCTTGCCCAAACAGTTGAAGGCGCCATGGATGAAATGACAACCATGCTGCAGCGTATTCGCACTCTTGCAGTACAGGCTTCAAACGGTACCAATAATCAGAAGGATCGTGATGCCCTGCAGCAGGAAGTAACTCAGCTCTCAACTGAAATAACCCGTATTGCCTGCCAGACTCGTTTTGGTGGTGAATTAGTTCTAGCCGGTGCAGATAAAGGCATAATCAGTGCTGAAGGAACTATTAAACTTCAGGTAGGTGCCTATAATGGTGACACCCTCACCATGACCGGCTTCTCTCTTGGCTTTACAGTATCTGGTATTGCCTCACAGGGTGGTGGTGCAACTATTAATGGTGATGCAAATACTGATGGTTTATTAAAAGACGGCGATCTTGTTAGATTCTCTGTAAGTACACAGACAGTATCAGCAAATACTATTTCTGGTGTAGATAAATTAATTCAGGCTGTAGATAAGCAGCGCGCTCACTTAGGTGCCATGCAGAATCGTATGGAATCAACCATACGTAATCAGTCCAATATCTCTATGAACGTATCTGATGCCAGATCACGTATCCGTGATACAGATTTTGCCGAAGAGTCAGCCAAACTCTCTCAACAGACCATTATTCAGCAGGCTGCAAGCTCTATGCTTACCCAGGCCAACACCAGACCGCAGCTGGCTCTGTCCCTGCTTGGCTAACAGTTTTTAATGATGCGATATTTTAAAGGAATTTAAAAATGGCACTTTTTGTAAATACTAACGTATCTTCAATTAATGGCCAGCGTAATTTAACCAACGCTACCAACAATTTAAACACAACCTATCAGAGATTATCATCTGGCATGCGCATCAACTCAGCCAAAGATGATGCCGCAGGTCTTCAGATCTCAGATCGTTTAACCTCACAGATCAATGGTTTAAATCAGGGTAACCGCAATACCAACGATGGCATAGCTCTTGCCCAGACAGTTGAAGGCGCTATGGATGAAATGACCACCATGCTCCAGCGCATTCGTACTCTTGCTGTTCAGTCATCAAACGGTACCAATAATCAGAAGGATCGTGACGCCCTGCAGCAGGAAGTAACTCAGCTCTCAACTGAAATTACCCGTATTGCCTGCCAGACCCGTTTTGGTGGTGAAGTTGTACTTGCCGGTGCCTCAGGTCAGGCCGGCGTCATGAAAGGTCTTATTGCCACTGATGGTAGCATTCAGCTTCAGGTTGGAGCTTATAATGGTGACACACTTAAGATGACTGGCTTTTCAAGCGGTTTTGTTGTAAGTAGTATCGCCAAGGAAGCTGGTCTTACACCTGCAGCTGCAACAAAAGACGGTTTAATCATGACAGCAGCTGGTGCCGCCCGTTTTGCTATTTCAACTCAAACTGACTCTATGGATGCTATTGCATCTGTAGATAAGATGATTGAGGTTATTGACAAGCAACGCGCCCACTTAGGTGCCATGCAAAACCGCATGGAATCAACTATACGCAATCAGTCCAACATCTCTATGAACGTATCTGATGCCAGATCACGTATCCGTGATACAGACTTTGCCGAAGAGTCAGCCAAACTCTCACAGCAGACCATTATTCAGCAGGCTGCAAGCTCTATGCTTACACAGGCTAACACCCGACCACAGCTGGCTCTGTCCCTGCTTGGCTAATTGTGTTTAACGATGCGATATTTTAAAGGAATTTAAAAATGGCACTTTTTGTAAATACTAACGTATCTTCAATTAATGGCCAGCGCAATTTAACTAACGCTACCAATAATTTAAATACTACCTATCAGAGATTATCTTCAGGTCTTCGCATCAACTCTGCAAAAGATGACGCTGCCGGACTTCAGATCTCAGATCGTTTAACCTCACAGATCAATGGTTTAAACCAGGGTAACCGCAATACCAACGATGGCATAGCTCTTGCCCAGACTGTTGAAGGCGCCATGGATGAAATGACCACCATGCTCCAACGCATGCGTACTCTTGCAGTACAGTCTGCCAACGGCACTAACAACACAAAAGATCGTGATGCCATTCAGCAGGAAGTAACTCAGCTGTCACATGAGATTACAAGAATTGCATGTCAGACCAGATTTGGTGGAAATTCAATTTTAAATGGTACAGCAGCAGCTGGCACATTATTGGGGTCTGGTGGCGTTATAACTCTGCAGGTTGGAGCCTACAATGGTGATACCTTAAAGATGACCGGCTTTAGCCTTGGCTTTACCCTGTCAGGAATTGCCGATTCTGCCGGTATCAAGGCTGCTAATGATACCGCACTGGTTAATGATGGTACTAACAGATTAGCTGTAAGCACACAGTCTTTGGCAGCTGCTGCAATTACCATGATTGACAGCTTTGTTGGTGTTATTGACAAACAGCGCGCTCACTTAGGTGCCATGCAAAATCGTATGGAGTCAACCATACGCAATCAGTCCAATATCTCTATGAACGTATCTGATGCCAGATCACGTATTCGTGATACAGACTTTGCCGAAGAATCTGCCAAACTGTCACAGCAGACCATCATTCAGCAGGCAGCCTCATCCATGCTGACACAGGCTAATACCAGACCTCAGCTGGCTCTGTCCCTGCTTGGAGGTTAATACCTAAATATTGTATCTGCGATCTTGCTACAAGATCGCAGATATTTCACTCTAAATCCAACTCCTCATATCCTACAGTTCACATTCATTTTAAATCTAAGCTACTATACATATCTTTCATAGCCAGAAAGTCAATCTTATACCGTAGCAGAACCCGTAAATATATGACCGTTGAATAGCTCTATTCTTTTAAACCAATTTTTAGTACTGCTGTCACTGCTATAAATTTATAGTATAGATGCTCCAACCATAATAGCGGTTTATTCTTCGATAAATGGGAAATTTCTCTTTTTTGGTAAAATGGGATATTTTTTGCAATGTGGAAATTTTGGTGCAAATAACTTAAACATAAGTTTTTTTATAAATAATTTCCACTTTACATTTCCAATTTTCAGATCTTAAGATGAGGTCAGAGTTTACAAAACCGGCTTTATTAACCTGTGTCCCAATACATGTCGGTGGCACATAATTACTGCTTTTATATTAAGCTATTGTCTTTATAAATTTTGCAATAAAAAAGGGGAGCATTTAGCCCCCCAGAGGATATCAAATATTGTTTAAAACTAGCCAAGCAGTGACAGAGCCAGCTGTGGTCTTGAGTTGGCCTGTGTCAGCATTGAGCTTGCAGCCTGCTGAATAATGGTCTGCTGTGATAGTTTGGCAGATTCTTCTGCAAAGTCTGTATCACGGATACGTGCACGGGCATCAGATACGTTCATGGAAACATTTGACTGATTGCGGATTGATGATTCCATACGGTTCTGCATAGCACCTAAGTGAGCGCGCTGCTTATCTACAGTGTCAATTAACAAATCAACTGTTGCAATTGTAAGTGTAGCTAAAGATTGAGCAGATACTGTAAATCTTTCAGAACCTGCTGCTCCAGCTAGACCACTTGTTGATGCTGTTGCATCGGCTGCTACTTTAGAACCTGCTTTAGAGGCTATTCCCATTAAAGTAAAGCCGTTACTGTAAAATGTCATCTCAAGCTTATCTCCCTGATAAGCTCCAACCTGAATTGACACAATACCTTTTGTATTTATAAGAGCACCTGTCTTACCAGCTGCCAGAATCTGCTCACCACCAAACTTGGTCTGACAGGCAATACGGGTAATCTCATTAGACAGCTGTGTTACTTCCTGCTGCAAAGCATCACGATCCTTGGCGTTATTGGTACCGTTGGCAGACTGCACTGCAAGAGTACGAATACGCTGCAGCATAGTGGTCATTTCATCCATGGCGCCTTCGGCTGTCTGAGCTAAAGCTATGCCATCATTGGTGTTGCGGTTGCCCTGATTTAAACCATTGATCTGTGAGGTTAAACGATCTGAAATCTGAAGGCCGGCGGCATCATCTTTTGCAGAGTTAATGCGCATACCTGATGATAATCTCTGATATGTAGTATTGAGATTATTAGTAGCATTGGTAAGGTTGCGCTGACCATTAATTGATGAAACGTTGGTATTTACAAAAAGTGCCATAATTAGCCTCCAAATGAATTCTGTTTGTTGAATGTTTAATTAACGGCTATCAAAATAGCAACTTTAATATTTTTTATATTTATTTTATGAAATATTTTCTTTGATATTGCGCTGCAGTCAAACTACTGCAGCCAAAAAGAGAGGATCTTAAAATATTAATACGGACCTTCGCAGCTTGTGCCTATTAAGGAGCAGGTTCTTTCTGAAATAGCATTAAGAGCAATGTAGAAATTACCCATAAAGGCATCAAGTGCCAGCACCAGCACAAAGAATCCTACAATCATACTTACAGCAAAGCCCATTGAGAATACGTTAAGCTGAGGAGCTGCCTTGGTCATAACACCAAAGGTAAAGTTCACCACAAGCATGGTACAGATAGCGCTGATTGACATGGCAATGGCACATTGAAACATAACTGTACCAAAGCTTATAAGCTCGCGCAGATGCAGAGTATCAAAGCTCTCAGGACCTATTGGCATAGTCTCAAAAGACATGAGCAGCAATCTGAAAAATAAAAGATGCCCATCCACAGCAAAGAAGACGAGAGTTACAAGAACTGTGAAAAACTGTCCTACAACAGGAGCATTGGTACCAGATACAGGATCTACCAGTGAGGCAAAGCCAAGACCTGTCTGCATTGCTACAATCTGACCTGCAATAACAAAAGCCTGGGCCAGAAACTGCGTCATAAGACCTATTCCTACGCCAATTATGACCTGATTGATAGTTGTAACAATACCCAATACTGTAAAAGGCTGCAGGCTTGGATCAACTTTGGGAATTGATGGCAGCATGCACACTGTCATAGCCAGAGTGAACAAGGCTCTGACACGTGTAGGAATAGTACCACCGCCAATTGCAAACATGGCCATTAAAAAGCCGCCTATGCGGCATAAAGGCCAGACAATTGATGAGACTGACTCAAGAGCAAGTGGTTCTAAAAAGTTCATACTAGCCTATTACCTGAGGAATAAGATGTATCATTTCTTTGAAAAATGACATCATCTTCTCAAGACCCCAGTGGGCACCTAAAATCAGTGCCAGCACCGTAACAATAAGACGCGGCAGGAATGAGAGCGTCTGTTCGTTGATAGATGTAGCCGCCTGGAAAATAGAGACTATAAGACCAACAACAAGTGATGGAATAATAGAAGCGCACACTAAAATAGCAACTAGTGTCAAAGCACTTCTTACCACATCGACAAAGACCTCTGGCTCCATAGATTACTCCTTTACAAAGGCACACCTATGCCGTAACTCGACACCAGCGTTCCCATAATCAGTGACCAGCCGTCAACCAGCACAAAGAGCATGAGTTTAAACGGCAGCGATACGATCATAGGCGAGAGCATCATCATACCCATGGCCATGAGAATGGATGCTACTACAAGGTCAATAATCAAAAACGGCAAAAAGAGCATAAAGCCAATCTGAAAAGCTGTCTTTAGCTCACTTACCATAAAGGCAGGAATGAGCACACGCAGCGGCATTTCCTGCAGATTGTCCACCTTAACATTTGCATACTCGGCAAAAGCATTGAGGTCACTCATACGTGTCTGCGCCAGCATAAAGCGATGCATAGGCTTTTGCATCAGAACCAGAGCATCTCGGGCCTGTATCTCCTCATTGGCATAAGGAACAATAGCCTCCTCATAGATCTCGTCAAAGACTGGAGCCATGATATAAAGAGACAGGAACAGAGTTAAACCGATTAAAATCTGATTGGATGGGCTTGACTGCAGACCTAGAGCCTGACGAAGAATTGCCAGTACCACAATAATACGGGTAAATGACGTCATCATAATGATGATTGACGGCAAGAAGGTCAAAAGCGTCATCAGGATTACAACCTGAATGGAGATTGAGTAATCCTGTGTGCCATCTGGATTGGTCTTGACGGTAAAGGCAGTCATATCAAGATCTGCCGCCTTTACATCAGACATAAAATACAAAATTGCAAAAAGCAAAAGACTTAAAGTTGAGGATATAAAAAATGTTCTTTTATGTCGCTCAAGTTTTGCTTTTAAACCTGTAATATCAGTGCTCTGCATCATTCTTTGAACTCTCAGGGCTTTCCTTTTTATGAGCAGTTTGGGTCTGCTCATTCATAATGCTCTCAAAGGTTTCCTTGGCACTTTTGACATTGCCTTTATCGCCTTTCATTTCACTGCTGTTGAGTTCACACAGAAAATTGACATTGTGTGCAGTAACACCTATCAGGATCTGTCTGTCATCAGCAAGCTTTAACTGCAGCACGCGCTCTTTAGGACCTACAGAGACCTGTGAGACAATATTTATACCCTTTGTAGCTGAGGGCATAAAACGTACTTTTTTAAGGACATAGGCAACAACCAGTATGATGCCTAAAACGGCAAAAGTGGAAAGTACCCAGTTAAGCAGTCCCTGTGTTGTCATAACAGAGCTGTTTTTAAGAGTATCTTCACCACTTTGAGAGGCTAAAGATATTGTAGGCAGCAATGCGCCTACAACTATATATAAATATTTCATTAACGCAGCTTCTTAATGCGCTCAACCTGGCTGATAACGTCTGTAAGTCTGATACCAAACTTATCGTTAACTACCACAACCTCGCCGTGGGCAATAAGTGTACCGTTAACCAGCACATCAAGAGGCTCACCGGCCAGACGCTCAAGCTCAATTACTGAGCCCTGATTGAGCTGTAAAAGATTGCGTATGGAGATTTTAGCGTGACCTACTTCCATAGTAATGGTTACAGGTATATCTAAAATAGCGTCAAGCTTCTTTCTCTCCTCACGTGAAAGTGGAGCCTTTGATGCGGCGCCACCTTCGGCAAAATGCTCAAGCTCAGCATTTTCAGCCTTGTTAAGATCATCAGGTATAGCATTGCCGTGTTGATCATCAAGGGCGGCAGCCCAGTCATCGGCTAATTTCTGATCATCTGACATTGTTATCTCCTTAAATTAATCGTCATCAAACTCTTCTAATTCATCATCGTCATCAAATGAGACAGCGCCCTTAAGGAATGAAATATCGCTCTTCATAGACTGCGGACGTTTTAGAACATCTGAAATCTTAATTGCCAGTTTCTCTTTGGTACGACCTAACTTGGCATGATATGAAGGAAGATCCTCAATATAAACTAACAGATCCTCAGGCATATCAATGCGCAGAACATCGCCCTCTTTAAAATCCATTATCTCGCGCAGAGTCAGGTCAGTATCAAGCAGCTTGACGCGCATATCAACATTGACATCCATGACCTCTTCACGCAGAGCACGGTTCCAGCGCACATCGGTGTCGCCCTTGTCGGACTGCACGCCGGCATCTAAAAGCTCTCTGATAGGCTCAATCATTGAGTAAGGGAAGGCAATGTGCATGTCACCGCCGCCACCATCAAGATCGATATGGAAATGGTTTACTACAAGCACCTCAGATGGGCTTACAATATTGGCCATGGCTGGGTTAACCTCGTGATCGAGGTATTCAAACTCTACGTCCATAACCGGAGCCCAGGCTTCCTTGTAGTCTTCAAAAACCATTTTCAGGAGCTTTTGAATAATACGTCTTTCAGTTGGTGTAAACTCACGACCTTCAATCTTGGCTCTGAATCTACCCTCGCCGCCAAAGAAATTCTCTACAAGAATAAATACAAGGCGGGCCTCAAGAGTAATAAGCGCAGTACCTTTGAGCGGACGGAAACGCACCATGTTAAGAGAGGTAGGAACGTACAGAGACTGTACATACTCACCAAACTTAATCATCTTTACACCAATCCAGGTCACCTCGGCACTATGTCGCATCATGTTGAACAGTGAGATGCGCATATGACGGGCAAAACGCTCATCAACCAGCTCGAGGGTAGGCATACGTCCACGGACAATACGCTCCTGCGAACCAAAGTCAAAAGCCTTAACACCAGCTTCTTCTTCGACCTTTTCAGGCTCTACATCATCTGCCCCGTGCAACAGGGCATCGATCTCATCCTGTGTCAGAAAATCGGTCACAAATAACCCCTACTGCAATACAAAGTTAGTAAACAGAATCTGATCTACAACCACACGATTTGTTACACCAGACATCTTGGAACGCACTGCCTCTAAAAGCAGATCCTTTAATCTCTGTCTGCCTGTAGGAGCAGTCAGACTCTCATAGGTCTGAGCACTTACTACAGAATCAATAACAGAACCGGTTAAAGCCAGATGCTTGGTACACAGATCGGCATTCTCCTGTCCTACTGTAAGTAGCACAATATCAAGCTGCAGTACATGAGGACGGCCCCTCTGATCCTTTAGATTGAAGGTGAAACCTGAGTCAAACTTGATAAATACATCTTTAATCTGCTCACGCAGGGCGGCCTCCTGAGCTGCCTTTTCCATGGCAATTTCCTCAGGTGTAGGACCTGCAGGTTCAAATGGAGGCAGGTTCTTTAAGTAGGCATAGCCAAGGTAACCACCGCCAGCAACTATTAAAAGAGCAAAAACTGCAGCAACGATAATTATAATCTTCTTTTTTCTTTTACTGCCGTTTTCGTCTTTGATTTCTACATCATCATCGTCGTCATCTCTACCAGCCATATTTCACCTGCTTTGAGTTGTTATTCAAAATCTAAGTTAGTTGCACCTGTAAAAGTGCCTGCAGCTTAGCTTTAAGCTGAGTGTCAATAATTTATATTGTATGTTTTGAACAAAATGTGTCAAATTATTTACATATAAATCATGACAATGTGCACATTGCAAACTATATGCCACTATTACTTTTGTGCTATAAAATTTTACACCATTTAACACTTTTTAGGTTTCTGGTGCAAATTAAGACTAATATGCCTTTTTGCAGCAACATAATAAGGCAACATTAACAAACTATAAACCTTTTTTTACTTTTTATGTAAAAAAAAGACCGCATTTTTACTGCGGCCTTTTATATAAGAGCTAAATAATGTGTTTTTATGCAAACAAGTGTAATCTGCCGTCATTTAGAGCATTGCTCATTGCAACCTGCTCTGACTCTGTCTCGGCATTTTCTTCTTCAGCATTGCCAAAGATGAAATCAAAACCCTGATCTCTTTGCTGACCTGAGCCCTGATCCTGGGCAAAGGCACCATCTGATGATGAACCTGCATTGTCGGCAAGCTCATGAACAGAAGTATCTGTAGCAATACCGCTCTGCATCAGAATGTCACGCAGACGTCCAATGCTGCCCTCAAGCAGCTCTCTTGTCTGAGCTGATGTGGCTGACATGGAGACCATTCCTGCCTCCTGTGACTCGTTAAGAGCAATCCTGATCTGCATTTTGCCAAGATTCTGCGGATTTAGGTCAATGACCATCTGCTTCATGTTACGTGCAGCCATGGCCATAACCTTCGAGGCAATTTCCTCGGCATTGGCTTTGGCATTGTCACCAAGGTGCATTGAAGAGAATGTCTCTTTACCTTTTTGAAGCTGATTTGACTCAATACCATTCTTTACAAGTCCAGACTGGGCAAAGCTGTTGAAGAATGATGAGCCCTCGCCAGACTGTGAATTTGCAGAACCGTTTTGCATATTAAATGCAGAGGTCTTTAATGCAGATGTTACTAATGTATTGGCACTCTCAAGTGAAACATTGCTAAATCTTTCAGAGAGTGTACTCTGTGACTTTAAAACACTCATCTTTAAGGTGTTTAAAGCCTGAGAGATAATAACACTCTGTGATGTTGGATTATTAGATGCAACAGAACCTAAGGTTGTATGTATGCGATCTTTCATGGCATTTTCCTGGAAAGATTTGCTATACATCTTGTCAAGACCTAAAGTCTGAGCCATAGACTTCTCAATTAAAGTCAGATCATCACTAAAGGCAGTATCTGATGCCTTGATGTGTGCTGACGCTCCCTTTATATCCTCAAGAGAAATCTTTGAGACATTGGCTGTTTTTGCCATCT
This sequence comes from Anaerobiospirillum thomasii, assembly GCF_900445255.1. Lineage (NCBI taxonomy): Bacteria > Pseudomonadati > Pseudomonadota > Gammaproteobacteria > Aeromonadales > Succinivibrionaceae > Anaerobiospirillum > Anaerobiospirillum thomasii. The sequence goes on from NZ_UAPU01000007.1 coordinate 156,950, forward strand.
CATCTATAGCCTTTACTGTCTCGCGCTTTACAAAAGAGCTATCAGTCTTGGCTGTATCCTTGGTCTTTACCAGTCTGTCGATAAGATCAGCATCAATCTCAGCAGTTTCGCTGTCATCAGATGGAATCTCTGCAAAGGCATTGACAGTCTTATCTGCTACCATCTCACCCTGCTCTGTACCATCAGTATTTAAAACTGCAGCGCCAGCTGTAGCCTGAGACTCCTTGGTAAAGACACAGCTTCCATTCTGAGCATTCTGCTGCTCTGCTGCAACATTATCCTTTAACTGACCTAAAGCACCTGCAGTAAGAGTTGCAAGGGCTATAGCAGTATCGGACATGTCCTCCCGATTCTGAGAAGATTCCTGTGTCTTTTCTAAATCTGAAACCTTGTTGTTATCTTTATCTGTAGCCTGGACCTTGCCATCATTCCTGTCTACCTTGGTAAAGTCATTACCTCTGTTAACAGGTCTGTCTTTTAGCATCTGACTTTTAGATACACTCTGCTTTAAGGCATTTATAGAGTTTGAACTTATATTGCCGACAAAAGAAGATGTCTTATCATTAAAAGCCATAGCACTGGCATTCATGCCCTGCAGTATGGAACTGAACAGGTCACCTTTGCCTCTGCTACTCTCTTTTTGCTCAAATTTGCCGTATGTGGCAACACTTGAGTTGTCTCTTACATCATTAGCATATGAAACTTGCATATTGCTACCTCATTTATTCATAATAATTCTTTATAAATCAGGCAATTACTGTCTATAAAAAATTATATTTATTTGCCGTATGCTTGTATCTTTGCAAATGCTGTACCACTTTTAATTTTTTAGATATAAAAGCAATGCTAAAGCTTGTATCTCAGCGCTTTTATGTTCTTTAGCCACTATAACTTATATCCTGTATTTGCCATGCACTTATTTACCAAAAGAGCATAAGACTTAAGCATTGTCTGCAAAGCCCTTAGAGCTTTGATATTGCCACAGGTGTTTGCACTATGCTCAAAGCTCCTATCTTTATTTATAAGAGCTCTTATCTCATGGCAATTAAAACTCATCACATCAATACTTATATATGTGGCTGCTATTCCCAATTTAAAGCAAAGCCCCGGCATTACAGCATACAATCTTTACAAAGCCAGTTTATATCGTGTTTTTTTGCCACAAGGCACATTCTATCGGCCTTATATAGATTTACCTACGTCAGAAGGCTGTGACTAATTTTTGCAAGTTAAAGAGATTTGTACGCTACTTTACAGTATAATGGATTTGATTTTTTGTAGTTATTCAGCATATGTCTGAGGCGATTTTTTGCTTTAATGTGCTAAAAATAAAAAAGAGAGTAAAACATGTCACGTTTATTTACTTCTGAATCTGTTTCAGAAGGTCATCCAGATAAAGTTGCAGATCAAATTTCTGATGCTGTATTAGATGCCATCATTGCCCAGGATCCAAAAGCCCGCGTAGCCTGCGAGACTCTAGTCAAGACAGGTATGGTTGTGCTTGCCGGTGAAGTTACCACCACAGCAAATGTTGATCTTGAGTCTGTCGTAAGAAAAACTGTATGCGACATAGGCTATAACTCAACCGAGGTTGGTTTTGATGGTCACTACTGTGCATTTTTAAATGCACTTGGCAAACAGTCTCCTGATATCAATCAGGGTGTAGACAGATCAAAGAGCGAAGATCAGGGCGCAGGTGATCAGGGCCTGATGTTTGGCTATGCCTGCTCTGAGACAGCTGTCTTTATGCCTGCAGCAATTACCTATGCCCACCTGCTTGTAAAAAGACAGTCAGAGGTGCGCAGATTAGGTCTTCTCCCTTGGCTGCGTCCAGATGCCAAGAGCCAGATCACTTTTGCCTATAAGGATGACGGTTCTATAGATTATGTTGATACTGTAGTTCTATCAACACAGCACAGTCCAGATGTTTCACTTTCATCTGTAATAGAAGGCGTTCAGGAAGAAATCATCAAGAAGGTTATTCCAAATGCCATGCTCACAGATAAGACCAAATACTTTATCAATCCAACAGGACGTTTTGTTATCGGTGGCCCTGTAGGTGACTGCGGTCTTACCGGTCGTAAGATTATTGTTGATACTTACGGTGGCGCTGCCCGTCACGGCGGTGGTGCATTCTCCGGCAAGGATCCTTCAAAAGTTGACAGATCTGCAGCCTATGCTGCCCGCTATGTTGCCAAGAACATTGTAGCAGCAGGTCTTGCCAAAGAGTGTGAAATCCAGGTTTCATATGCAATCGGTGTGGCCAAGCCTGTATCAATTGCTGTCAATACCTTTGGCACCGGTACAGTTGATGACAATAAAATTGCCGATGTTGTCAATGAGGTATTTGATTTAAGACCTTACGGCCTTATCAGAATGCTTGATCTTGAAAAGCCAATCTACTTCAAGACTGCAGCCTATGGCCACTTTGGTCGTGATGAATTCCCATGGGAGAGAACCGACAAGGTTGAAGATTTAAAGCAGGCTCTAAGTTAGCTTTTAAATACTTAACTCCTTTATATAAGGGCGCCGATATTAAAAAGGCGCCCTTTTTTTTACCCATGAAAGCCAAGTGCTTTACATATCTGAAATTGCCGTTTTAACCATAAATTTTTTGTTATTACCCTACTTTTTACCAAACTTAAGTATGTGTAGCTTCAAGACAAAATTTCTAGCAAACCTATTTATAATCCATTTATAAAAATGAAATTAAAACTTGGCACACTTTTTTCTTTACCGCAGTCATACATTACAAACTGCCTTTAACGGCAAAGTTTTAATAGCAATATTAAACTCAGGAGAATTATATGGCTCTTTATGTAAATACTAACGTTTCAGCCATTAATGGCCAACGTAAACTTACAAATGCAACCAATGCGCTTAATGTTTCATATCAGAGATTAGCATCAGGTCTTAGAATCAACTCAGCCAAAGACGATGCTGCAGGACTTCAGATCTCTGATCGTCTTACCTCTCAGATCAACGGTTTAGGCCAAGGCAATAGAAACTGTAATGACGGCATTGCCTTTGCTCAGACAATTGAAGGCGCCATGGATGAGATGACCAATATGCTGCAGCGCGTCAGAACTCTCTCCATTCAGGCTGCCAACGGTACCTATTCTGCTGATGATCGTGTTTCTATTCAGCAGGAAATTGAGCAGCTATCAGCTGAAATTACTCGTATTTCCTGTAAAACAACATATGCAGGTAAAACTGTATTAAATGGCTGGGCAGCAGGCGGCAACACCATTATTGGCTCAGACGGAAATGTAACATTCCAGGTTGGCGCCAATGCCAATGACACTATTCAGGTTACTAATATGTCAACTGGCTTTATGTTATCTGTTATCGCATCTAAAGCCAATATAAGACAATTAGATGATACAACTGGATTTAAAACTGCTAATGGTGGTATATCTTTTTCAGTATCAAATCAATCTCAGGCACAGTTAACTCTTGGCAATATTGATAAATTAATCCAGGTTATTGACTCGAAGCGTGCCGAGCTTGGTGCTGTACAAAACCGTATGGAATCAACCATCAGAAATCAGGCCAACATTCAGGAAAATGAGTCAGATGCCCGTTCACGTATCCGTGATACAGACTTTGCAGAGGAAACCGCATCATTAACTGCAAATCAGATATTGCAGCAGGCTTCACAGACTATTTTATCCCAGGCCAATCAGAGACCACAGATTGCTCTGTCTCTGCTTGGAGGTTAATAAATTATTTAAAGCTTTCTCTCCTGAGCAATATGCTCATTGGCCAGAGAGTTTTCTCTGGCCCTTTTTAGAGAGAATTTTATTTACTATTACAACTTATCTTTTTCTTTTCAAGACAGGCTCATGTCTTTAATTACTGAGCATAAGCCTTTTTTTCTTGAAATCACCTTTATAGTCCAAATCCCTTTTAATTATTAGTCTTCCATTCATTTATCTTAAATCTTATCTACTGAGCTGATGAACCGTATCTGTATTATTTTATAAAACTTGGCATGCTTTTTTCTTAATTAAACATATACATTATAAATTGCCACAAACGGCAAAGTTTTAATAGCAATATTAAACTCAGGAGAATTATATGGCTCTTTATGTAAATACTAACGTTTCAGCCATTAATGGCCAACGTAAACTTACAAATGCAACCAATGCGCTTAATGTTTCATATCAGAGATTAGCATCAGGTCTTAGAATCAACTCAGCTAAAGACGATGCTGCAGGTCTTCAGATCTCTGATCGTCTTACCTCTCAGATCAACGGTTTAGGCCAAGGCAATAGAAACTGTAATGACGGCATTGCTTTTGCCCAGACAATTGAAGGCGCCATGGATGAGATGACCAATATGCTGCAGCGTGTCAGAACTCTCTCCATTCAATCAGCCAACGGCACATATTCAGCTGAAGATCGTGTTGCTATTCAGCAGGAAATTGAGCAGTTATCAGCTGAAATTACCCGTATTTCATGTAAAACCACCTATGCCGGAAAAACTGTCCTTAATGGATTTAGAACAGCACAAACAGGTGGTGCCGCTGGCGGTAACAGTGACTCAACCATTATCGGTTCAAATGGTAGCGTGACTTTCCAGGTTGGTGCTAATGCCAACGACACCATTGCAGTAGCTGGCATGTCAAAAGGCTTTATGCTTTCCATGATAGCCTCACAAGCAGGAATTACAACTCTAAATGATACAACAGGTTTTAAAGCTATAAATGGCGTTGGTATTTCCTTCTCTGTATCAAATCAGTCTCAGTCACAGTTAACACTTGGTAATGTTGATAAATTAATTCAGGTTATCGACTCAAAGCGTGCTGAGCTTGGTGCTGTACAAAACCGTATGGAATCAACCATCAGAAATCAGGCCAACATTCAGGAAAATGAGTCAGATGCCCGCTCACGTATCCGTGATACAGACTTTGCTGAGGAAACTGCATCATTAACTGCAAATCAAATATTGCAGCAGGCCTCACAGACCATTTTATCCCAGGCCAATCAGAGACCACAGATTGCTCTGTCTCTGCTTGGAGGTTAATAAATTATTTAAAGCTTTCTCTCCTGAGCAATATGCTCATTGGCCAGAGAGTTTTCTCTGGCCCTTTTTAGAGAGATTTATATTTACTGATAAAACTTATCTTTTTTCTTTTCAAGACAGGCTCATGTCTTTAATTACTGAGCATAAGCCTTTTTTCATTAATTTAAATCCATATCCTCTCATATGAGATACCAGCAGATCTCGCTTCCATTTTATTAATTTATATTTATTTTTAATCTTGGCACACTTTTTTCTTTATAGGAGTCATACATTACAAACTGCCTTAAACGGCAAAGTTTTAATAGCAATATTAAACTCAGGAGAATTATATGGCTCTTTATGTAAATACTAACGTTTCAGCCATTAACGGCCAACGTAAACTTACAAATGCAACCAATGCGCTTAATGTTTCATATCAGAGATTAGCATCAGGTCTTAGAATCAACTCAGCCAAAGACGATGCTGCCGGTCTTCAGATCTCTGATCGTCTTACCTCTCAGATCAACGGTTTAGGCCAAGGCAATAGAAACTGTAACGACGGCATTGCCTTTGCCCAGACAATTGAAGGCGCTATGGATGAGATGACCAATATGCTGCAGCGCGTAAGAACTCTCTCCATTCAGGCTGCCAACGGTACCTACTCACAGGAAGACAGAAAATCAATTCAGCAGGAAATAACTCAGTTATCAACTGAAATTACCCGTATTGCCTGTAAGACCACATATGCAGGTAAAACTGTATTAAATGGCTGGGCAGCAAATAATAATACAATTATCGCTTCTGACGGCAATGTAACTTTCCAGGTTGGCGCCAATGCCAATGACACTATTCTGGTTACTAATATGTCAACCGGCTACATGTTATCCATGATTGCATCCAAAGCCGGTATTACAAACTTTAATACTACAACAGGCCTTCATACAGAAAATGGTCAAATTAGATTCTCAGTTACCAATCAGTCACAGGCACAGTTAACCCTTGGTAATATTGACAAATTAATCCAGGTTATCGACTCAAAGCGTGCTGAGCTTGGTGCTGTACAGAATCGTATGGAATCAACCATCAGAAATCAGGCCAACATTCAGGAAAATGAGTCAGATGCCCGCTCACGTATCCGTGATACAGACTTTGCTGAGGAGACTGCATCATTAACTGCAAATCAAATATTACAGCAGGCCTCACAGACCATTTTATCCCAGGCCAATCAGAGACCACAGATTGCTCTGTCTCTGCTTGGAGGTTAATAAATTATTTAAAGCTTTCTCTCCTGAGCAATATGCTCATTGGCCAGAGAGTTTTCTCTGGCCCTTTTTAGAGAGATTATATTTACTACTATAACTTATCTATTTTCTTTTCAAGACAGGCTCATGTCTTTAATTACTGAGCATAAGCCTTTTTTCTTGAATCTCATCTCTAAGAAATATCTAAAATTAAATCTTGTCTGCGCATTAATCCACCACAGTTTCAATATTTTTAAATAATTTAGTCTTGGCATAGTTTTTTCATATAGACAATAAATTATTATACGTCGTTATTTTGTCATTAGACAAAAAGAAACTCAGGAGAATACATGTATGGCTCTTTACGTCAATACCAACGTTTCTGCCATTAATGGCCAGCGTAAGCTTACCAACTCTACAAATGCCCTTAATGTTTCATATCAGAGATTAGCATCTGGTCTTAGAATCAACTCAGCTAAAGACGATGCTGCAGGTCTTCAGATCTCTGACCGTCTTACCTCTCAGATCAACGGTTTAGGCCAGGGCAACAGAAACTGTAATGACGGCATTGCCTTTGCCCAGACAATTGAAGGCGCTATGGATGAAATGACCAATATGCTGCAGCGTGTCAGAACCCTCTCCATTCAGGCTGCCAACGGCACTTATTCTACCGAGGACAGAAAGTCTATTCAGCAGGAAATTACTCAGCTTTCAACAGAAATTACCCGTATTGCCTGCAAAACAACATATGCTGGTAAAACTGTTTTAGATGGATTTAGAGTAAACGCAGCAGGTGGCGGTAACAGTAATACAACCATCATAGGATCAGATGGTAAAGTAACCTTCCAGGTTGGTGCCAATGCCAATGACACCATTGCCGTAACAGATATGTCAAAAGGCTTTATGCTTTCAATTATCGCCTCAAGAGCAGGTATAACAGCTTTTAATGACACAACTGGTTTTGTTAACTCTAATGGACTAGTACGTTTCTCTGTAACTAATCAGTCACAGGCTCAGTTAACTTTAGGCAATATTGACTCTATGATTCAGGTTATTGATTCAAAACGTGCCGAGCTTGGTGCTGTACAGAACCGTATGGAGTCAACCATCAGAAATCAGGCCAACATTCAGGAAAATGAATCTGATGCACGTTCACGTATTCGTGATACCGACTTTGCTGAGGAGACCGCTGCACTTACTGCCAATCAGATATTGCAGCAGGCCTCACAGTCTATTTTATCCCAGGCCAATCAGAGACCACAGATTGCTCTGTCACTGCTTGGCGGTTAATTATTAATCTTCCCTGAGTTAAAAGCCTGGATAGATTGCCATTCATCCAGGCTTTTAATTAAAAAAATAGCCCACAGATGTGAGCTATTTTCATCGATTTTACGCATTCTTATTTAAAATCAGCCTCTGCCATCTTCTTCTCGATAAACTCACGGGCTGCAATAATCTTATCTAGTGCCTGAGGATCATTCTCTCCCCACATCTCAAGCAGGAAAGCACCGCGATAGTTTAATGCCTTGAGCTTTTTGAATATAGTAAGAAAATCAACAGTACCCTGTCCAAAATAAAGATCACGGAACTGTCCCTTGCAGGTATCACTTACAGGCAGTGTCTCCTTTAAGTGAATGGCTGCAATCTTATCAATTCCTACCTCAAGCTCATGTGGTACATCATTGTTCCAGCCTGTAAGATTGCCTACATCAGGATATACGCCAAACCATGGAGATTTGATAAGATCATCATACTCCTTCCACTTAGTAATGGAATTTAAAAATGGAGTATCCATAATTTCCGTGGCCAGCATAACCTGACATGCGGCAGCATACTCAACAGCCTTTCTGGTTCCCTCAATAAAGCGCTCTTTTGTGCCCTCGTCCTGATCTTCATAATAAACATCATAGCCTGCAAGCTGAATAGTACGCACTCCAGTGTCACAGGCAAAATCAATAGCCTTGACCATGATTTCCATGGCTCTGTCACGTACTGAGGCATCATGAGAGCCAAATGGATATTTTCTATGACCTGACAGACACATTGAAGGCACACGCACATCAAGATCTGACTTTAATTTAACAAAATCAAGTCTCTGCTCTTTAGTCCAGTCAAGACGTGACAATCTCTCGTCAGTTTCGTCTACAGAGATTTCCATAAAGTCAAAGCCACCTGCCTTGACCATTTTAAATCTCTCAGCAAAGCTTAAAGATTTAGGCATCGCTTTTTCGTAAATACCAATTGGGTGCTGTCTCATACTAACCTCACTTTGACTTAAAAAGCACTGTTATTCTTTGGTAATCTTGGAGTATGGCACGGTTATAACTCTGCCCTCGACACTAAGATCATATTTGTCCTTTAATGCCTGCAGATCCATATCAGGCATGGTAAAGAGATCTATAGCAACCCTGGCCATGGTCTGACTGTCATTGCATACAGTTCCTATCATAGTACCGCTCTTTACTGCATCCACTGCTTCTTTAATGGCATCAATGCCAATAACAGGTATTGTCTTGTCACCACCTGCTATATTGTATTTATCTTCATTAAGACGGGCAATGGCACCTAGAGCCATAGCATCGTTGTTACCAACTATAAGCTCAATTTTATCATAACCGTTTCTGATTATAGCTCTATCCATGGCATCAAAGCCCTGCTGAAAACCCCAGTTGGCATATTCAACATGGACAATATTAAAATCAATTTTATTTTCCTTTAAACCATTGAACAGAGCCTGAGTTCTATCTCGTGTATCCTGATGGTCAACCTCACCCTTTAAAAGCACAATATCTATTTTGCCATTGCCATTGGTATCAACCTTATGACCTTTGGCTATATAGTCTTTTAAAATCTCTACCTGATAATAGCCAGAGCTTGAAGGATCGGTACCTATAAAGGCAGCATGCTCAAAACTATCAAGCACTTTTTTATCTGGCAGTCTGTTAACAAAGATAACGCGGCTGTCTTTATCCTTAAGACCATCTGCCACATCGTAGGCATATGAGGTATCAACAAGATTTAACAGCAGATTTACAGATTTGGTATTGATAGCTGAGTCAATCTGCTGTGACTGTAGCAGAAGATCATCTGCAGCATTGTGGGTTTTAACCTTAACCCCTTTTTCCTTGGCACAACTGTCTATACTCTTTTGCAGAGAATTTATAAATTCATTGCTCAGATCAAAGTAGAAGGCATCAAGTTTTACCTCATCAGCGCATGCAGCGCTGCATCCTGTAAGAGCAAGAGCACAGGCAAGAGCTTTATATTTATTATCCATACATTTACTCCCTATTAGCAAAAAAAGCACCTAAACAGTATTGATTAGGTGCTCTACACTCTCTACGGTTCTATTAAAATTCCTTAAGGTTTTAAGATAACCTTGATGGCCTCGGTGCTGTGAGCAATCTCAAAGGCCTTCTTCCAGTCATCAAGACCAAATGAATGAGTTACTACACCCTTTGAAGTCATCAGACCGCGATCTAAAAGATCGATTACTGTTGGATAGCAGTAAGGGCCTAAGTGTGAACCTAACAAATCGATTTCCTTTCTGTCACCGATGATTGACCAGTCAGCTGTAGTCTCCTGACCAAATACTGACATTTCAACAAAGCGACCTAACTTTCTAATCATCTCAAGACCCTGGACAGCACCGCGTGGGTTGCCAGTAGCCTCGATGTATACATCACAGCCATAGCCGTCAGTCAGATCCTTAACAATCTTGATGGCATCTTCCTTGGCTGGGTTGATAACTAGGTCTGCACCAAACTTCTTGGCAAGCTCTAAACGGGCATCGATAGTATCAAGCACAATTAATTTCTTAGGTGTCTTTAACTTGGCAGCCTGAACAATACCAAGACCTAAGGTTCCGGCACCTGCTAACACTACAACATCCTCAAACTGAATGTTGGCGCGCTGTACAGTGTGCATTGAACAGGCCATTGGCTCAATTAAAGCGGCATCTTCTAAAGACAGGTTCTCGGGGATCTTATGAATTACTGAGTTTTTGTGGAAGAGCATGTACTCGGCCATACCACCGTCTGCAATCTTGCCCTGATAGCCATACATATCGTGTGGCTCACACATCCAGTACTGACCTGACTTACAGAATCTGCACTTGCCGCAAGGAAGGATCTGCTCGGCTAAAATTCTCTCACCTAACTTGACGCCAAAGAACTCCTCAGCACCCTCACCGAGCTCTACTACAGTACCGAAGAACTCGTGGCCTGGAACTACAGGAGTCTTAACCCATGGATCCTCGCCCCAGAACATTGCTGCGCCGGCTTCACACTTGATATCGCCTGCACATACACCACAAGCTGAAACTTTGATTAAAAGCTCATTTGGACCTGGTCTTGGAGTGTCAATCATCTCAAGACGGTAGTCATGTGGACCGTGGTTAACAAGAGCTTTCATTTTCTCAGGAATCTGTACTGCCATAATTAAATCCTCACTATGTCTGTAAATTAATGACAACGTTGTCATTATAGCCTAGCAAAAAACACCAATTAGTGATCTATGTTTTATTTTTTGATAAAAAGCAAAACAAATCAGATAATCAGTTTTCCGTAAATGTACACCCTGTCAAAGGATGCAAAATCATTATTGGAATTTATAAGAGAAAACAGGAGTTTAGTGATCTCATCACCCCATTCATCGGCTGAATTGTAGACGCATGGTACGCTATAGCCAAAGTCTTTGGCAAAAGGCACCTCGTCAAATGAAAAATAGCGCATAGAGCGGTGAATTCCAAGACGTCTGCTCGCACCTATGGTGGCAAGCATCATAGGACCGTTAAGCCCCACAGCAATTGATGGTATATAGCCTAGGTTCTTTAAATACTCATAAACATCACTGCGTGCACCGTCGTAATTGTAGCTTGTATAACAGACATCATATTTAATCTTTGATAAATCAAATACTTTTTTAATTCCTTCAAGACGGTTTATAGAAATCATAGAGTCTTTGGGGCCTGATATGACAATCATGCTCTCAATATCTTTTAGCGATGAGAGATACTGTCCGGCCTTGATGCCAAGCTCGATATTGTTTAAAAACACTCCTGGCAGAGATTTGTCATATATATCTCTGTCAAGCAGCACCAGAGGTATATTCTGGGCTTTGACAATATCAAGATAGCCTGGATTGTAATGTTTTGCATCATTGACCACAGATAGAACAATGCCCGAGGCCTTGTAGCTGACAAGGGCATTGATAGCTCTCTGCTCGGCCTCCTCATTGCCGTTGGTTTCAAACATCATGACACTATACCCTTTTTTATCACTCTCAAGGCACAGTCTCTTGATGACGTCGGCATAAACCCTGTTATAGGTTGAATCTGACACTACGCCAATGATTTTAGAATCATTGCTCTTTAGCGATCTGGCAAATAAATTTGGTTTATAATCAAGCTCTTTGGCTATAGCATAAATCCTCTCCCTGGTCTCTTTTTTAACCAGCTCAGGATGAGCAAAGGCGCGGGATACTGTAATATTGGTAACATTGGCCTTAAGAGCAATGTCAACTATGGTCGAAGCCTTTTTGGTAACGTCATCATTCATTATAAACCTACCATTTTTTCTTATTATTATATTTATAATCAAATATTTAGCACAACTAAAAAGCTTCTAAATACTAAGAAGCTCTTATTTAAAAGTAATATATTGCAATGAAAACTTTTGTTAACTGTGTCCTAAAACAACGAATTTTTCTCCAAAAAATACTTTTTTCAATATTTTTTTGTGATATATAGCTCGTTTTTTAAACAAATTATACAAAAATAGAGAAAAAGTTGTCCTATGTCACTAAAAAAATATAATTCATTTACTATATTTAAACCATGTTATCGTTGTCATTAAAAACAACTAACATGTTTTTATCGTTTATAGAGGAATTGAATATGAAGATTACTAAAACTTTAGGTGCAGTTGCTTTAGCTTCAGCTATGGCCTTTGCAGGCGCTGCCTCTGCAGCCGATGATGGCAAGCTCAAGATTGGTATGTCATTCCAGGAGCTCAACAACCCATACTTCGTAACCATGCAGCAGGCTTTTGAAGAGGCTGCCAAGTCATTAGGTGCTGAAATTGTTATCACCGACGCACGTCACGACGTAGCAAAACAGATTTCAGACGTTGAGGATATGTTACAGCAGAATATTGATATTCTTCTATTAAATCCAACTGACTCTGTAGGTATTCAGTCAGCTGTTATCGATGCCAAAGAAGCCGGTGTTGTAACTGTAGCCATCGATGCCCAGGCTGAAGGCCCAATCGATTCATTCGTAGGTTCAAAGAACTATGATGCAGGCGTTATGGCCGGTGAGGCTCTTGCCAAAGCCTTAGACGGCAAGGGTGAGGTTGCCATTCTTGACGGTATCCCTGTAGTACCTATTCTTGAGCGTGTACGTGGCTTTGAAGATGCCATGAAGAACTATCCTGACATCAAGATCGTAACCAAGCAGAACGGTCAGCAGGACAGAGCCATCGCTCTTAACGTAACTGAGAACATTTTACAGTCAGCTCCAGAGCTTGATGGTATCTTCTCAGTAAACGACGGCGGGGCAATGGGTGCCTTAGCTGCAATTGAGGCTTCAGGCCGTGATGTTAAACTCGTATCAGTTGATGGTAACCCAGAGGCTGTAGAGGCTATTGCCAAAGGCGACGGTCCATTTATTGCAACATCTGCACAGTTCCCACGCGATCAGATCCGTGTAGGTATCGGTATTGCTCTGGCCAAGTTCTGGGGTGCCAACGTTCCTAGCGCAATCCCTATCGACGTTAAGCTAATCACCAAAGAAAATGCTGAAGGCTTCTCTTGGTAATTTAAATTACGTTTAAGTAGTACCGCACCCTTTATGCTGCATAGAGGGTGCTTATAGATTAGGAGATACAATGCCAAAACTACTGGAACTGCAGGAAATATCAAAATCTTTTCCTGGCGTAAAAGCGCTAGATAATATTACGCTGTCTTTAGATTACGGTGAGATTCACGCCCTCTTAGGCGAAAACGGTGCCGGCAAATCTACCCTTATGAAAATTCTTTGCGGCATTTACAGTAATGACAAGGGTAAGATTTTAATTGACGGTGCTGAAGTCACTTTTGATAACTATAAAGATGCTATTGATAAAGGCATTGGTATCATTTTCCAGGAATTTTCATTAATACCGTATTTAAATGCCGTTGAAAATATTTTCTTAAATCGCGAGATCAAAAATAAGCTGGGTCTTATCGATTTTAAGAAAATGAAAGAGGAAACTCTTAAGATTTTAAATGAGCTTGAGATCAATATTAACGTTGATGTTCCTGTTGAAGAGCTCTCAGTTGCCGAGCAGCAGTTCGTTGAAATTGCCAAGGCACTGTCATTACATGCAAAAATTCTGGTTTTAGACGAGCCTACTGCCACTTTAACACCAAAAGAGGCTGACAGACTGTTTAAAATCATGCGCGACCTTAAGCAGACTGGTGTTGGCATGTTCTTTATCTCCCACCACCTTGAGGAAATTTACCAGATCTGCGAGAACATCTCAGTACTGCGTGACGGTCAGTACATAGGCACCAGACCTGTTGCCAACACCACCGTAGATGAGCTGGTTGAGATGATGGTAGGTCGCAAGGTTGAAAACACTTATCCTCCAAAGAGCAGCACCATAGTGCGCGACAAGCCAATACTTGAGGTCAACAACCTGTGTCGCAACAAGGGTGATACACCAAACAGCTTCAAGATTTACAAAGGCGAGATTTTAGGCTTTGCAGGTCTTGTAGGCTCAGGCCGTACCGAGCTTGCCCGTGCACTTATTGGTGCTGACAAACCATATTCAAAGGAAGTTATCCTGGACGGGGTTAAAGAAAAACTCTCAGATCCTGCAGAGTCACTGGCCAAAGGTATTGGTCTTCTGCCTGAGGACAGAAAGGCTGAAGGTCTTATCCTGCCGTTTTCTGTAAAGAGCAATATCTCCATGAACAACTTCTCCAAGTGGATGGTGGGCGGTATCTTTATCTCTGATAAGCAGGAGGAAGCTACAGCCAATGAGCTTATCAAGAAGGTAAGAGTAAAGACTCCGTCCTCATCTACCAAGGTTGGCAACCTCTCAGGAGGTAATCAGCAGAAGGTTGTTATTGGACGCTGGCTCAACAATGACTGTAAGGTTTTAATCTTTGACGAGCCAACCCGTGGTATTGACGTAGGCGCCAAGGCTGAAATATATGAGCTAATGCGCAAACTGACAGAAACAGGTCTTGCCGTAATCATGATCTCATCTGAGCTGCCAGAAATCATCGGCCTTTGCGACAGAGTGGAGGTATTCAGAGAAGGCTCAATTGTAGCAGAACTTGAAGGCAAGGATATCGAATCAAATACTATTATGCTTTATGCAACAGGAAACAACTAATATGGCTAGCGAAACTATTACTCAAGAGAATTCAATGATGACTACATTTAAGCAACTGTCAAGAAACCCTGTTTTCTATCCTTTAATGGGCTTCTTATGCGTATTCATTATCATGGTTGTAGTGACAGACAACTTCCTTACAGCCAACAACCTTACCAATATCGGCCGACAGGTATCAGTCAACGCCATTATTGCTGTAGGTATGACCTTTGCTATTTTAACCTCAGGTATTGACCTTGCTGTAGGCTCTGTGATGGCGCTCTCTGGAACCATTATGGCTGGCCTTATGGCTGGCGGCATGCCAATGTCACTCTCTATTTTAATAGGTTTAGGTTTAGGCTCAGTTCTTGGTGCCATTAACGGTTTACTTATAGCCTATGCCAAGATGCCTGCCTTTATTGTGACCCTGGCCATGTTAGGTATTGCCCGTGGTCTTGCTCTTATCTATACCGGCGGTTATCCAATCTCAGGTCTTGACAAGTCATTTGCCCTCTTTGGCCGTGGCAGCATCATGGGTATTGAGACTCCGATCTTCATCATGCTCATTGTCTATGCAGTAGCCTATGTGGTTTTAACCTACACCCCATTTGGCCGTCACGTCTATGCTGTAGGCGGTAATGCCGAGGCCTCAAGACTCTCTGGTATCAAGGTCTCAAAGATTCTGTTTTTAGTCTATACTATCTCAGGCTTCACCTCAGCACTTGCAGGTTTAATCTTAACCTCTCGTCTGATGTCAGGTCAGCCAAATGCCGGTGTTGCTTTTGAGCTTGATGCCATCGCAGCTGTAGTACTTGGCGGTGCAGCCATGAACGGTGGTAAAGGTACAATCATAGGTACTCTTATAGGCGCGCTGCTCCTTGGTGTACTAAACAACGGTCTGAACCTCATCGGTATCAACCCATATGTTCAGAACGTAATCAAAGGCATAATTATTCTCATTGCCATCTATGTAGGTACTGAGAAGAAAAAAGCAAGAAGCTAATCTTCATAACCAAGTGATGATGTGTGCCCCGGCACACATCATTTTTTTAAAACAACAGCAAAATTAAGGATCTGCAATGAGCTATTTTATCGGTATCGATCTTGGCGGCACAGTAATTAAAGCCGGTATTTATGATGAGTGCGGCAATGAAGTTTCAGTATGCGAGCACAATTCCACACTGATTGCACAGCATGAGGGCTTTTCAGAGCGCAATATGGATGAGCTATGGCAGTCTGTATGTACTGTAATTCAAGGCGCTCTTAAAAGCGGATCAGTAAACAACGCTGATGTCAAAGGTGTATCCTTCTCATCCCACGGCAAGGGTCTGTATGCTGTTGATAAGGCAGGCCGTCCTGTGCGCAACGGTATTATCTCATCAGATACCAGAGCTTTATCTATTGTAAAGAAATGGCTTGAAGATGGCAGTGCCGACAAGGCCTATCCTTATGGTATGCAGCAGATCTGGACCGGCCATCCTGTGGCCATACTGCGCTGGCTTTATGAAAATGAAAGAGAGAATTACGATAAGATTGATTCTATCTTCATGGTGCATGATTATGTAAGATTCTGCATGACAGGCAATAAAGGCGCTGAAATCACCAATATTTCAGGCTCCAATCTCTACAATGTCAAAACAGGCACCTATGATAAGATCCTTGCCAGTAACTTTGGCATTGATGAGTGCTATGACAGACTTCCACCTATTGTTCAGTCAGCACAGAACTGCGGCGGCGTAACCAAAGAGGCTGCTGAGGCTACAGGTCTTAAAGAAGGCACTCCTGTCTTTGGCGGTTTTTTTGATGTAGTAGCAGCCTCCATTGCCTCAGGTGTAACAGATGATACAGTTTTATCTGCAACCTCAGGTACCTGGTCTATTGCCACTACTGTACACAAGAGCATCAAGGATGATCCTCATCATTATATCTGGGGCAATTACTGTATACCTGATCTGTATTTTGTCCACGAAGGCTCTCCAACCTCAGCTTCAAATCTTGCCTGGTGGAGAAATCTTTTATTGAAGAATGTAAGTCTTGATGAGTGCAATGCCTATGTAGACAAGGCACAAAAAGAGCGTAAGGACAGCTCATTGTTCTACTTCCCATACCTTTTTGGCTCAAACTTCAAATTAGGTCAGCATGCCTCCTTATATGGTCTGCAGGCTCACCATGATATGCAGGATATAGTCAATGCTCTGTATGAGGGTATAGTCTTTTCACATCTTATCAATCAGGATAAGGTGGTTAAAATTTCACCAAATCTAAAGACTATAAGAATGGCAGGTGGTCCTACCAATTCAAAACCATGGATGCAGATGTTTGCCTCAGCCTCCAATCTGCCAATTGAGATCTCAAGTATCAAGCAGGTAGGCTGTATGGCTGCAGCTTTATGTGCAGCCGTAGGCTCAGGTCACTTTAAAGATTTTAGTGAGGCAGTAAAGGCCACACATAAAGCCTCAGTTGCCATTGAGCCTTGTGCAAGTCAGCATGATTATTTAAGAGAGCGTTATGCAAGATTCCTTGAAATAAACAAATCTCTCTAATAGATTTATATAACCCATCCTATACAGGCTAAGCTGATATAATATCAAGTATCTTATATCAGCTTATTATTTTTTAAAACTCATCTCCCATTTTCTGTAATCTTATATAAAAGCCTTTATATAATATTTTTATCTAAGCCTTTACATAATATTTAATCTTGATTCTTGTTTTATAAACTGCAGGCAAAAAAAATCAGCCATAGAGTTTATGGCTGATCTGCAGGTAAATGTGTTTAACCTAGAAGGACAGAGTAGACTGTCTTTCTATAGCAAGACCATTTTTGTAATCTTCCATGAATTTTTCAAAGCCTTTGACGCCTTCAGGATTTGGCTGTAAGGTTGTGCCCTTATTGGCATTAAAGACCTTCTGTGACAGGAATTCATCAAGCTTAAGACCTGAGCTGTTAATCACATAGGAGGCTAATATGGCAATACCCCATGGACCACCCTCACTTGCTGTCTCCATGACAGATACAGGCACATTCATGGCATCGGCCATAATCTGCTGACCTACGCCCCTGGTCTTGAAAAGACCGCCATGACCTAAAAGAGAATCTAATTTTACATTCTCATCTTTGATAAGAATATCCATACCCATCTTGGTAGCTCCAAGAGATGAGTACAGGTGAGAGCGCATAAAGTTTGCAAGATTGAAATTGGCATCAGGTTTTCTTACAAATAAAGGACGCCCCTCTTCAAGATCTGTAATGAACTCACCTGAGTAATAGCCATAGGAGAGCAGACCGCCGCAGTCGGCATCACCTGTCAGAGCATTGTTGTATAAAAGCGAGAAGACCTCGTTCATATCAACCTTGTGGCCACTTAATTTTAAGAACTCGGCAAATAGTGAAACCCAGGCATTAAGATCCGAGGTGCAGTTGTTGGCATGGGCCATAGCTACAGGATGACCATCTGGTGTGGTGACCATGTCAATTTCACGGTGCAGTTTGTCTAAAGCCTTCTCAAGCACAATCATGGCAAAGATTGAGGTACCTGCTGAAATATTGCCTGTTCTTACCTTAACAGAATTGGTAGCCACCATGCCGGTACCAGCATCACCCTCTGGAGGACACAGTACAATGCCAGCCTTGAGATCACCGTCCTCATCTAAAAATCTGGCTCCCTCTTCTGTCAGTGTTCCGGCATTTTCACCTGCCACCATAACTTTTGGCAATATGTCCAGAAGCTTCCAGCTGTAATTTTTGGAGGCTACAGCCTCATCAAACTGATCTACCATTTTCTGCACATAGGTATTGGTCTTAGGATCGATTGGGAACATTCCCACAGCATCGCCTATGCCCTGATATCTGTTGCCGGTCAGAATTCTGTGTATATAACCTGACAATGTGCAGATATAATCAAGCTTGTGTACATGCTCATCATTGTTGAGAATGGACTGATACAGATGGGAGATGGACCAGCGCTCTGGAATATTGAAATTGAATAATTCTGTAAGCTGTGCCGAGGCATCACGGGCATTAGTATTACGCCATGTTCTAAAAGGAGTAAGCAGTCTGCCCTCTTTATCAAAGGCAAGATAGCCATGCATCATGCCGGATATACCAATTGCACCTAAGGTGGTTATGGTCTGACCGTATTTATCTTTTACATTTTTCTTTAAATCTCTGTAGCAGTCTTTGACACCTGCAAAGATATCTTCCTGTGAATATGTCCAGATTCCGTTTTCCAGCCTGTTCTCCCAGTCATGTACACCTGTGGCAACTACATTGTACTCACTGTCGATTAATACAGCCTTGATACGTGTTGAGCCGCACTCAATACCAAGATAGGTTTTAGTCAAATCAAGAGTCTTATCTGTCATATTCAAATCCTCAGGTAATATAAAATACTATCTTTATATTCTAATATAAAACATTCAAATTTTCAGCCTACACTTTAAAAAAGCACAGGCACATCAAATAAATTTCTGCTGTCTGTAAAATATAAAGCATCTTTGACTGACACAGACAGATACTGTAAAATTTAAATATGTGTTAAATGCTATTAGTTTTTAGTGTTTATATATTACTTATATTATAAAAAGCTTTTTAAAATATAAGCATATTTAGTGTCTTTATAAGATATTATAACCTAAAATCCAATGATTTGTGTTACAACTTATAGCACTTCTACTTCTAACACCCTCGCATCTGTTCATATCCCATTGTAATTAAAGCTTATTTTTATCAATTTAACCTTGATTTTTTAAGGCTATTGTTCTATTATTCTTATATAAATTGTGTGCTTACTGTGTTACAACTGGGCGGTGTAAAAATGATTTATTTAGACAAAACGGTTGATATTCCAGTATCTAATGTATACTTTCGCCAAAGAGGCCCTGATTTATACATTTGTGAATTTATAGAGCCTTGGAAAGATGATGATGGCTCAAGAAAGAGCAATCGCAAGCGTCGCATCATCGGGGTACCTGTAAATGGCGAGCGTACTGACACACAAATGCACCCAAATGAAAACTATTACAAACTAAGAAATCTTGCACTACCTGAGGCTAATTACGCTAAAGTTGGTCTGCCAGGGAAGCACACATCTTTTGAATACGCACCAGGTGCTGTAATATATCCAGCGTTTCCGGCCATTGCCTATATAGCACTCCTTCAGTCAGGGTTATACGATAAACTCATAGAAGCCTTTAAAGATTCAAGACTTGTTGACTCTATGTGCTTTATAGCAACAGTATACGCATCTGGCAGAACATCGCTTGAAGCACTTGAAGAGCTGTCTACTACCTTTAACGCTTTCAATGATGCACAAGGAGTAACATCGCAGGCTGCATCTTACCTAATGCGCAATCTTGATACCAAAAAACTGCGTGATTTCTTCAAGTTATGGATCCCTTATGCATCAGGAAGCGACTGTCTGGCTTATGATGTAACTGCCTTTACTTCAAAAGCAAAACTTATGAGAGAGGCAGAGTATGGCTACACACATGGAACTGTAGAAAATCTGCCACTTGTAAACTATGCCTTATTTAGCAATGAGCGTACTGGCATACCTGTCTTTTTTGATCATTATTCAGGAAGTCTTACCGACAAAGCCAATCTCAAGAATATTATTGATACAGCGCTAGATCGCAACCTCCCAGAGAATATTACTCTCGTTATGGACAGAGGTATGACAACGCTTGATAATCTCAGACACCTTAAAGAGCTTAAATTAAAATTTATTGTAGGTGTTCCTGGAACTATAAAGGCTGTTGACGAATATCTGAGCTCTATTGCTACTAAAGAGCAATCTATAACCAATACCATAACTTTAAAGACGCGCAGTGGTGAGTGCGAGACCTTATATTGCTACACTGAGGACTTTATCTGGAACGATGTAAAACTCAAACTGCATTTATACCAAAGCGTTCAAAGGCGTGCCAATAAGATGGCAGATTTCTTTTCATCCCTTGAGGAGTGTAAGAGAGCTATTGCCGATACCAAAGAGCTTCCATCAGGAGCCTGTATAATGGCAGATGTAAAAAACTGCTTTGTGTATCAAGGAAAAGGCCGAGGTAGAAAATTAGTTCTTGATGAAGCTATAGCTCAAAAATATGTTAATCGTCTTGGTACTTTTGCCTTATTTTCAGAGCCTGAAGCTAACTATACAGCACAGAATGCTTTGGAATATTATAGAAGGCGTGAAATTGATGAGGCTAACTTTGATATTTTAAAAAATGACCTTAACGGCCTGCCGTTGGGCATTCACAACCAGAGCTCCTTAGACGGCAAATTCTTTATTCTCTTCATAGCTTTGGTTATAAAAAGAACCATTATGCAACGCATTAGAGGCTTTCTGCGCTCTAATAATAAATCTTATAAATATGCCGTTGAGACTTTGAACAATATTAAAGTTGAGTTTAGAGAAAGCGAGATCGCAATACTTGAATCAGGTCAGGTTGAGAAAAATCTTGATTACTTACATCAGGTTAATGCTCCAACCAAGTTTGCAAAATCTTTGCTGGCAGCAATAGTAGATCCGGATGGGCTTATAGTAAAAAAATCATACTTAAATCTAAAGGTCAAAAGAAAAAAAACAAAAGTTAGAGTGAAAAAATAACAAATTTAGTTGTAACACAAATCATGGGACTTTAGGTTATAAGTGCCCTTCTTTTTTCACTGCCTGTGAGCATATACCTACAAAAGAGAGCCTGTGCTGTGTAGATTGTGTATTTTTGACTGGGCTTATATGGCAGTTGTAACCTCTTATACCTTTTAAAGCCTAAGGGCAGAGCGCCAAGTTTTTGGGGGATTTTGTTTTCTGACTATTTAGCAATTAGGTATCTTTAGTATACAATATTAAAAAAAATTAAATACGAAAACTTTATAAAAACAATAAACCGAGTCTTCCATGTCAGAAAAAGAAGTAAAA
The DNA here is from genome assembly GCF_900445255.1 of Anaerobiospirillum thomasii. Taxonomy (NCBI): domain Bacteria; kingdom Pseudomonadati; phylum Pseudomonadota; class Gammaproteobacteria; order Aeromonadales; family Succinivibrionaceae; genus Anaerobiospirillum; species Anaerobiospirillum thomasii. The sequence goes on from NZ_UAPU01000007.1 coordinate 178,478, forward strand.
AGCTCAAAAAAGTCTCAGCCAAGCTGTCAGTCATTAGCCCGCGGTCTTAGAATTATTGATATTCTGGCCAGCTATCCAGATGGCTGCCCTCTTGCCAAGATCTCAGAGGAGGCTGGTCTTAACAAAAGTACTGTACATCGTCTGCTGCAGGAGCTAATTAGCAATGAATATGTGCAAAACTGCATCAACCCTGGCAACTACAGACTTACAAGCAAGCTTTTAGTCATAGGGCATAATGTTGTATCATCAACTAATATCTACAATGTTATTACCCCTCATCTTGAGAGACTTAACTTCTGCTACTCACAGACAGTCAATTTCTCCATGCGTGACAATGATCATGCCATATTACTCTATAAGCTCAATCCATCAAGCTCTCTTTTAAAGACCAGAACCTCCATAGGTCAGTCCATGCCTTTATACTGCACTGCCATGGGCAAGGTCTATCTGGCTTTTTCTGATGATGCCAGCATTGATGCCTATATCATCAATCATCAGCATCTTTTCAACAAGATTACAGAAAATACCCTTGTAGATCCTGCAGCTTTAAAAAATGAAATTATAAATATAAGACAGTCGCTCATTGCCTTTGACAATGAGGAAAATGAACTTGGTATTTCCTGTATTGCAGCGCCAATCTTTGATCTGAACAATGAAAATATCTATGCCATTTCACTCTCGGCCACCACCAAGCGCCTTGAGTCTTTAGGCATTGACAAAGTTAAAGAGCATGTACTAAAAACAGCCGCCGCCATATCAAAGGATCTTGGCTGCGCCGACTATTTTAAAAACGCCAGATCAGCTGTATAAAAAAGGCAGAGTTTAACTCTGCCCCTGACTAGTCCCTATACAGACTATAGTGAAGATTTAAGCTTTAAAATACTCTCTAAACTTCTCTTTAAATTCGTTGCAGGCCTGCAGAGGATCTGCTGCTGTGGCAATGGAGCGACCTGCAATAAAGGCCTTGACATTGATATCTTTAAACAGATGAATATCCTGAGGTTTGATGCCGCCTGTGACGCTAAGCTCAATACCTAAATCAGATAATCTCTTCATTTTGTCAAGATCTTCACTGCTCCATGAGACGCCTGATTTTTCAGCATCACGGCCACGGTGATATATAGCCTGACGTATGCCATTATCAAGCCACTGCCTGGCATCATCAAAGGTCCATGCGCCAAAGAGCTCAATCTGAATCTCACCGCCGTTGTCATCAGCCACCTGTCTTGCTGCCACCATGGTGGCAATAGGAGCGGCACAGATTACAGTCATATAGCTTGCGCCGGCACCAAAGGCCTTGCGGGCAAGCACATCGCCGGCATCTGCAACCTTTAAATCACAGACTATGATTTTATCCTTATACAGTGAGCGCAGAAGACTTACTGTCCTTACACCCTCTGATACACATAAAATGGTACCGGCCTCGATAATATCCACGCCATCGGCCACAGCCTTGGCTGTAGACAGAGCATTTTCTAAAACTGTATCATCAAGGGCAATCTGCAGTAATGGTAAAGCCATATTATTTATCTCCGTTTATTTTTGCAAAGCGTTGACTTTGACATGATAGTCAGACAGAGCCTGTGTCAAAAGTGTATATTTTTCATATTTTTGTGCATAGTAGTCAAAACGTGAGCTATCTGGTGTCACTATGTCATTGGTAACATTTAAAGCCATAATAGCCTCATGCACGCTCTTATAGACTCCAAGGCCTACCATAGCTGTAATGGCAGCGCCAAGACAGCCTGTCTCTTTGAGCCTTGGAATATAGATCTCCTTGCCTGCTGCATCAGAGAGCATCTGCATCCATACAGGAGAATGGGTAGGACCACCTGTGACAATAAGTTTTTGCACATCTTTAAATTTGCGCATTATGGATTTTATATGCTTGATGTGCGAAAAGACTACACCCTCAAAGGCGGCACTAAACAGATGGGCATTAGTATGATAGCTTTGCAGACCATAAAAACCTGCTGTATTGTCAAGTGAGACATTAGAGCCATATAAAAACGGCATGAAAAAGACATCATGCTTCTCATGGGCAACCTGCTCTACCATGGAATTTATGACATTAAAGTCACTTATATTCAGGGCATTGCAGATCCACTCAAGATTGCCAGATGAGGTAGGACTTGCCTCATGGACAATAAAGCTGTCCTTGCTGCAGTGTCTGCCATAGACAAAAAGATCCTCATCATCTGTAATCTTATGGGTAAAGCCTGTAGCCACAGCCCAGGTACCCATGGAGATATTAAGCGCACTTTCATCTTTTAAGCCTGCGCAGATGGCAACAGAGACCACATCAAAAAGACCGCCAACTACAGCTGTACCCTCGCTAAGTCCTGTAAGGGCGGCCGCCTCCTTTGTCACCTGACCGCAGATCTGAGTTGACTCTACAATATCAGGCAGCTTGTCATAAGCCTCCTCAATGCCTAGCTCTGTGCACAGATCCCTGTCATAACGACTTTGCATAATATTGTACAGATTAGATTCAGAGATATTTGTTACCTCACAGTTGCGTGTACCTGTAAGACAAAAGCGCAGATAGTCATGCGACATTAGAATATCGCTTATACTCTCATAGCTTTTTAAATCATGCTCCTTAAGATAGCGCAGTATTGTAGCAGGATGTCCTGTCCACAAGGCCTGACGGGTCTTAGGATAGATTTTCTCTCTGACTTTATCCTTTTCAAAGATTTTTACAATATTCAGCGATCTCTTATCAGCAGAGAGAATACCTCCGCATGGGGCGGCATTGCCCTGTTTATCAATACCAAACAGACCCTTGCCTTGAGCTGAAATACCAATACCCTTGATATCAGCACTGTCAACACCTGACTTGGCAATGGCTCCTCTTATGGTGTTAAAACACTGCTCTTTAAGCCTCTGCATGTCTCTTTGGGCATAGCCTGGCTTTGGATTTATTATCTCAAGTGTTTCACGGGCTGAACCCAACTCACGCATTGACTCATCATATACTGCTGACTTGATGGCTGTACCGCCACAGTCTATACCTAAAAAGTAGGCCATGAAAGCTGTCCTCTTAGCACGCTATATAAAGTTTAAAAGATTTATATCCACTTTTACCACAACCTTGCGTATATCCAAAGGCACATTTTCCTCAAAGTTGATGCCAGGACGGTGAATATCATATGGAAAAAACATGGCATAGCTGCCAGGTGTCATCTCTATAATACCTTCATGCTCAACACTCTGATAGAAAATAATATCCCGTGCTGGCAGATGTGACTTTAAAGGTTGTGCTGTGCCAAGATCGGGAGCAAAACCAATTTTCTCACGACCTGAGGCTAAATACTGTATATCTATATAGCGCCTATGTGACTCAAGGGGGCAGAGATCCTTATCCTTTGTCTGCATATCAATAATCTGTGCATAAATCTCACGCCCAACAATCTCAACCTCTCCTGCATTTAACTTTAAAAGATCTGTATTTCTTAAAAAGTGCAGAGCCTTTTTTACAGGTGGAGGCAAAAAGGCGTCATCCTTATTGGCAATGTGTCCATAAATCATAGCTGTATCCTAAAGGGTGAGTATATTCTTATAAATGTCCTCATTAACCTCAATGCCCTGCTCTATTGATTTTTGATAGCGGCTCTCAAGCAGATGACCTGGAATATGGGCAGGATGATCCTCACAGCGTGCTGCAGCCTCAAGTACATAATCACAGATGCCTGCAAATTTCTGCTGCATTGTATTGGCATCAGCTACAGGTTTTATGGCCATAAAGATCTGGGTTACACCCTTTTCACAGCCCTGCTCTGTAACTTCTCTGACACTAAGACCTCCAGAGAGGGCCACACCTATCATATCAAGCACAATAGACAGACCTGAACCTTTCCAGTAGCCCATTGGCAGAATCTGTTTGTTTTTCTGCAGTGTGGCAGGGTCACGGGTGTAATTACCCTTATCATCAAAGCCGCCGTCAATAGGCAGCTGCTCATTGCGCAGTGCATAATTCTGCAGCTGTCCGTAGGAGAACATTGACATTGAAAAATCAACCATAGTCACAGGATCAGATGGTACAGCTATAATAAGTGGATTGGTTCCTATACAGCATTCCTTGGTACCCCAGGCGGGCATTACAGCAATTGAATTGGTAAAGCACATTCCAATATAGCCATTTTTAGCTGCCATATAGCCAAGTGATCCGCCACGCATCCAGTGACTGGTATTGCGCAGAGCTACAATGCCCACACCGTCATCTTTAGCTATATCCATGGCTCTTTGCATCATACGTCTTGCTGTAATATTGCCAATACCCCTGTGGCCGTTGTAAACCTCAATACAGCCCATCTGCTTTTCAAGTTCAGGATTGACTTTGTTTACAACCTCCCCTTTATCCATCTGCAAGATAAAGACGCTGTAGCGGTTGATACCATGAGAGAGCACACCATAGGCTGTGGTATCTGCAAATTCAGTGGCACACTCAAGCGCCAGTGTAGGATCTACATTTCTTTTTAAAAGGGGATTTAAAAAAGCCTGTTTTAATTCTTCATAGGTAACGCGCATACATACCTCACACCGCTAAAAATTTCATTCTATAAAATTATATTTTAATATTTAAAAAATTCATACTCAAGAGTACATTTTTTTTAAGCCTCTCACAAAAATAGCTTTAAGGCGCGTATACATGGCACTTGCAGCCACTATCACCACTTGGATCCTAACATCTGTAATCTTAGCTGCAAGTGGCTTTAAAACATCATTTGTAGACTGGTAATTGAAAATACACACCTTAAAAACAGCAGTGTTTTTTAAAAATAATTTCATAAAAACTCGTATATTTTTAATATCATGCCGCATAAGAGTTAACAAAATGAATGATTCACATCACATTTTACACAATCTAATACACTAGGATCCCAATGCAAAAAACCAATATAACATATTGATTTATAAACAATATATCCAAAACAAACAACACATTGAGTCATAAGTTTTATCACCCCCTCTTAAAAGTGTGATGTATATCGGATTATGCTGGCGTCTATTGTTCTATCATCTGTTTATAGACAAATTGTGATACAGCGTTTAATTATAAAAATTTTTTATAGAATTTTATAATATGAAACGCTATTTTATATATTAGTAAAATTAGCCGAATGGAGAACTGTATATGGCACTTATACCTTTTGCACAGATGAAGGATACTATTAAAAAGGCATTTATCAATGTAGGTCTTTCAGAAGATGATGCCGAGCTGTGTGCCACCGTTCACACTCAATCAAGTGCAGATGGCGTTTATTCACATGGCCTCAACCGTGTTGAACGCTTTTGTAATTATGTTAAAGAAGGATATGTTGATGTCAAAGCCTGCGTTGATGTAGTCAAGGAAAATGGCTGTATCTGTATTTTAGACGGCAACCGCGGCATAGGTATCAAAAATGCCATAACAGCTGTCAATAAGGCTATGGAACTTGCCTCAGCCCACGGCGTAGGCATTGTGGCTCTGCGCAATACCACCCACTGGATGCGCGGCGGTTCTTACGGTCTTATGGCTGCACAAAAAGGTTATATGGCCATCTGCTTTACCAATACAGAATCCTGTATGCCAGCCTGGGGTGCTGTCAACAATCACCTTGGCAACAATCCTTTTGTTATAGCTCTGCCTCAGGGTGATGATGTCATGCTGCTTGATATGGCCATGTCACAGTACTCATATGGCAAACTTACTACTACCCGTCTTGCCGGTGAAAAACTTCCATATCCTGGCGGTTTTGATGAAAACGGTGTTCTGACAGATGATCCAGGTGCCATTGAAAAATCAATGCGTATTCTGCCAACAGGCATGTGGAAGGGCGCTGCTATGACCATTATGCTCGATGCTCTAGCTGCAGCTTTATCAGCAGGCTCATGCACCAAGGAGATTGATGAGATTAACCGCGGCAGCTGCACAGGCTGCTCACAGATTTTCATGGTCTTTGATCCAAAATCATTTGCAGGAGCCGAGATGACACAGCACATTACCAAGACTGTCTGTGACTATGTCAATGCCTCAGAGCCTGATGAGCATACCTCACTTGTATGCTATCCAGGTCAAAGATCACTTATGCGCCGTAAGAAGAATATGGCAGAAGGCATTCCAGCAGATGATGGTGTCTTTGCCGCTGTAAGCAAAATTGCAGGAGTTTAGTTATGCAAACCCTTGGACTTTTTACAAAAAGAGTACTTGAGGTAATGGTTGTTGCAATCATGTGCATTATGTCGCTCATGGTTTTTGGCAATGTAGTGCTGCGCTACCTTGCCAATTCATCCATAACCTCCTCAGAGGAGCTCTCACGCTATCTTTTCGTGTGGCTTACCTTCCTGGCATCTATTCTGGCCTACCATGAAAATCAGCACATCTGTGTCGATTTTCTGGTCAAAAAGCTAAATCAGTCCTCACAAAAACTGATTCGCCTTGTGGTCAATGCCTTTATCATACTGTGCAGCTGCTTTATCACCTACGGCAGCTACCTTCTGGTTGAAATTGGCGTAGATGAACTCTCACCGGTAACCATGATCCCTATGAGCTATGTCTATATATCAGGTGTCATTGGTGGTGTAGGTCTTATCATTGTCTGTCTTTTAAAGACAGTGGCCGAATTTACAGCTGCGGAGGAATAAATGACTTTACTTATATTTATAGGCGTTCTGCTCTTCTGTATTGTCATAGGTCTGCCAATTGCCTTCTCACTGCTGGTAACAGGCCTTGCCCTGATGGTACATCTTGACTTTGTTGACTCACAGATTCTGGCTCAGAACCTCATCAACGGTGCCAACAACTTCTCACTGCTTGCCATTCCATTCTTCGTGCTTGCAGGCGAGATTATGAATGAGGGCGGTCTGTCCAAGCGTATTATCGATCTGCCTATGAAGCTTGTAGGTCACTACACAGGCGGTCTTGGCTTTGTGGCTATTCTGGCTGCCATGATTATGGCTTCACTCTCAGGATCTGCTGTGGCAGATACTGCAGCTGTAGGTGCCATGCTCTTCCCTATGATGAAAAATGCAGGTTATTCCCAGGAAAGATCTGCAGGTCTTATAGCCTCAGGTGGTATTATTGCCCCAATCATTCCGCCATCAATTCCATTTATCATCTTTGGTGTGGCCTCAGGTGTTTCCATCTCCAAGCTGTTCCTGGCAGGTATTGCCCCTGGCATTATGATTGGCATTATGCTCTGCACCATATGGTACTTTATTGCCAAAGGCATGAATGCCCAGACTATGCCAAAGGCCAGCGGCAAAGAGATTGCCAAATCCTTTATCAGCTCCTTCTGGGCTTTAATGCTGCCTATTATTATCATCGGCGGTTTCCGTCTTGGCATCTTTACCCCAACTGAAGCTGGTGCCGTAGCTGCCTTCTATGCCCTGTTCATCTCACTGTTTGTCTACAGAGAGATGTCATTAAAGGCACTATACAAGGTAATTCTGGCCTCAGGTAAAACCACAGCTGTAGTGCTCTTTTTAGTAGCCGCAGCCCAGGTATCTGCCTGGCTTATGACTGTAGCCGAGCTGCCTGACATGGTAACAGAGCTTTTAGCTCCATATATGGAAAATCAGACTCTGCTTATGGCCATTATCATGCTTATAGTTCTTATTGTCGGCATGGTTATGGATCTGACACCAACAGTGCTCATTCTCTGTCCAGTTCTGATGCCTATTGTTTATGAATCAGGCATAGATCCTGTATACTTTGGTGTTATGTTCATCATCAACTGCTCAATTGGCCTTATCACCCCTCCTGTAGGTAATGTTCTCAACGTTATTGCAGGTGTGTCAAAGCTCTCCTTTGACAGAGCCGTTGTCGGTGTCTTCCCATATATCATCGGTCTGTTTGCGATGCTGATAGTATTTCTATTCTTCCCACCGCTTATTACAGTACCGCTGCAGTGGATTTTAAATTAATATCATACCCGTAAACTGGAGATTGTAATTATGAAAAAACTAACTAAAGTAGCTCTGGCCTCAGCTTTAGCCTCACTCTTAGCTTTTGCCACAACTGCAAGTGCCAAAACAACACTGCGTATGGGTTATGAAACCCCACGCACCGACAGTCAACACAAAGGTGCCGAGGTCTTTAAGAAATATGTTGAAGAGCAGACAGGCGGCGAGATCAGTGTAAAACTCTTCCCTGACAGCACCTTAGGCGGCGCTCCTGCTCTTATCAACGGTGTAAGAAACGGCACCGTCGATATGATTATTGTAGGCCTTAATAACCTCTCTGGTCTGTCAAAAGAGCTTAATGTTCTTGATATTCCATTTATCTTTGCCAACAAGGATGAAGCATTCCACGTACTTGACGGCAAGGTAGGTGACTATCTGTACAAGGGCCTTGAGGGTGTAAACATCAAGGGTCTGACCTACTGGGACAACGGCTTTAGAGCCATGACCAACAACAAGCATCCAATAGTCAAACCAGATGATGTCAAAGGCATCAAGATGCGTGTACCTGGCAACCCAATGTCTGTAAAACTCTTTGAGACCCTAGGTGCCAACCCAGTGCCTATGGCCATTGGTGAGCTCTATACAGCTCTTGAGACCCACACTGTTGACGGTCAGGATCACCCTGTTAACGTATTCTATTCTTCAAAATTCTATGAAGTACAGAAATACCTGACACTGACCAACCATCAGTACTCAGCCCTCTTCTTTGGTATGAACCTCAAGAAGTACAATAAACTCTCTGATGAGCACAAGCAGATCATTATGGAAGGCGCCAAGAAGGCCCGTGACTTCCAGCGTCAGTACAATGCTGACAATCAGGCAGCTCAGATTGAAGAGTTCAAGAAGGCTGGCGTTGAGGTTATAAACTCAATTGATCCACAGCCATTTAGAGATGTAGCCTTTGACAAGGTATCAAAATTCTACACCGATCAGTGTGGTGATCAGTTAATCAAAGACATCAATGCTGAAATTGCAGCAATGAAAAAATAGTCTTTTATAAATTGTAACTCACTAAGGGGCTGAAATATTTCAGCCCCTTTTTTATTCCACTGCCTTTATACAGTATTAATTTTTCACATTTTTTATGAGCAGAACTTGCCATCACCTCTGTCTGATGGCTGTATGTCACTAAGATAGTCCCCTGTTTATGTCCTTTATCTTAAAGCACACTATGCCATTGACTTAAAACCTGATATCAGGAGCACAGAGCTTGATTTATAGATATGAAGACAGTTATACGTCAATTAGGTAAATCTTAGATGCAAGCAGGTTATGAGCAGATAGAGGCTATGAGTATGGGAGAGTAAAGAAAGATGGGGCCTGGGGATATGGCCAGATACAGGCAGAGGCTCATACGAGCCTCTGTTGTTTTTATTTATTACCCTGACCGTAGTAGGCATTTTTACCGTGCTTGCGCAGATAGTGCTTATCAAGCAGAGTCTTTTGCATAGGCTCTATCCTGCCGCCACGCAGCATGGTGCTCTGATAGGCCATAAAGGCAATTTCCTCAAGCACTACAGCATTGTGCACTGCATTTTCAGGGCTCTTGCCCCAGGTGAAAGGACCGTGGGAGTAGACAATGACACCTGGCATATCCTTAAAGGCAAGAGAACGCTTATTAAAGGTCTCAATAATGACAGTACCTGTTTCTTTTTCATACTCACCGTTGATTTCCTCATCTGTCATCTGACGGGTGCATGGGATATCACCGTAGAAATAGTCAGCGCCTGTTGTTCCAAGAGCTGGAATATCAAGACCGGCCTGAGCCCATGATGTGGCATTTCTTGAATGGGTGTGCACAATACCCTTAATATCCTCACAGGCCTTGTACAGCTCAAGATGGGTTGGAGTATCAGTTGATGGATTTAATGAGCCCTCAACCTTCTGTCCTGTCATAAGATCAACTACAACCATGTCACTTGCGCGCATGTTGTCATACTCAACACCTGAAGGCTTGATGACCACAAGACCGTTTTCTCTGTCAATACCTGATACATTACCCCAGGTAAAGGTGATAAGATTGTGCTTTGGCAGAAGTAAATTGGCCTCAAAAACCTCTTCTTTTAAACTCTCTAACATACATACTCCTTGAACAACATGTATTTTTCAAACTCTTTTATACACTATCTGACACATATGTCTAAAGCCACAGGATAACTTTAAATTTATTGTTTTAAAATCAGAAACTTAAAGGGCTGTGCATAGGCTTAATCGGTGCTTTTGCATAAAATTGTTATCGTTGTCATTTTAATGTATTTTTAGCCTGCACACAATAAATCACAATGAGCTAAATCACATCTATAAGATTTTTAAAATATTGTTTCACTATACGGATTGCTTTTTATTACAGAGCCTAAAAAAAACAGAGCTTTTAACATAGATATGAAAAAGCTCTGTACTTTATCCTGTATCAATACTTTATAAAACTACTCTATGCTTTTTGGGATAAACTCCTGACCTAACTTAAAGCAGTGTGACCCTGCCACATAATGCACGCTAAGTGAAGCATCATCACTGACATCTGATTTAAAGTGACCATCAAAGTAGCGGCTGTCGGCATAGGCACAGACAAGCTCGCCCATGAAAAGATCATAGCTCTTTTCATTAACCTCATTTTTAATCACTTTAAAGTACAGATGACCTAGGCAGTCATCTACCACTGGCATAGGCAGATCATCTAGTTGTACAAGTCTGTCCACAATTTTTTTTAGCTTGTCTTTATTGTCATTTTTTGACACAGAGCCGCAGTATAAAAGCTCAGAGGCTGCCTTGACTGAAGGTACGGACAGAATAAAGTGCCCGCTTGTGTCTATAAGCTTTCTTGTATAGTGCGGTGCATCCACCACCACAAGAGAGCGGCATGGATTGATATTCAAAGCTGTATTCCAGGCAGCAGCCATAATATCAAAGTCATCTGCCACACATGAGCCTACAAAGACGGTGGCACCTACATTTAAAAGCCTGTAGGCACGCTCATCATCAATTTTCTTTAAAAACTGTGCGTTCATAATCAAAAGCCCTCTTAGAGCACAACCTCCTGCATCAGCACAGAAATGTCATCCTCTTCAAGATTATCTGAATTTACTCTTTTGAAAATATCATCAAATGAATAGACGTCACCTGGATATAATACCACAATGGCCTTGTCGCCATCCTTAAGGAAATTGGTCTTGCCAAATTCGCTGTAGCGTGTGGCACCAACTGAGATCATAAACTGTGTAGGTTTGCCGCATTCTAAAAGATAGGAGTTGATATTCTCGGCAGGACCTGCATCAGCCTGATTGTTAAATTTATCTTTCATCCACTCTATAAGTTTTTCATAAAAGTAAGAATAATCACTTACAGCACTGTCCTCGCCATAGACATGAGGAATACCGTCACGCACCATAAAGCTTGCTATTCTGTAGCGATCCATGATGCCGCCTTTTTCAAACTTATCAATCTTTATAAGATTTGAAGCAAGACCCTTGCTTGAGGCGCCCCAGTTTTTCTTTTGTGAAATCTTTTTAGCCCCTTCTTTTCTTATAGAGCAGTCATTGCTTGCGCCAAAGACCAGAGGCTTTATCTGACTGACCTTGTCCCCATCCCAGCTTACATCACAGATAACAGCACACTCAGGCTCTATCTGTACCTTGCTCTCGCCCTTTGGGAAAATAATACGATACTCATCAAATGGAAACGGGTGCAGATGTGCAGGTACTGCCTCTGTAGCCTTTGGTATATAAGTTGGAAATACAGCCTTAGGTGCATTGGCATCCTCAACTACAACAGAGGTAAAATCCCTATCCTCTCCTGCCTGCTCAAGATGTCCTGTAAAATTGCCTGCCACACCAAAACATGGAATATCGCGTAGTTCAAAGTACATATAAAATCCTCAAAAAAGTTATTGTGCTCAATCATTTTTATATTAACACACAAGCTTTAAATCGCGTCAATGACGCTCTTTTAATTTAAAGAACTCTGTTGTGAAAAATGTGCACACTGCCTTATACTGCAGACCTGTACATGATTAAGCAGCTATGATTTTAAACTTGGGTCAAATACCTTTATAATAAAAGCTCACTAAAGCTATATATTTGTTGGATTGACCTAAGATTATGCCTGTAAATTTTAAAACCTTTGTGACAGCAGCCATCTGCTCTTTAAGCCTTAGCCTGACACTGCCAGTACACACAGCCATGGCCTCAGATAATGACTATAGCACTATTGTCAAAGCCTTTGAGGCACAAAAAGATACAAGACACAAACTTAAAAACTTTAAAGCGGCTAAAAAAGAGCTGTTCTGGATTTACAAAAGATTTGACAGCCCTTCAACCTTTTACTGCAGCTGTCCTATAACTCTTCTGGACAATCGCTTTGGACCTGCCGATCTTAAAAGCTGCGGCTATAAAGTACGCAAAAATGCGCAGAGAGCGCAGCGTATTGAAGCTGAGCACATAATGCCTGCCTACAACTTTGGTCGACAGCTGCCATGCTGGCGCGAAGGCGGCAGAAAAAACTGCAAAAAAGATGCAAAGTTTAACCGTATGGAGTCTGATCTGCACAATCTGGCTCCGGCCATTGGCGAGGTCAACGGAGACAGATCAAATTTCAGATTTGTCGATGAAATTGTCAAAAGCTCAAAGAACAATGTGGCAACCTATGGCTCCTGTCCTATGCAGGTTGAATTTAAAGGCAAAAGAGCAAGTCCTCCTGAGCACACTCACGGCATGATTGCAAGAGCCTATCTGTATATGGCCCATAAATACGGCATTAAACTTAATGATAATGAAAAAAGAATGATGTACAGATGGAATAATGACAATGCCCCTACTGCTCTTGAGATAAAGCGCAATGAGCTTATTAAAAAAGCTCAGGGCAATGACAATCCATTTATCAGCAATTACACACAGCTTAAGTAGCAGGATTAGCATGAGAATTCCAAGAATCTATGAAAGTAAGGCTGCACTTGAGCCTGGCGTTGATTTTACTTTAAATGAAGACGGCTCTGGGCATCTGTGCCGTGTGCTACGCATGGGAGAGAATGACAGATTTTATGTCTTTGACGGTTGTGGACATGAGTATGAAGCCATCATCAAAGAGCCTGGCAAAAGAGCTTTATGTCAGGTTTTAAGTGCTCTTGAGCGTAACAGTGAATCGCCACTTAAAGTTGAGCTTTTGCAAGTTATAAGCCGCGGAGATAAAATGGATTTTACACTGCAAAAGGCAGTGGAGCTGGGAGTGCATGCTATCACCCCTTTAAGCTCAAGCCGCTGTGGTGTAAAACTTGATGCCAAACGTCTTGAAAAAAAACTTGTCTCATGGCAGAAAATTGTCGACAGCGCCTGTGAGCAGTGCTTTAGAGCCTATGTGCCAAGGGTCAACGCCTCCTGTGATCTTGCTGATTATCTTAAAAATGCTGATTTTAGCAATACTTTGTGTCTGACACTTGATCCAAAGGCCAAATGCAAAATTCAGGATCTTGAGCTAAAAGGCACAGATGTCAAACTTTTAATAGGCCCTGAGGGTGGTCTTAGCGATGATGAGATCGAGCTTGCACGCCTGCATGGCTTTGTAGGTGTCACCCTAGGTCCGCGCATACTGCGTACAGAAACTGCAGCTCTTGTGGCTCTGTCTGTGCTTGGCAGTCATTTTGGAGATTTATAACTATGGAACTTACCCATCTTGGTCATAACAGCAGATATTACTCACAGTACAATCCATCGCTTTTAGAACCTATTATGCGTCATCTGCCACGTGCAGCTTTTAGTACTGACACCTCAATTGGCTATGATCTCTGGCGTCTTTATGAAATTACCTATTTAAATGCCAGAGGCATACCATGTATTGTCATGGGCTCTATTAAAATAAATGCAGCAAGTCAGTTTACTGTAGAGTCAAAATCACTAAAGCTCTATATTGGCTCCTTTACCAATACCAAATTTCTCTCCCTGTCACATGTAAAGGAGACTATAGAGCGGGATCTGCACAAGGTTACAGCCTCAAAGGTCGAGGTTGAACTCTATCCACCTGAGGATATGAGCTTTATGCCAGAAAAACTGCCTGGTATCTGCATTGATGATAGTGCAGGCGATATAAAGCTTGATTTTGATACTATTAATCCTACGCTTTTAAAATACAGCCAATCTGATAATGACGAGGATAAGGCTGTATCTTCGCGCACCTATCATTCCAATATTGTACGTACCCTCTGCCCTGTAACCTCACAGCCAGATTTTGCATCGGTAGTTATAAGCTATACAGGCAGGGCTATAGATACTACTGCCCTTTTTGCCTATCTGTGTTCATATCGTCATCATCAGGGCTTTCATGAGGCCTGCACGGAAAATATCTATAATGATTTAAAAAATGTATTAAATCCAGACGGACTGTGTGTTGCAGCCTCATTTACAAGGCGTGGCGGTATTGACATCAATCCATGCAGAGCCGACTCACTTGATCTTACCTGTAAGTGCTCTCATATACGTACTCTAAGACAGTAATAATAAAGGCTTTGATAGCAAGAAGCTCTCAAAGCCTTTTTATATAAACAGTATTTTTAATTTATATAACTTTTGCAAAATAGGCTGACAGAGCAGTTGCCCTTGAGATCTTTGCCTCAGGATTAAAAGCAGATCCTAAATTAAAACCTGATATGGATGACTTTAGTAGGGCTTTGCTCTGACTCATTATGTAAATATAAATTAAGAGCTATATGGGGTAGAGTCGGATCATAACAGCTTTTATGTGCCTGCAATCCCCTGTCCTGAAGCTTTGTACAGCCATTGTTCTTACACTTTTTTTTTACTACTTACTTTAAAATTGAGAATAAAGCTGTTAAAATAGCGTGATTTAGTGCCACCTGTAATGTGGCTGTTTTTTAGTGAATATATTCAGGAGCTTTTTGTGCCTAATATCAAGTCTGCAAAGAAGCGCGTACTCGTATCAGAGAAAGCCCGTCAGCGTAATGTTGCTGCCCGCTCAAAGATGCGCACTTTAATGAAGAAAGTAATCAATGCATGCCTTCAGGGTGATAAAGAAGCCGCAGTTGCTGCTTTCAAGGTAGCTGAGCCAGTTTTAGATCGCGCAGCATGCAAGGGTCTTGTTCACAAGAACAAGGCTGCCCGCCATAAGAGCGAGCTTGCAGCTAGAATTAAAGCTTTAGGTTAATCTTTAACCATAAAAACTTAAAAGTCTAGACTCTTGAAATCGCCTGTCATCAGGCGATTTCTTATTTCATACCCATAAAAATCATCTCAGATCTGTTTTTTATCCTTCCCGTATGCAAGAACTTTTCCTTTTGCTAAAAGAAAAAGGACAAGGCCTTTACTCCCTGTCCTTCATTTAGAACCACCAAGATTCTTATAAGTTAGCAATAGCTAACATCATAATATTTTTTTGTTGCCTATGCAATAGTTTTAAAGCTAATATATGCACACTTAAAACAAATTATGGATAATGCCTATGAAAAAATTAAGAGACGACATTACAGGCCTTAGAGCTATTGCTGTTATTTCTGTAACTCTTTTTCATATATGTCAAAGTCTTTTGCCAGACTTTAAATACATACAGGGCGGTTTTGTAGGCGTTGATATTTTCTTTGTAATATCAGGCTATCTTATGACCAGGATTATTATCTCAGGTCTTGATAAAAACTCTTTTTCCCTTTATGCCTTCTATACAAACCGCGCCAAAAGAATTGCTCCGGCCCTTTTAGTCACCATTATTTTAACGCTTTTAGTAGGCTATTTTATTTTAGGGACAGGCGATCTTAAACGTCTTGGCTATCAGGCTTTATATGCCCTGCTTTTTGTTTCCAATATCTTTTTTGCCTCAAATACAGATTATTTTGCCAATGCCGCTTTAAATCAGCCTTTACTGCACACCTGGTCTCTATCCGTTGAGTGGCAGTTTTATATTTTCTATCCTTTTGTGCTTATGCTCTGTCATAAGCATGTTAAAAAGGAGCATATAAAGCATATTATTTTATTTTTATGTATAGCTCTTGCCATCTTTGGTATTGTCTATACCCATATCAATGCCAAGGCATCATATTTCATGCTCTACTCACGTGCCTATGAAATGCTCTTTGGCGCTGTGGCCTTTTTCTATCCAATAAAGATAAAATCCATATCTCCACGTCTTATGGAGATTGCAGGTCTTATCCTTCTTGCCCTGTCTTTGTTCTTTGTCAATGAAGACAGCGGCTGGCCTACCATCTACTCACTGCTGCCATGTATCGGTACCTATATCTGTATTGCTGCCAATACAGATAAAACAGTGCTTGGCAATATAGTGCTGCAAAAGCTAGGTCTTTACTCCTACTCAATCTATCTTATTCACTGGCCTGTTATTGTCTTTGTCACACAGCTGGGCTTTGATGCCTTTGTGCTAAGTGTACTTGTTATTATCATGCTGCTCTCCTATGCTCTTTACCGCTCAGTTGAGACAAGGCGCAGCTATGGCTACAAGACTACAGCTATATATGCCATCTTTGGTGCCGCAGCCTTTGCCCTGACCATAAATGGCGGTGCCTGGCGCTTTAATCAGACTATTCCATCAGGCTCACTTTATGGCGGTAAAACCATTGATCATACAGGTGATGAACTTGACCTTTACGGCCGCTCTGACAGACAGCCTGACTTTATTCTCACAGGCGACAGCTTTGCCAGACACTATACACGCAATATGCTGGATAAAGGCGTTAATATCATAACTGTCTTTAAAGATGGCTGCTATTCCTATAAAAACTATGTAACACGCCGTCCTGAGGGTGTGGTGGATGAAAAATGTGCCATACGCTATGAAAATATGCTAAAAACAGCACGCAAATATGCAGATCTGCCTATTGTCATAGGTCAGGACTGGGAGAGATATCAAAGAACTCTGGTGACACGTGATACACATGAATATGCAGGAGTTGAAAACTTCTACAAAGCTATCTTTGCCGATCTTAAAGCTTTGATTGAGGCCCTGCCTGAGCGTGAGATCTATGTTATTTTAAATCCGGCTCAGCCTATTTTTGATATAGGCTCAACCTGTATGTTCATACAAAGAATGGACAATGCACTGTCCTCTCTACTTAAAAACACTCTGACATGCTCACGCACCCGTCATCTGAAAACGCCTTTGATAAATGCCCATTTAAAGGCCGAGATAGGCAAATATAAAAATGTGCATGTCATTGATCCTAATGAGGCCATATGTGACAGTGAGGGTAACTGTCAGATCCTTACTAATGACTATATACCAGTGTTCCAGGATGGTCTGCACTACTCAATTACAGGCTCGGCTCCTGTAGTTGATCTTATCTTAAAGACTGTGCTCAAGGATAAATGGCAGCACTGATACAAGGATGCAGGATTTAATATCCTGCATTTTTTTTGTCTGCACAAAAAACACCACATACTGCTCTATAAAGATACAAAGAGCCATTTTTCTGCAACATACAGGTGCATATTTTTGCAAAAACCTTAATAATTGCAAAAATATCTTATTTAAAATCAACAACTTCGCTTTTTAAATTTTTATTTTTTGCAATTGAAAATTGTTTTTTTAAAAGGCCGCTTTTAATATATTTTTACCAACACAAAATACATATATAAGACATTAAAGGGGTATATATGAGCGGCAATGACAAAAATCGAGTGATTATTTTTGATACAACTCTGCGCGATGGTGAGCAGGCTCTACAGGCCTCACTTTCTGCCCGTCAGAAACTGCAGATTGCCCTGATGCTTGAGAATCTGGGTGTGGATGTAATCGAGGCAGGCTTTCCTGTTTCATCCCCTGGAGATATGGCCTCGGTGCGCGAGATTGGTCTTGCCCTGAAACATGCCATACCCTGCGGTCTGTCACGTGCCGTGGATAAGGATATTGATGCTGTCTATGAGGCATTAAAGGATAGCCATCACTACAGAATTCATACCTTTATTGCAACATCTGCCATACATGTGCAAGATAAGCTTAAAAAAGATTTTTCAGACGTGGTACAGATGGCTGTACGCGCTGTAAAAAGAGCTCGCAATTACACAGATGATGTTGAGTTTTCCTGTGAAGATGCCGGCCGTACCCCTATTGATCATCTCTGCCGCATGGTTGAGGCTGCCATTGATGCAGGTGCCGGCACGGTAAATATTCCAGATACCGTAGGCTACACACTGCCTCAGGAGTTTGGCGGCATTATAAAAACCTTGTTTGACAGAGTACCTAATATTGACAAGGCTGTCATCTCTGTACACTGCCATAACGATCTGGGTATGGCCACAGCCAATTCACTTACAGCACTTGAATATGGCGCAAGACAGATTGAATGTACTGTAAACGGTCTTGGTGAGAGAGCCGGCAACTGCTCGCTTGAGGAGGTGGCCATGGCTATAAAGACACGCTCTAAATACTTTGAGGGGCTGTATACCAATATTGTAGCTACCAATATAGCAAGAGCAAGTCAGGTGGTATCTGGCATCTGCAATGAGCCAGTACCATCACACAAGGCCATTGTCGGATCAAATGCCTTCTCCCACAGCTCAGGCATACATCAGGATGGTGTACTTAAAAACCGTGAAACCTATGAAATTATCACCCCTGAGTCTGTAGGCTTTAAAGACAATAATATGCATATGACAGCAAGATCGGGGCGCCATATGATTAAAGCCTGTTTAAAGAATTTAGGCTATCAGGATGATACCTATGATTTGGACAGCATCTATCAGAGATTTTTAAAGCTTGCAGATAAAAAGGGTCAGGTCTTTGACTATGATCTTGAGGCCCTGCTCTTTTTCTCTGAGGATGATGACGAGGCTCAGTTTGGCCTGTTAGGTCTTAATGTGGTGGCAGGAGATAAAAATATCATACCAACAGCCTCAGTCAAACTGCGCGTAGGCAAACGCACGCGCATTGATGCCGGAACAGGCAACGGCCCTATTGATGCAGTGTACAACTGTATTACCCGTTTAACCAGAATTGATGCCTCTTTAACCTCATTTAATATAAATGCCAAGGGCGAGGGTATGAATGCCCAGGGTCAGGTTGATGTTGATGTGCTCTATGAGGGCAGACAGTATCATGGCAAAGGTCTGTCAACAGACGTCATAGAGGCTGCGGCTTTGGCTCTGATTAATGCCTACAACAGTGTCTACAGAGCCAAAATCATACATACAAAAGAGAATAAGGAGTAAAACATGTCCAGAAATTACGATATTGCAGTGCTCAGTGGTGATGGAATAGGCCCTGAGGTTATGGCACAGGCTCTTTTGGTGCTTGAGAGCGTTGCAAAGAAATTTGACTTTAATTTAAATTTCACTCATATGTTGGTAGGCGGAGCTGCCATAGATGCAACAGGCAAAGCCCTGCCAGATGAAACAGTGCAGGTTTGTAAAAACTCAAGGGCTGTACTCTTTGGCTCTGTAGGCGGTCCTAAATGGGATACACTGCCACCTGATGAAAGACCAGAGCGCGCAGCACTGCTACCTTTGCGTAAAATCTTTAATCTTTACTGTAATTTCAGACCGTCACGTATCTACGCAGGACTCAATCATCTCTCCCCTTTAAGAGAAGACATATCAAAAAAGGGCTTTGATCTTCTTTGTGTCAGAGAGCTTACAGGCGGTATCTATTTTGGCAAACCTAAAGGGCGTGAAGGTACAGGTCCTTATGAAAATGCCTTTGATACTGAAATCTATCACCGCTATGAAATTGAGCGTATTGCCCGTATTGCCTTTGAGGCTGCAAGAATACGCCGATCCAAGGTTACATCTGTAGACAAGGCCAATGTACTGCAAAGCTCAGTGCTCTGGCGTGAGGTGGTGACTGAGGTTGGCAGAGAGTACAAGGATGTAACACTTGAGCATATCTATGTTGATAATGCCACCATGCAGCTCATACGCGATCCTGAGCAGTTTGATGTGCTTTTGTGCTCTAATATCTTTGGTGATATTCTCTCTGATGAATGTGCCATGATTACAGGATCTATGGGTATGCTGCCCTCTGCAAGCCTTGGGGATGGTGGCTTTGGTCTGTATGAGCCTGCAGGTGGCTCTGCTCCAGATATTGCAGGTAAGAATATTGCCAATCCTATAGCTCAGATCCTCTCTGCTGCCTTAATGCTGCGCTACTCGCTCAAAGAGGAGGAGGCAGCAAAATGCATTGAAAAGGCTGTACAGGATGTACTTTGTGCAGGCTTTAAGACTGCAGATCTTGTCGCTGCGCATGAAGATGGCACAGTGCTTGGCACTAAAGAGATGGGACAGAAAATAATTGAGTTTATTGATAAGGTATAGAGTGCAAGGTAGATAAAATGGCAAAGACTTTATATGAAAAAGTATTTGATGCCCATGTGGTATTTCACAATAAAGGCGAACTGCCTACCCTTTTTGTCGACAGACATCTTATACATGAGGTGACATCCCCTCAGGCCTTTTCAGGTCTTGATCTTGCAGGTCGCAAAGTAAGACGCCCCGATCTTACTCTTGCCACCATGGATCATGATGTTTCAACCAAGACGCAGAGCCTTGATGCCTGCTCGGCTATGGCAAGGGCGCAGATTGAAACCTTAATTGACAATACCAAAAAGCATGATGTCACTTTATTTGCCTTGGGCGATGACAATCAGGGTATTGTCCATATCATAGGTCCGCAGGTGGGCTTTACATTGCCAGGCACCACCCTTGTGTGTGGCGATTCGCACACAGCAACTCATGGTGCCTTTGGAGCCCTGGCCTTTGGTATAGGCACTTCAGAGGTTGAGCATGTGCTGGCTACACAGACTATAAAGCAGGGGCGATTAAAGACCATGCTTATAAAGTGTAATGGCTCGTTGCAAAAAGGCGTGTATGCCAAGGATCTTATTCTTTATATCATAGGCAGATTAACAACAGCAGGCGGCACCGGCTATTGTGTTGAATTTGCAGGTCAGGCCATTGACGAGATGTCAATGGAGGGGCGTATGACCCTATCCAACATGGCCATAGAATTTGGCGCCAAGGCCGGCATGATTGCCCCGGATAAGACTACCTTTGAGTATTTAAAAAACCGTATGTATGCGCCAAAAGGTGAGGAGTTTGACAAAGCCTGTGCTGCCTGGTCGCAGCTTAAATCCGATGAAGATGCTGTTTTTGACAAAGTTGTAGAGATAGATGCCTCAATAATTGAGCCACAGGTAACCTATGGTACCAATCCAGGTCAGGTATGTGCCATAACCCAGAATGTGCCCTATGAGAGCGATTTTAGCGATGATGTGGTTAAAAAATCGCTGCTTGATGCCCTTAGCTACATTGATTTAAAACAGGGACAGAGTTTAACTGAGGCCAAAGTTGATCTTGTCTTTATAGGCTCATGCACCAATGGCCGTATTGAGGATTTCAGAGAGGCCGCCAGGGTTTTAAAGGGCCGCAAAATTGCTCCGCATGTTACAGCACTGGCTGTACCTGGCTCAATGTGGGTTAAAAAGCAGGCTGAGTCTGAAGGACTTGATGTCATCTTTAAAGATGCAGGATTTGAGTGGCGCCTGCCAGGCTGCTCTATGTGTCTTGCCATGAATGATGACAAGGCTCCTGAGGGCTCACGAGTGGCCTCAACTTCAAACCGTAATTTTGTAGGCCGTCAGGGTAAGGGCGCAAGAACCCATCTTATGAGTCCTGCCACTGCAGCCGCCTGTGCCATAAAAGGTTACATAGCTGATGTAAGAGAGTATCTGTAATATGGAAAAGTTTGTAGAGCATGAAGGCGTGGCTGTAGCCATAGATGCGGCCAATATTGATACAGATCAGATTATACCAAAGCAGTTTTTACTTGCTGTAAGCCGCAGAGGCTTTGGTGTGCATCTGTTTCATGATCTGCGCTATCTTGATGATAAAGAGCAGATCTTAAATGAAGATTTCAATCTTAATAAAAAGGAATTTGCAGGAGCCAGCATACTGGTGGCACGAGATAATTTTGGCAACGGCTCCTCTCGTGAGCATGCGCCATGGGCTTTGATGGACTATGGCTTTAGAGCCATCATTGCTCCATCCTTTGCCGATATCTTTAATAACAATGCTCTTGGCAACGGCCTTTTGACCGTGGTTTTAAAAGAGCATGAAGTTGATACTATTTTCAAGTGCATAGATAAAAATCCAGGCCTTAAAATTAAGATTAATCTTGAGACCTGCAAGGTTTATATTGAAGATTATATCTTTGATTTTTCTCTTGACCCTTTCAGACGCCACTGTCTGCTGCAGGGGCTTGATGCCATCTCACTGACTTTACAGAATGAAGATAAGATTAAGGACTTTGAGAGCAAATGTGTGCCATCCTATATAGCTCTTGATAAGTAAAAGACAAGATCCAAAATAAGGCCTCATATTGTCACAATATGGGGCCTTTTAAAAAAACCTGCCTTATTAATCCAAGCAGCTACAGAAGACTTTTTACAATTAGATTAAAAAGATCTACTTTTAGATAGCAAATTTGTGGCTATTTTAAGTATGTGACATCTAAAAGAGTATAATCAAGCTGTACACACATAATAAGGATCTAGCCATGCAAGATATCTACTCTCAAAATCCACGACTTTTTAGAATTAAAAATGCCTCTGGCATGAGTGTTACCGTTATGGACTGGGGTGCCACTTTAATTTCCATTAAGGTGCCAATGACCGACGGCTCCATGCGAGAGACCCTGCTTGGTCTTAAAAATGCCAGCGACTGGAAAGATCAGACCTGCTATTTCAATGCCACCATTGGCCGATATGCCAATCGCATTGCCAATTCAAACTTTACCTTAGGATTTAAAAACTACACTCTTGCAAGCCATGACAGACATACACTGCACGGAGGTATAGATGGCTTTGATAAAAGACGCTTTGAGGTCATTGATATAAAGGACAATGCCATAACCCTGACCTTGCACTCAGCAGATGGCGATCAGGGCTTTCCTGGCAATTATGATCTTATTGTCTGCTACAGCCTTAACGATGACAATACACTAAGAGTTGACTATAAAGGTATGTGTGATGCTCCATGCCCATCATGTATTACCAATCATGCCTACTTCAATTTAAATGGCTATAACTCAAGTATTTTAAATCATACCCTGTATTTAAACTCACATGCCTTCCTTGAACTTGATGATAGCGCCATTCCAACCGGCAAGGTTCTTTACACCAAGGATCACAGTGCTTTTGATTTTTCAAAGGAGAAAAAGATCGGTCTTGATTTTATGAATCATGCCCAGATGATCTCAGCCCGCGGCTATGATCACCCATATCTTAGAGATGGTGAGCCTTGCGAGGCCTTTGCCCGTGCCACTTCTGATGATGGCAAACTTACCATGGAAGTCTTTAGTGATTATCCGGCCTTTCAGTTCTATACAGGTAACTATATACACGCCGGCAACGATATCATTGCCCGTGATGACAATCAGGTTTATGCCAATCAGTCTGGTTTCTGCCTTGAGCCTGAGTACTATCCTGACAGCGTACACCTGCCAGATTTTGCTTCTGTCAACCCTATTGTCGATCAGCACAATCCACTTGAAAAGTTTATTGCCTATCGCTTTAGCGCCAGATCATAAATTCAATTTAAATACACCGCAAAAAGGTCGCCTTCCGCGGCCTTTTTAATGTTCCTGCATCAGATAGATGAATATTATTTTTATACATGAGCTTTAAAAAGTTACTGATAATTAGTATATACGTTACTCTTCTTCTAAAAATCATATGATATGCATAACATAAATTTTTACATTAAAAACAATTTTAAACGCATAAAACTTTGCAAGTGAAAAGAATATAAGGCTCTACAAAAATATGCATATTAGTCTGTGATCTAGTCCATAGCTTTAACATTTATATACAAAAACTACTGTACTGATTAGAAAAATGCGCTATAATGGAGTCCTATACATTTGTATTATCCTTATTTGTTGATTAATGTTAAGATTTCTTAACATTTTTAGGGTCATATGGCTGATCTATATGACCCTTTTTTTCTATCCTAAACTCCACAAAAGCTTTACATTTGTAATGTATACATAAAAACTACAGACAAAAAGTAGCACAAATTATCTTTTTTAATGGTATTTTTAGAACTAAGAAAAAGGCCACTTATTAATGGCCTTTATTATTATCTGTTCTTCGAGATAAGACTTTTTGATGAGCCCATGCCATAGGCATTGCGCGCTTTGCGTCCTGCCACCTTGTGGGCCGATGGCAGTGGCTGTGTAAAGCTCATATCTTCCTGCACCTGAATCTGTACTGGCTCTGCTGCAGCCTCCTTGACCTGCTCTTTTGCAGCAGTGGCTGCTGCGGCGGCAGTGGCGGCAGCGGCGGCTGCAGCGGCGGCTGCAGCCTCTTTCTTTTCTTTGAGCATTTCTTTTTTGGTAACAGCAAAGAGCATTTCAAGCTCGGTTGGATTTAAATTGGTACGCCTGGCTACCTCTTCTTGTGTCATCCCCTTTCTGATAAGAGCTGTAGCCTGTTTTATGGCCTGACTCTCAGGGGTGTTCTGCACAATAAGCTTCTGCTGTTCTTCCTGCTTGTTATCAAGACGTGAGAGTTTTTTCTTTAAAGCCTCATAGGAATCAATAATATCATCCTGGTTTTTAGCCAGATATGAAACTGTTTTCTGAGTATTGGATAACTTGCTGTTGAGATTGGAGAGCTCAGCTGTAAGCTGATCTATGGTGGCGTTTTGAATGGTAATCTTGGAGTTTAAATCCTCAATGGTACTTTCAAGCGCAGATGTCCGTCTTGCACTCAAGACGAAGGATACCAGAATCAGGAGCAGTAAAAATACTCCTCCTGATGCTAAAGATATAAGTAGAAGATCAACAAATGATAACATTCAACTATTTCTTACTCTGATCTGTTATAGATGTTAGAGATTGGCTACTTCATGCCACTCTTCATCGGTAAGCAGTTTGTTGAGATCAATAAGGATAAGCAGATCTTCATTGCGATTGCACACACCACGGATAAACTTGGCGCTCTCCTCAGTACCAACATTTGGAGTATCGTCAATATCAGCAGTGTTAAGGTCTACTACCTCTGCTACAGAATCAACTAAAATGCCGATTACCTGCTTTTCAGACTCTATGATCATAATACGAGTATTATCGGAAACCTCGGCAGCAGGCAGACCAAAACGCATTCTTGTGTCAATAACAGTAACAACGTTACCACGAAGATTGATAATACCAAGAACATAAGATGGTGCACCAGGTACAGGAGCGATGTCACTGTAACGCAGCACTTCACGTACCTGCATTACATTTACACCGTAGATTTCCTTGTCAAGCTGGAATGTTACCCAGCGCAGTAATTCACCCTGCTTCTCTCCATTGAGTACAATTGGTCCAGATGTCATCTCTTTTTCTTCTGCCATTTTTAATATTCCTCAGCGTATGTAAAGCTTTATAAGCCTATTGTACAATAATTATATATAGTTTCGCTAAATATAGCTAAAAATCAAGATATATCTCCAAATTTCTCCTTGAGCTTGCCAAAGTCCATGCCCTTTTCAAACAGAGAAATAAGAGCTTCAACATGTAAAAGAGCGCACATCTGATCCTTTACAATGCCTGCAAGCCATGGGCGGGAACCTGCGTTGACACGCCACTTGACCTGTGAGCGCTTTAAGGTTCTGTTTCCCTCAAGCACATCGCAACCCAAAGCCCAGTTGGATCTTGATAGAGATATTAAATAAGGATATCTGTCTGGGCTCTCGCCGATCTCGGGCTTTACCCATAACAGTGTATCTACAATATTAATCTTGTCACCGCGGCAATCAGTCATACCCATGTACCATGCAGGTTTGCCAAATATCTGAGTTATCTTGCCACATTCAATTATATTGCCAAGATCGATAAGCGGTACAGCAAATCTGACACCCTGTACTGTAAAGAATAGAGTCTGAAATTCCTCTTCAGTGTGTATATTCTCCCAGTTGTCAGGATCGTATTTGCTCTTGGCAGCCTCCTGTGTCTGAGTCTGTGTCTCCTGCACAGTATCGGTATTGTGTGCTACAGACAGTGAAGCCTCCCACTGAGCGGCCTCAAGTGCCTCCTGCTCAAGAGCTACAGCCTTATTAGTTGCCACCTGTGCTGCTGTTTCAACCTTTGGTGCAACCTCAGTATCACTCTTGACTTCCTGTACAGTCTCAACTGCACTTTCCTCTACAGTCTCAACTACAGTTTCACTCTTTTGGGCTGTGTCTGTGTCAGTCTTGGTATCTGCAACTGTCTGTGTTGGAACCTGTGTCTGTACAGCTACCTCAACTACTGGCTCACTGACCTGGGTTTTAGTGTCTTGTGCGACAATAACATCAGCCTTGTGCTCATCAACACTCTCAAGTAAAGTCTGCAGTGATTTTGGAGCTGACAGAGTTATAGTCTGTGTCTGATAGGCAGGTGCGCTCTGTACCTCTTCTTGCAGCTGCATCTGCATGACAGGCTCCTGAGCGGCTGTCTCCTGCACAGCAGGCTGCTCTGCATCTGCGTGCTCCTTGGCACTTTGCTCATAATTATCTTCATCTTCAGGATCAGTGAGCATCTGCCTGAAATAGGCAAGGAGGGTTTCTTCTTCTTTTATCTGATGCTTTAATGACATTATGCTAATTCCAAATTCCTATTAGTGCACCATGTCAGAAACTGACTTTCTTATAACGTCCTCTTCATCCTTACGTCTTTGCTCATCATCAAAATCATCATCTGTAAGAACAGAGGCCAATGATGGTGAAACCTTGCCAGGATGTACGCTAAGCTCATGGCCTACAAGATAGCAGAACAGCTCACGATAGGCTTTTGCTCCTCTTGTATTTTCATCCATGATAGGCAGAGGAATACGCTGTGATGAGGACTCACGGAACATGGTGTCAATAGGAATACAGCTCTCCCACACCTTCTGTCCGTAATGCTGACGCATATATTCAATAGAACGGTTGGAAGCCTTGGTTCTCTTATCAAACATAGTAGGCAGAATAATGTAGTCAAAAGCTGCTGAGTCATCTGCACTGTTCATAATAGAGAAGGTTCTAACCATACCCTGCAGTCCCTTTAAAGCCAGAAATTCTGTCTGAGTAGGAACCAAAATAAGTGTGGAGGATACCAGGGCATTGACCATAAGGGCACCTAGTACCGGTGGGCAGTCGATTAAGACCACATCATACAGGTCATCAACAAGTGCCAGTGCTTTGGAGAGAATACGGCCCACACCTGATCTGCCTGAGAGCTGGCGATCAATAGTCGCCAGCGTCATAGATGAGGTTATGATATCAAGTCCTGAATAGCGTGTATGGGTTATGCATTTGACAACAGCATCACGGCTTAAAGTCTCTGCAGCGTACAAATCAAAAAGATTATGCTCAACCTTTTCATCCTCAAAACCAAGGTATGAGGTCAATGAGGCATGCGGATCTGTATCTATGATCAGAACACGCAGATGCTCCTTCTGCAACCATCCTGCAAGTGAGGCTACAGTTGTGGTTTTGCCTACGCCACCTTTCTGACTTGCTACCGCCCAAACTAACACTAAATATTCTCCTGATACACTACAGTCTACTGTCCAAAGTTAAGTTCAATTACGCCCTTGTCATTGCGGTTCATCTCAAGAGAACCTGATACAGCATTTACTGCCTCAGGGGTTGGACGCAGCTGCTCTGAGTCACCCTGTATTACATCAAGCTTGCGACCTGATACAGCATAACGTGAAATGGCAATGACCACACGATTGTTCTGTGCTCTACCTGCTCTTGTTGAGTTTGAGTAGAATGGTGAATACTGACCATAGCCTTCAAGGGCAAGACGGGTTGGATCGATTCCGTTCTTGGACAGCTCATTGAGCACAGACAAGGCTCTTCCTGCTGACAGATCCCAGTTGTTGGCAAAGGTACCAGTATCCTCAAATACGTTGTCTGTATAACCGCGTACTCTTACGTAATTGTTGATGGAGCTTAAAGCTTTACCTATCTCTTCAAGTACAGGACGTGATGAGCTTAATATAGAGGCAGATCCCTGGGCAAAGAGCAGGCCTGAGCTCATATTAATGGTAAGCCAACGGCCATCATCCTCAAGAATAATATCATTCTTGGCTGCACTGTCGGCAATAGCGTCAGATATTGACTCCTTGATGGCATCAAATGGATAACCGTAAACGCCCTCACCAAGAGTTTCTGCATCAGTAGGACCGGTACCGCCGTCATCAAGGTAATCAGGATCCTCACCCTTTGAGGTACCTGCAATACCCTGTGCATTGTTTGGTTGCTCCTGAGTATTGAAATCTTTGATCTCACGACCTGAGGTTGGATCGGTTACCTCTGATACTACTAGATTACCCTCAGTAGAGGTCTCGCTAGAGGTATTCATATCCTCGCTGTCACTTGAGGACTGATCAACTTGAGTCTGAGTTTCTGTGGCAATGGTGGTTACACCAAAGTCTAGCACACCGCCACCACCCTGCACAGGAGCGTTTACAGCCTGCTCTGAGGTCTGTGTAGCTTCCATAGCTGAGGTAGAGGCGTTCTGAGCAATAGGACCTGGCAGAGCGATTACGCCAGGTGTTGATGAGATTAAACCAGTTTCATTGAATGACTGTATCAGGCCCTGAACCATAGACTGAGCCTCTGACTGCTTACTCATAGCAAATGAATAAAGCACAACGAATACAGCAAAGAGCAAGGTTAGGAAGTCGGCATAAGACACCATCCAACGCTCATGGTTCTCATGTCCTTCAGGCTGCTTTTTCATTTAAATTCACCCTATTCTGGACTCTGACCTGTGTAGCATGAAATACGACGCTTGAGCATCATGGTGTTTTCACCGGCACAAATTGATACCAGGCCTTCTAAAGTCATGTACTTGTAAAGGGCAATTTCAGTATTGATTGTCTTGATACGGTTGGCAGCTGGCAGACAAACAATGTTGGCAAGCACCAGACCATAAATAGTAGCAACGAAGGCCACAGCGATTGATGGACCTAAGAGGTCAGGACGGTCAAGCAGTGACATGGCGTGAATCAGACCTAGCACCGCACCGATAATACCCATTGTTGGTGAGTAACCGCCTAATGACTCATAGTATTTTGCATTAGGAGCAAGCTTCTCCTGCTCAACCTGAATGGCAGACTCTAAAAGTTTGCCAAGTGAATCCTTGTCCACACCATCAACTATCATCTGAATTCCACTTCTTGTAAAATCGTCGTTGGCTGAACCGATTGAGTTTTCAAGAGAGAGCAGACCCTGCTGTCTTGCAGTGGTAGCCATACCGGCTAAAAGCTCTGCCTGGGAAATCATGTTCATGCGAGGAGGAGAGATTAACCAGCCAAAGTGCTTTAAAGCTGAACCAACCTCTGCTAATGAGAACTGCACTAAACAGGCGCAGAAGGACGAACCTACTACAACCAGGAATGCTGGAAGGTTGATAAGGGCTCCTGGGTGGGTGCCTTCAATTATCATGGTTAGAATAATACAGCCTACAGCTGCAAATACGCCTATTAAGTTCATATAGAATTACCTTATCAGTGACCCATTTCTTCAACAATATTTGGAGCTATTTTCTCCAATGCCATAACGTGATCAGCAATACCGGCATTGACAATGGCCTGTGGCATGCCATAGACGACGCAAGTATCTTCGTTTTGTGCCCAGACTACAGATCCGGCGCGCTTTAGTAAGCGGGAGCCTTCACAGCCGTCAGAACCCATTCCTGTTAAAATCATAGCTAGTACGCGTCCTGAATAAATAGACGCTAGTGAGGCAAAAGACACGTCCACACATGGGTGGTAGACTACACGCGAGTCACCTTTTAGAATTCTTATTTTGGTCTTGGACATGCCGCGCTCAAAAATCATCTGCATCCCACCAGGAGCAATATAGCAGACATTTGGCTCAAGAATGTCTCCGTCCTTGGCCTCTACTACCTTGTAGTTAGAGATATTATCAAGTCTCTGGGCAAAAGTGGTAGTAAATGAACCTGGCATATGCTGCACAATTACAATAGGTACATTGAGCAATGGCAGCTTTGGAATAACACTCTGCAGTGCAATAGGACCGCCGGTTGAAGAGCCGATGGCAATAATGTCATGACGTTTGCCCGACTTTTTAAACACTGTGTCCTTGCACTTGTGGTTACCAAAAGTGAACTGCATAGCTGTGGCAGGACGGCCAGGATTTGAACCTGACAGCTGGCTTTGAATTTTTTCATAAGCCATTTCTGTTGATCCGCGTTCAGCTGCTGTTGCACCCATGGCTACAGCACGTGTGGCAGGTGCAGAGGCACCGGCAAGCGGAGCTCTTGGTGTTGTAATAGAAGGACGGGCAGCAGTTGCAGACAGTCCACCTGACAGTGATGATGCAGATCTTGCTGTAGTGCCTAAGGTGCCTGCGGTACGGGCAGCAGTAGCTGTCTGTCCAAGTGTTGATGTTCTTACAGGTGCGGCAGCTACACTTGCAACAGGACGCACACCAAGACGTGACACACGTGATTTAGCTACAGCCTTGATTTTGGCTCTTAACTCCTGCAGTGCTGTATCACGCTTGTGGGCAATATCATCAAAATTCTTTGGCATAAAATCCACAGCACCGGCTTCAAGAGCCTTGAATGTGGAATTTGCGCCTTCAAATGTCAAAGAGGAGAACATTAAAATAGGAGTTGGACTCTTACTCATGATCTCTTTGACAGCAGTGATGCCATCCATGACAGGCATTTCGACGTCCATGGTCACGACATCAGGACGAAGGGAAATGGTTTTCTCCACACCCTCTTTACCATCCTTGGCCTCGCCAATGACCTCAAGAGAGCTGTCGGCAGAAATAATCTCTGTCAGACGCTTTCTAAAGAATGAAGAGTCATCGACTATCAACACACGAACAGACATTTTGTCTCCTTAATTAAAATATTCTTTATTAGTACCTGTTATGATTCTTATGTGCATAGGCTCTGATAAGTCCCGGTATATCAAGAATAAGTGCTATGCCACCTTCTGATGTTACGGTGGCACCTGCCATTCCCGGTGTATGACGCAGAGCGCTGTCAAGAGGCTTGATAACTACCTCTTCCTGACCTAAGAGATCATCTACAACAAAGCCAACCAGCTGAATGGCTGAAGCCTGTACGAGCACAATATGGGCCTTGCCCTTTAGATAATCTCTGTGCGGTACATTGTCAAACCACTCCTTGAGGAAAAATAGTGGAACGGCCTTGTCACGGATAACAATGGTATTTTGTCCGTCAACATTGCGCATGGAATCAAGCGGCAGATAGAAAATCTCTGACACTGATGTCAATGGCAGTGCATAGGTACGCTGTGAAATTGAAACCATAAGTGTAGGTAAAATAGCAAGTGTCAGCGGTACCTTGATCTCAATGGTTGAGCCCTTGCCATACTCTGAGAGTACTCGTACTGAACCGTTGAGCTTGGCAATGTTGGTCTTTACCACATCCATGCCTACGCCACGACCTGAAATATCAGTTACCACAGTGTTGGTGGAGAAGCCTGGAGCAAAGATCAGATTTAAAGCTTCCTGATCTGATAATCTCTTGGCGGCCTCTTCATCTATAACGCCTTTTTTAACAGCAACCTGACGTAACTTATCAGGATCCATACCCTGACCGTCATCGGTGATGCGTAGCATAATATGATCACCCTGCTGAGCAGCAGAGAGTACAATAGAACCAAGCTCAGGCTTGCCCTTTGCCAGACGTTCCTCTGGCAATTCAACACCATGGTCACAGCAGTTACGTACCATGTGCACCATAGGATCTGCAAGAGCATCTACCAGATTCTTGTCAAGCTCTGTATCCTCACCTTCCATTCTAAGCTCAATCTTTTTATTGAGCTTACGAGCCAGATCTCGAACCACGCGAGGGAAACGGCCAAATACCTTCTTGATTGGCTGCATGCGGGTTTTCATTACAGCGCCCTGCAGATCACCTGTTACTACATCAAGGTTGGCAATAACCTTGGTCATTTCCTGATCAGTATCTGTACGATGTGAATCAAGTGAAATCAGTCTGTTTCTTACAAGCACAAGCTCACCGACCATGTTCATGATCTCATCTAGAACCTTGGTATCTACACGCACAGTGCTCTCGGCAAGAGACTCGGCTGCAACTGCAGCTGCTGATTTCTTCTCAGGTGCCTTGGCAGGCTGTGCCTGAGCTGCAGGTGCAGGTGTTGGAGCTTTAGCTACAGGAGCTGTGGCAGGTGTGGCTGTCTTAACCGCAGCTGCAGGCTCTGCCTTAGGAGCAGGAGCTGCTTCCTGCGGTGCAGGTGCTGCCTTAGCTTTGTACTGCTCTTCAGTTGCAACAGATAATTTTTTACCCTTGTCTGAACCTACAGACGAGAGCATAGCATCAAAATCAGCATCGGTAGCATCACTGCTGCCTTCCTCTTCCATGCCAGGAGCATGGCCTTTACCGTGAAGCTGATCTAAAAGAGCCTCAAATTCATCTTCTGTAATATCATCAATTGAATCAGATGCAGTAATGTCGCCTTCATGGCTCCTTGAGTCCTCAGGTTCAGGTACTGGCTCAGGTTTTGGCTCTGGCTCAGGTTTTGGCTCTGGCTCAGGGGCAGGTGCAGGAGCTGCAGCAGCGGCGCTGTCTCCAATTTCCTTACCCTCGGCAAGATTATGCAGTCTTTCAATGAGTTCCTGTGGAGCTGGAGTTAGAGGCTCTCTATTTTGTACCTGGGAGAATAATGTTGTAATCTCATCATATGACTGCAACACGGCATCCATAAGAACAGGAGACATTTTGATATGGCCGTTGCGCAGCATATCAAATACGTTCTCAGCAGCATGACAGATTTCTACAAGCTCGGTGAGCTCGAGGAAGCCTGCACCGCCTTTTACTGTATGAAAGCCTCTGAAAATGGCATTTAGAAGGTCTTTGTCATCTGGAGTTTTTTCAATCTCAACAAGCTGTTCATTTAGCTTTTCAATAATTTCGCCAGCTTCTACTAAGAAATCCTGTAAAATTTCCTCATCCATATCGCTCTACCTTACTACATTACCTAAAATCCTAGGCTTGCTAACAAATCATCAACTTCGTCTTGAGATGAGGCAACAGCCTCTGTTTTCTTATCACTGTGAAGAGCAGGACCCTGAGCATCAATTGTCTGTTTGGTCTCTTCCTTGGTAGCAGGATTTTTGCCAACAGCCTTAAGGAAGTAAACAAGCTTGTCTTCAACTTCGCCTACAAGTCCAATTACCTTCTGTAACATCTGACCTGTAAGATCCTGATAATCCTGAGCCATCAGAATTTCAGTAAGCTGTTTAGTAAGAAGTGATGCATCCTCTTTGGTTTCAGAGAGAAGCTCATCCACCTCATGACAGAGTTTAACGAACTCAAATCTGTCAATATGACCATGCATAAGTCTTGTCCAGACAGGCATTAATTTTTCAATGGCCTGACTCAGTTTGTTGGCAAGTGGAGTACATAAATCAATGGCATCTAATGTTCTGGTTGCAGCTTTATCCGTCATCTCAATGATATAGAGCAATCTCTCAGAAGCATCTGGGAATTCAACACCGGCAATAACATTAATTCTCGGGTCTTCAACAAAATTTCTAATAGCATTGTGCAGACCGCGTGTCAGACTACCTACCTCATTGAACACTTCTTCTACACGGCCAGATTTATCTATTCTTTTGGCCAGTGCTACAAATTGATCTTCTGCTTCATCCTGCATTCCTGCTTCAAGCAGCATAACCAGATCGCGTGCTTCATCTAAGGAAATTAATGGTGAACCAATTTGCCATTCATTATCGCTCATAAGCCAAACCTCGTCTAAGCCTGAGGGCCGTCTATACGCTCAAAAATCTTATCCAGTTTCTCTTTTAATGTTGCAGCTGTAAAAGGCTTTACGATATATCCGTTTACACCGGCCTTAGCTGCCTCAATAATCTGCTCGCGCTTTGCTTCAGCTGTAACCATAAGCACAGGCAGACCTTTTAATTTTGGATTAGCACGAATTGCCTTTAAAAGGTCGATGCCCTGCATTATAGGCATGTTCCAGTCAGTTACAACAAACTGGTAATCTCCAGATTCAAGCATTGGCAGTGCGGTGGCACCGTCATCAGCCTCATGTGTATTGTTATAACCAAGATCGCGCAGTAAGTTTTTAATAATGCGTCTCATTGTAGAGAAGTCATCTACAATTAAAATCTTGATGTTCTTATTCAAGATTATCTCCTTAGAGCTCTATGCACAGCTCCCTTCTACGGCACTGTCAAAACATCAACAATACAGTACATAATTTAAAGTAAAAGTTACTTTAATAGTACTAATGTATCACTAATATTAGTTTTATGATCAAACCTATATTACATATTTTAAAAAAAAATAGGACAAATTTATGTATTCCACTCTTTTAGGGCAGAACGCAAACGCGCCATCGACTGAGACATTATCTGACAGCAACGTGACTCGCTTATCTCCATAACTTTGCCTATTTCTCTTAAGTTTAATTCCTCATCATAATACAGTGAGAGAATCTGCTGCTCCCTTTCTGGGAGATCAGCTATCGCTCGGGCTAGAGCCTTTTTAAATTCAACCGAAGCCAGAGCAGAAAAAATCTTATCTTCCTTTGCTCCTTCAGTGGTAGTGATTACATCCTCACTAACACCAAGATCCTCGATACCTACAATCTGCGAATTGGCAGAATCAGTAAGCATCTGATGATATTTATCAATACTTACATCTAATTCAGCGGCAATTTCAGTATCTTTAGGCTGACGGCCCAGTCTGTTGGACAGTACAGTAATTGCCTGTGTAATCTGTCTTGAATTGTGGTGTACTGATCGTGGCGTCCAGTCAGCATGACGGATCTCATCAATCATAGAACCACGAATTCTTATGGTTGCATATGTTTCAAAGGCGGCACCATGACCTGCTTCATAATTGCTAAGTGCATCCATCAGACCCAACATACCTGCCTGTATCAGATCATCAAGTTCCACTGATGCAGGAAGCCTGGTCTTCAGATGCAGAGCAATTCTTTTAACTAAAGGTGCATATTGCTCTATCTGCTTGTGTCTATCAGATTTTTGTTGTCTCTGATAGATTCTCGCACCAGTATTACAGCTTGCCATCAACCGCTTATAATCTTAATTTATTTATACATCTGTTTATACATTCTTTATTTTAGCATATGTATCAAAATTTTGCTTTAATTATCAGCAGTAACAGATGGATCATTTAAAATCTCTGATTTTTCCTTAGTAGTTTCAGGATCTTCCTGTATTACAAGTCGGTCACCTTTAATGATCAGATGCTCCACAAAGAACTCAAGATGACCACCTGCAATCTCAGGCAACGGCCATGACAGTGCTCTGGTGGCAAGTGCCTTGTAAGCACGTGCGGCAGGAGACTGAGGGAATACATCAACCACTGCTGCTCTTTGCTTGATAGCCTTGCGCACACTTAAATCTGATGGGATACATGATACAAGCTCTAAAGTTACATCGAGGAACTTATCAGCTACAGCTACAAGCTTCTGGAACATAACTTTACCCTCTTCAAGAGAGTGAACCTGATTGGCAATAATCTTGAACTTGTTAACCTCATAATCGTTGGCCAGCACCTTCATCTGAGCATAGGCGTCAGCAACAGAGGTAGGCTCGTTGCATACCACCATGAGCACATCCTGTGAGGCACGGCAGAATGAGAGCACCATATCTGAAATTCCGGCAGCAGTATCAACGATCAGAAAATCAATTGGCTCCTCAAGCGAGGAAAATGCACGTATAAGACCGGCATGCTCATCGACAGTAAGCTCAGCCATGCGTCTTAATCCTGAGGCCGCAGGTACAATACGCAGGCCATCTGGACCATCTTTAATGATATCCTTTAATTCGCACTGTCCATCTAATACGTGAACCAGATTCTTATCTACTCTAAGGCCAAGCATAACATCGATGTTTGCCAGGCCCAGATCAGCGTCAAAGAGCATTACATGCTTACCCATCTGACATAGAGATACGGCAAGATTTAAAGAAACTGAGGATTTACCTACGCCTCCCTTGCCTCCGGTAACTGTAATTACTTTAACCTGACGGTTTCTGTTATCTTTGTGCATTTAATATCCTTAAGTACAATCTTACTGCCTGAAAATCTGTTTTGCCACATCATCTTCAACGTATGATAAAGCCTTAATCGCCATGAGGTGTGATTTTGGAACAAAGAGATCCTCAGGAACTCTCTGTCCATCAGTCGCATAGGTCAAAGGCAGTTTCTGTTTAATAGAGAGCGATATCGCATCTCCAAGACTCTGCGACTCATCCACCTTGGTCAATATCAGTCCACTGATACCTATTGGCGAAAAATGATTATAAGCCTGTGTCAATACTCGTCTGTGAGCAGTTGCCGGCAACACCAGATAGTGCTTTAGCTTTAAACTGGACTGCATCTTCAGCTGAGCAATTTGCGTGCCAAAACGTTCATCTTTAAGTCCAACACCTGCTGTATCAACAAGCACCAGAGATTTATCTCTTAAAGTGTATAAAATCTCAGGTAATTCATTTAATGACTTAACAGCAAAAGCGGCGCAGCCCATAATACGGCCATAGGTCTTAACCTGCTCAAAGGCGCCAATACGATAATGAT
Source organism: Anaerobiospirillum thomasii (assembly GCF_900445255.1). Lineage (NCBI taxonomy): Bacteria > Pseudomonadati > Pseudomonadota > Gammaproteobacteria > Aeromonadales > Succinivibrionaceae > Anaerobiospirillum > Anaerobiospirillum thomasii. The sequence continues at coordinate 214,982 of NZ_UAPU01000007.1, forward strand.
CTGCTGTCACAATAGCAAGTCTGTCTGGCCCATAGCGCATCACAAATCGGGCTGCGATTTTTGCAAGTGTAGTGGTTTTCCCCACACCTGCAGGGCCTATCAGGGACACAACTCCACCCTGCTTTACTATTTCATCATTACCGACAATAATCTTTTTCTCTAAAATATCTGAAAGCTCGCGCCAGGCAAAATTGAATGAGGCGTCCACACTGACCTTAGATACAAGCTCTGATGACAGATCCTGATCAAAGCCTGCAGAGACCAGCAGTCTCTCAATCATAGCACGTACCGGCTCCTGACGGTTTCTGCTCTCTTGCATCAAACCTGCAAGCTCAAACTGCAGAAGCTTTCTGATAACCTGAACTTCCTCAGCTACAGCCTGAATATTGGTGTCGTCAATCTGAGGGTTCTTGTCTCTGTAGGTATCAATGCCACTTTCATTTTCATGCTGCTCTTTTTCAAGCTTGGTACGTGACTTTTTAAACAGAGAATCAAATTCTGAATTTTCAGACAAAGAAGGAGGAGGCTCCTGAAATGGAGATCCTGCAACTGTTTTTTGACTTGCGGCCCCATCTGCTGTTTTTTTGGCGTCATTTTGCTGACGCTCAAGTATTTCTACAAGAGAATTGGCAAATTTGTCTGTTCTATCGTTTTTAACATTAGGTGCATTGCGTACAGAATCTAAAAATGCATCAAGTGAATTATCCTCTTCACTTACATCCTGCTGTCTTGCATTCTTTAAACTCTCAAGTGAGGCATTGATGTCGTCCAAGGCACGTGTAGCACCTGCACTAGATATAGAGACGCTGTCATCAGCCAGAACCTTTCTGCTTTCTCGTCTGGCTTTGGCCATTTTAAGGATCTGCTCAAGACTTTCTCTGTCCTTGAGCATATCATTTCTCTGTACCTGCTTTACCTTCTGAGTCAGGCTGTCATTGATAGTTGATACACCTGCAACAATCTCTACACCATCATCAATACGTTTGTTAGACATGATGACTGCATCAGGGCCCAGCTCATCTTTAATCTTAACAAGGGCCTCGCGCATATCCTTGGCAACAAAGCGTTTTAATTTCATACAACCTCTTTTTATGCACTTAATTGATGATGCAACAGTAGACTTATACAGACCTTAGCATCTTTAACAAAGAGTAAAAAAACATGCTTCCATATTTATAATATTATATTTTTATTTAAAAAACATTAATTTAAATCTAAAAATATGGCAAAGGCCTGTCAATCCGTCAATTATACATTATTTTGAGCGCGCTTGATAATACGACTTTCCAACTTTAAATTATTATCAACTGCGCTCTACTGGCTAATCTGACCCTGATTCTGATTATTACCGATAACCGATACAATCTTAATCTGTTTGTCATCAGGAATTTCCTGATAGGACAGCACTCTAAGACCAGGTATAGTATTTTTAACAAAGCGCGAGAGAGTCTGACGCAATATACCAGATGTCAGCAGAATGGCAGGCTCACCAGCAAGCTCCTGATTCTCTGTAGCCTCGGCAAGTGAGTGCTGCATTCTATCTGCAAGTCCTGGCTCTATACCCACACCCTCGGCTCCGCCGGTCTCAAGTGACTTGTGCAGTACACGCTCAAGATCAGGAGCCAGAGTAATAACAGGAATAACCATCTCGCCACCTGCAATATCCTGAATGATAAGACGGCGCAGACCAATACGGCAGGCCGCTGTAAGCACTTCAGGATCCTGACTCTTAGGACCGTATTCAACCAGGGTTTCAAGTATGGTACGCATATCGCGTACAGGTACACCCTCGTTGAGCAGATTCTGCATAATCTTGGTTAAAAGACCAAGGCTTACCACACCTGGAATCAGACCGTTTACAAGCTTAGGCTGACTCTTGGCCACAATATCGAGAATATTCTGTACCTCTTCCTGACCTAAAAGTGAGGCACAGTTGTTGGCCAGCACCTGTGATAGGTGGGTTGCAATAACTGTAGAGCAATCAACTACTGTATAGCCAAGGCCCAGCGCTCTGTCATTGTCCTGTTTTGCAATCCATACAGCCTCAAGACCAAAGGCTGGATCCTGTGTCTTGATACCTGCAATATCACCAAATACCTGCCCTGGATTGATGGCCATATCTCTGTCAGGCTGAATCTCAGCCTCACCAAAGGTAACACCCATAAGGGTAATACGATAATAGTTAGGACCTAAATCAAGATTGTCACGAATATGTACAGGTGGAATCAAAAAGCCCAAATCCTGAGAGAGCTTCTTACGCACACCTTTAACACGGGATAGAAGCTCGCCGCTCTGACCCTTGTCAACCATAGGAATAAGTCTGTAGCCCACCTCAAGGCCGATGACGTCAACCTCAGAAACATCATCCCATGAGAGCTCCTTTAGATCTGGACTTGGCTCTGTAGGCACAATCTCGGCAGTAGACTCTGATTCCTTGGCTTTTTCCTGACGGCGTTTTATAAACAGACCTATAAGACCGCAGACTGCGGATAAAGTTAAAAAGGCAAAGGTTGGCATGCCTGGCACTATACCCATGACAAAGAGTACAAAAGATACAATGTACAGTGTCTTAGGCTCGGCTGAAAGCTCGGCTACAACCTGCTGACCCATTTCCTTTTCAGTACCGGTCTGACGAGTTACGATAATAGCTGCAGCTACTGATAAGAGCAGAGCAGGAATCTGAGCTACAAGACCGTCACCGATGGATAGGATGGTATAAATTCTTGCTGACTCTGAAACAGGCAGACCATGCTGCACGCTGCCTATGATGATGCCACCGATGATATTAATAAAGAGAATTAAAATACCGGCAATGGCGTCGCCCTTTACGAACTTTGAAGCACCGTCCATGGAGCCGTAGAAGTCAGCCTCACGAGTTACCTCGGCACGGCGGGCCTTGGCCTGCTCCTGATTGATTAAACCTGCATTAAGATCTGCGTCGATAGCCATCTGTTTGCCAGGCATAGCATCGAGAGTAAATCTTGCAGACACTTCAGAAATACGGCCGGCACCTTTGGTTACTACCACGAAGTTGATAATAACGAGAATGGAGAAGACTATGATACCTACAGTGTAGCTGCCTCCCATTACCACATGACCAAAGGATTCAATAACTTTACCTGCAGCTGCTGTACCATCCTGACCGTGCAACAGAATCACACGGGTTGAGGCAACGTTCAGAGCCAGACGTAAAATGGTGGTTAAAAGAATAACTGATGGAAAAGAGCCAAAATCAAGAGGCTTTTTAGCATAGATAGACACTAAAAGCACAACCATTGACAGTGCAATGTTAAAGGAGAAAAGCATATCAAGCAGTGTCGGTGGCATAGGCAGAGTAACCATCGACAGACAGGCTAAAACTAAAACCGGTGTACCCAGTTTTAACATGCGGGCCCTTCTGTAGGCGGTGGAGCCAATAGCCAGTCCTTTGGCAACCTTAGGGTTTGACTGAGCTTTGCCATAGAGATCCGCAACAGCCTGCGGAACCTTCATTTTTGCTTTTATACTGTCAAGTAATGCCACGTTATAATCTCGTTACTATACTGCTTTATTAAACTGTGTATTTTTATGCAAATTTAATGCCATTTAGGCAAATATTTCATCAAACTGTCGTAGTATGTCAATAAGGCTTCTGTATTCACCCCACTGACCTCTGTAGTACTCAACAGCCATAGGATAGATCTGCACGCTGCCAGGCAGCTCCAGCTTATCATCTATAATCTGATGCATTTTTTTTATAAGTATATATTCAAGCCACTGATGAAACTCAAGTGTGTCAATGCAAAATGGCTCTTTGGAATTTAAAGCACTCTCATGAGGTCGTCTCTCATCGCCTCCCCACATATCTCTGTCTTTTAACTCCAGCTCAAGCTTTAGAAGAATATCTTTTATTTTCTGTTCTTTTGTCATAATAATCACAAACTGTCAAAGTAAGACTGTAAAATTACAGCTGCAGCCATTGCATCGACATTGTCCTTTTTCTTAAGCCCCTTAAAACCATGAGCACTAAAGAGTATGTCTTTGGCCTCACATGAGCTCAAGCGCTCATCTAAAAAGAAAACCCTGACTTTATAGTTGTTTGCAAGACGATTGCCGAATTTGCGCGCCCTAAAGGACATATCCTGCATGCTTCCATCCATATTAAGCGGCATGCCAACTACAATATGCACAGGCCTGTATTCATCAAACAGACGATCAAGCTCATCCTTTTTAGCAATACCGTCTTTGGCCTTTAGCGCTTTGAGCGCACTGGCCTGTTTTAAAGTCAGTGTTCCTATAGCCACACCTATATGGTTTAAACCAAAGTCAAAACCTAAAATCAGATCTGATGCCATTACATTAGCCTTCTGCCGTTGATTACTATAGGCTGACGGCGTGATGCACCAAAGAGCTCTGCTGCAATTACCGAGTATTCTTTTATAGACTCATAGCAGAAATTACCAATAGAGGCATGTAGCTGCATAAAGATAATCTGCGTGGTAATCACCAACGGCAGTCGGCGCTGATAGCGTATACGCAGAAGTTTACCTAATATATCCTGATCAAACTGCGAGAGCTGCTCTCTGTTGGTACAGACACCATCTATAATTAAAAGCGAGCATGAGCACAGATCTTCCCATCTGCTGTCACGGCTGATGCGTTCCTCGCGCAGCTCATTTGAATTGTACAGACAGGACTTCCTTATATCATCCATAGAGACAATATTTACTATATGTCCGTGCAATTCAAGCCACTTGTTGGCAATAGCATGGCAGATAACAGTTTTACCTGTACCCTCGGCACCGCGTATTAAAAAACATGGCGGCATCTCAGATGCTGCAAGATAGCAAAAGCTGTTGGCCATTTCAATGGCCTGACGGTTAAGTTCATCACGTACAATGGTCTCAAAGGTATAACGGCCGTCAATCAGTCCTTCTTTATGAATGGTGTTAATCCAGTTTTTGCGTTTTAAACGTTTCTGCTCTTCAATTTCCCTGGCGGCAAGAGCAGCTTCTCTTGCGCGCATAGTTTTAAGATCAACAGGTGTTGTCTTGACCTCATCAAACTTCATATTTGACAGCTCTTCTATAACTTTTTTCAGGTCATCAAAGGCAGGTTTTAATCCAGATCTCTTATCCATAAGCCATCCTACTTTAATACGCTCCTAATTTTACAGTAAAACTAAGGCAATGACAAAATAGAGCGTAAAATGTTGCTCCTATATAATAAATTGATGCGCAGTATCATCAAAAGGAGTAAAATGCTACAAATTTTTCACCTGGATAATACTAATTGTCTGTTTCCAGCTTCTTACAATCTTTCCGGAAATAAAATTATGGCCCACACAAGCGCTCCTTTTATTCCTCTTGTAGAAAAAATCAAAGCCGAAGGTAAAAGTCTTGAAGGCGGTATTCTCAAGGTAGACGGTTTTATCAATCATCAGCTTGATCCTAATCTTTTAAAGGATATGAGTGTTGAATTTGTAAAGCGTTTTGCCCATGAAGAGATCACCAAGGTTTTAACCATTGAGGCCTCAGGCATAGCCCCTGCCGTGGTGCTAGGTCTGCTGCTCAACGTACCTGTGGTTTTTGCCAAAAAGAAAAAGCCTTCCACCATGGAAAATATGCTGGTGACCGAGGTGTATTCATTTACCAAGCAGCGTGCCTATCAGGTCTGTGTCAGCTCAGAGTTTTTATGCAAAGGCGATAAAGTGCTCTTTGTTGATGACTTCCTGGCCAATGGCAATGCCGCCCGCGGTATTATTGATCTTATCGATATGGCAGGAGCTTCACTTGTAGGTATGGGCTTTTTAATTGAAAAGTCTTTCCAGCATGGAGGTGACTATCTGCGTGAGAAGAATATACATGTAGAGTCCCTTGCCATTATTGACAGCCTTGATAACTGTCAGATCACCATAAGAGAATAATAATGTCACACATTAAATTAAATCCTGACTCCAAGCTTGAGGTTGATGAAAAGAGAGATAAAAGCGATCTTATCTATGGACTTGATGATGTACCTCCTTTAAGAGATACGCTCTTTGCTGCCATTCAGCATCTGCTGGCTATTTTCGTAGCCATCATTACCCCTCCTCTTATTATTGCAGGATCCTTGAAGCTTGATCTTGAGACCACAGGCTTTTTAGTATCTATGGCTCTGTTTGCCTCTGGTATATCAACCTTCATTCAGTGTCGCAGGGTTGGTCCTATAGGCTGTGGACTTTTGTGTATTCAGGGTACAAGCTTTTCCTTTATATCTCCTATTATTGCAGCTGGCATGACCGGCGGTCTGTCTGTTATCTTCGGAGCCACCATTGCTGGCTCTGCCGTTGAGATGGTGCTTTCACGTCTTTTAAAATATACAAGACGTATTATTACACCTTTAGTCTCAGGCATTGTTGTAACCATGATAGGTCTGAGCCTCATCAAGGTTGGTGTTATTGCCTGCGGTGGTGGTTTTAATGCCATGCAGGATGGTTCCTTTGGCTCTTTAAAGAACCTGGCCCTTGCCGGCATGGTGGTTGGCATTATTCTATTCTTTAACAGAAGCTCAAATAAATACCTTCGCATGAGCTCAATTGTGCTTGGTATTGCATCAGGCTATTTTGTCTCATGGGTTTTAGGTCTGGTGAATTTCTCAGCTGTTGATACCTATGGCGGTCTTAATGTACCTGTTCCATTTAAATATGGTATTGACTTTGAGTTCTCTGCAATCTTTGCTTTAGGTATTGTCTATCTCATTACAGCTATTGAAGCCTATGGCGATGTTACAGCAAACTCTTTGATCTCAGGTCAGCCGCTTGAGGGTGAGAAGTTTCATAAAAGAGCATCAGGCGGTATTTTAGCTGACGGCTTTAACTCAATGGTAGCAGGTTGTCTCAACTCCTTTCCAAACTCAATCTTTGCCCAGAATAACGGCATGATTCAGCTTACAGGTGTTGCAAGCCGCTATGTAGGTTATTTTATTGCATTGTTCTTACTGCTTTTAGGTCTCTTCCCTGCTGTAGGTCTTGTGTTCTCTCTTATGCCAGAGCCTGTGCTTGGCGGTGCTACACTGCTTATGTTTGGAACAGTTGCAGCCTCTGGTATCAAGATTATTTCCCATCAGAATATAAACAGAAAGGCTATGCTCGTTATGGGTCTTAGCTTCTCTTTTGGCCTTAGTGTGGAACTGGTGCCTGATATCTTAAATCACATGCCTGATATGATTAAGGGAATTTTTGCATCAGGTATTACAACTGGCGGTATTACTGCAATTCTTGCCAATCTTTTAATCAGAATTAAAGATTAGAGCAAAATTTTAATACAAGAAAAGGCAGGATTTAGAAAAGTATTTCCTGCCTTTTTTTATACCTCAAATCAGATGATCTCGGCATTAGTTTAAGAGTTAAAAAAGGGAGACTGGCTCCCTTTAACAGAAACTAGCGTAGCAGTGATAAAGCCAGCTGCGGTCTTGAGTTGGCCTGTGTCAGCATGGAAGCTGCTGCCTGCTGAATGATGGTCTGCTGTGAGAGCTTGGCAGACTCTTCAGCAAAATCTGTATCACGGATACGGGCACGGGCATCAGATACGTTCATAGAAACATTTGACTGATTACGGATTGATGATTCCATACGGTTCTGCATAGCGCCTAAGTGAGCGCGATGCTTATCAATGCCTGCAATGACTGAATCAATTGTAGTAATAGCAGCGGCTGCATGAGACTGTGAAGTCACAACAAATTGTGTCTTATCAAAACCATGGTTGTCAGCGGTAAGATTTGCTGCTCCAACAGCTGTAGATGCAAACTTACTTAAAGTAAATCCAACACTAAATCCTGTCATCTGCAGAGTATCACCTTTGTAGGCTCCTACCTGAATTGTTATAACACCGCCAGACGCTACAATACTACCGGCTCCACTACCATTTAAAATAGTGTTACCACCAAATTTTGTCTGCTCTGCAATACGGGTAATCTCGTTTGACAGTTGAGTAACTTCCTGCTGAATAGCATCACGATCCTTTGCATTATTGGTTCCGTTTGATGACTGAACTGCTAAGGTACGAATACGCTGCAGCATATTTGTCATCTCATCCATGGCACCTTCCATGGTCTGAGCAAGAGCTATGCCGTCATTTGTATTGCGGTTACCCTGATTTAAGCCGTTGATCTGTGCTGTTAAACGATCAGAAATCTGCAGGCCAGCTGCATCATCCTTAGCTGAGTTGATACGCAGACCAGATGATAATCTCTGATAGGTTGTATTAAGATTATTGGTGGCATTGGTCAAATTGCGGTGACCATTGATTGAAGAAATATTGGTATTAACAAACAGGGCCATATTTTTTCTCTCTTTAAAATATAATAGTATTAGTATATGTATTATCGGCTACACAAATTGGTAATTTAACCTGTTATTTAAAATATTTGATATAAATTTACAAAGTTTTAAAAATAAGCAATAGATCCCAAAAGGCAAAGTTCAGAGAGTCAGATCTTAATTGTTGGAAATGGAAGGATGAAATTATATATGTGCCAATAGCAAAAAAAGTCACCTCGGATGAGATGGCTTCTTTTAAAAGGTGAGCCTGGCGATGACCTACTCTCGCACAATCGTACGTTGCACTACCATCGGCGCAACTGCATTTCACTTCTGTGTTCGGAAAGGGAACAGGTGGTTCTACAGCACTATGGTCGCCAGACAAATTCTGTAAAAAACTTATAACAAACTGATTTTTAACTCTTGAGTATAAAGAGGTCTTTAAATGTCCATGCCCTCCGGGGTTGTATGGCCAAGCCTCACGGTTAATTAGTACTGGCAAGCTTCACACATCACTGCGCTTCCACATCCAGCCTATCAACGTCGTAGTCTGCAACGAACCTTTAGGAGCTTAATGCTCAGGGATGACTCATCTTGGGGCCTGCTTCCCGCTTAGATGCTTTCAGCGGTTATCAGTTCCGCGCTTGGCTGCCGGGCCGTGCCATTGGCATGACAACCCGTAAACCAGAGGCGCGTTCACTCCGGTCCTCTCGTACTAGGAGCAATCCCCCTCAATCATCCAACGCCCGCGGTAGATAGGGACCAAACTGTCTCACGACGTTTTGAACCCAGCTCGCGTACCACTTTAAATGGCGAACAGCCATACCCTTGGGACCAACTTCAGCCCCAGGATGTGATGAGCCGACATCGAGGTGCCAAACACCGCCGTCGATATGAACTCTTGGGCGGTATCAGCCTGTTATCCCCAGAGTACCTTTTATCCGTTGAGCGATGGCCCGTCCATGTGGAACCACCGGATCACTATGACCTGCTTTCGCACCTGCTCGAGATGTGCCTCTCGCAGTCAAGCCAGCTTATGCCATTGCACTGACCTCACGATGTCCGACCGTGATCAGCTGACCTTCGTGCTCCTCCGTTACCCTTTGGGAGGAGACCGCCCCAGTCAAACTGCCTACCAGACACTGTCCTCGTATGTGTTGTACTTAGTTAGAACCTCAAACATGTCAGGGCGGTATTTCAAGGTTGACTCCATAAAAGCTGGCGCTTCTACTTCAATGTCTCCCGCCTATCCTGCACAAACAGGTTCAAGGTTCAGTGTCAAGCTGCAGTAAAGGTTCACGGGGTCTTTCCGTCTAGCCGCGGGTACACTGCATCTTCACAGCGATTTCGGTTTCACTGGGTCCCGGGTGGAGACAGCGTGGCCATGGTTACACCATTCGTGCAGGTCGGAACTTGCCCGACAAGGAATTTCGCTACCTTAGGACCGTTATAGTTACGGCCGCCGTTTACCGGGGCTTCACTCAAGGGCTTCAACTTGCGTCTGACCCCATCATTTAACCTTCCGGCACCGGGCAGGTGTCACACCCTATACTTCCCCTTTCAGGTTCGCAGAGTGCTGTGTTTTTGTTAAACAGTCCCAGCCACCATTTATCTGCGGCTGTGTGCAGCTTCATCTGTGCAGATTGCACCGCTCACAGCGTACCTTCTCCCGAAGTTACGGTACATTTTTGCCTAGTTCCTTCACCCGGGTTCTCCCAAGCGCCTTGGTATCCTCTACCCG